>JBDNHW010000067.1:0-95302 GCA_041688625.1 Pseudoxanthomonas sp.
GACTGCAGTTGGGCGGGCGTGGGCACCTCACCGGTGGAACGCAGCAGCACCCACGCCGCGACGCCGCCGATAAGCAGCGCCAACGCCAGGATCGCGGCCGCGGCATGGACGGCCAAGCGGCTGCGGGAAAGCGGAGCCAGGGCGGCAGGAGGAATCGGTTGATCGGGCATGGCGCGCAGCATAGCCCCCCCGGCTTGAGGAGCCTCTGAACACGCCGCCCTGCCGGATCAACCTGTAGCAGACACCAGGATCGGTGGCGCCATGGCCTGGGTTTCCGCATCGACGTGGATCAGGCGGCCGGTCAGGATGGCACCGGCCTTCATTTCCGCCCGCCTGTAGTGCACGTTGTCCAGGACGCGCGCCTTCGCGGCAAGTTCCACGCGCTCGGCCGCGAATACGTCGCCCTGCAGCTCGCCGTGGATCACCACCACCGGAACCTGGACTTCGCCCTCGATGCGGCCCTGCTCGGCCAGGGTCAGCACCGCGGGTTGGCCGTCCTGGGCGATCACCTCGCCGAAAATCCTGCCTTCCACGCACAGGCCACCACTGAAGACCAGGTCGCCGTGGATGGTGACCTGTGAGCCGATCAGCGTGTCGATCGACTGGCCGTCGACCAGCGGCGGTTTGTTCTTGAACATGTCATGCGCTCCAAAGATGCGTTGAATGAATGTGATGCGGTGCGGCGCCCATCAGGTGCGTCCGCTCTTCCAGTCGAACGCCTGCTCCACCGCCACGTCGTGGACATCGAGCAGGACGCGCACGCGGCGCGGCGCGAAGCCGCGGGGCAGCATCACGCTGCCGTCCAGGGCCTGGAGTACCGGAAGGAAAAAGGCTGCCCCTGCGCTCCGGGCTTCTGGTGCAGCTCTTCCCACTCCACGCTGGCGAGCTTGCCGTTGCGCACGCCCTCAACGGTGAAACGCATCCGGCCTTCGCTGATCGCGCCGCGGTTGAGGTTCTGGGTGAGCACGATCTGGTAGCGCCACGCCGAATCGCTGCCGGGGGCGAACTCGGAGGAAAACACGTTCAGGCCCTTGCGCTGCTGCGTGGGACCGACCAGCCGCTCGTAGAACGCCACGTCGGTGCGCAGCGATGCGATTTCCTCCTCGCGCTCGGCGAGGCTGCCCTGCAGGTCACGGTTGGCCTCGCGGCTGATCTGGTCCGACTGCTCCAGCGTCGCCTCGCGCTGGCCCAGCTGCTGCAGACGATCCTGCTGCGCGGCGAGCGCCGCTTCGGCGGCCTGGGCACGCGCACTGACAATGGACAGCGCCGGCGCGGCGTACGCACTGGCGCCTCGCCACACCAGCCACAGCCACAGCGACAACAACCACGCCAATGCCAGCAGCATCACCCAGGGCCAGCGCCGCACGTCGCGGCGCTGCACGATCCAGAAGCGCCAGGCGACCGGGGTCATCGGAGTCATTGACATCAGGAGTCTCCCACTACGTCGTTGTGCGCCGTGCACGGGCGCGGCGCACGATCACGAAATCGCATCACGCAACCGTCCTATACTCGGCTTCACGGGCGCCCCCTGTCAGCACCCGTCCCGCGCTCGAGTCTAAGGGAACCGCCCGCATGTCCGAAGCACATGTCTTCGTAATTGGGATGCTGTTGGCATGGATGGCGGGGATCCGGGTATACCTCACGGTTTTCGGAGTGGGCCTGGCAGGCGCGATGGGCTGGCTCGACCTGCCCCCGGCACTGCAGGCCACCGAGTCGTGGTGGGTGCTGGGAACGGCCGGCGTGCTGGCGGTGGCAGAGTTCTTCGCCGACAAGATCCCTGGAGTGGACTCGGCCTGGGACCTTTTGCACACCTTGGCACGCGTTCCGGCCGGCGCGTTCCTGGCGGCCGCCACCCTGTCCCCCGACGGGCAGTTGGCCGGAGGCGCACTCGCTGCCGGCGCCGGCGCGGCCCTCACCAGTCACCTGATGAAGTCCGGATCCCGCGCGCTGCTCAACACGTCCCCCGAGCCGGTCAGCAACTGGGTCGCTTCCCTCACCGAAGATGCTGCCGTGGTGGGCGGGCTGGCCCTCGCCTTCAGCTACCCGTGGCTGGCCCTCGGCCTGGTCATGGCGGTGAGCATTACCCTGGCCGCGGCTGTCTGGTGGTTGTGGCGCAACCTGTCGCGCGGCATGCGCGGCCTGTTCACGTCGCCACCGGGACAGCGTGATCCGGCGTCGTGAAGCGGTGCTTCCGCGCCGCGGCGACTCGCACGTGAAGTTCATCGCATAACGCGGCAAGAGCTGAGGGAACCGATGTCCGCCATTGAACCTACATCCCGAGCCCAGGACGAGCCATTGCGCTACCGCCTGCGTGCCGAAACGCCTCCGCCGCATTACTGGAGGCGCTGGACGGATGACCCAGCGATACCGGAGGCAATAGTGACTGCAGCACCAGAAGGGCCCAACCCATCCGATGGCGCCGCAGGCACCAGTGACGGACACAGCGAGGCCAGTGGCGACGGTGGACAGCAGCGCGCGGACGGTGCTCCCTTCAGGATCCTGATCGTCGAAGACGACCGCGCCCAGGCGCTGTTTGCGCAAAGCGTGCTGCATGGTGCCAGCATGCAGGCAGAAGTCGAAATGACGCCCGATGGCGTCGTGGCGGCCATCGAGCGCTTCAACCCCGACCTGGTCCTGATGGACCTGCACATGCCTGGCCAGAACGGCATGGCGCTGACCATGCACATCCGCCAGCGGCCCCAGTTCGTGCACCTCCCCATCGTGTTTCTCACCGGCGACCCGGACCCGGAGCGCCAGTTCGAGGTGCTGGAAAGTGGCGCAGATGATTTCTTGACCAAGCCGATCCGGCCGCGCCACCTGATCGCAGCGGTGTCCAATCGGATCAAGCGGGCGCGCCAGCACACGCCGCAGCGCCTGCCCTCGGCCAACAGGATGATCAATCCGGAAACCGGCTTGCCTACCCGCGCCTACCTGATGCAGCAGCTGGGGCAGGCGCTCGACGCCGGCAAGTCGGGAGGCTTGTTCTTCATCGAGATCAGTGGAGCGCCAGGACTTCGCGAGCGCTACGGCTATGCCAGCTTCGAGCAGCTCATGGCCGAGGCCGGCCGTCACCTTGGCAAGACAGCGGCACCACACACCCTGGCACGGCTCAACGACAACAGCTTCCTGGCAATGGCACTCGGACTGGAGCGCGATGAACTTGTGAAATTCGCCCACGACCTTAGGGATCGACTGGGCAAAACGCCTTTCACGGTGCGCGAGGAAGACACCCTGCACCTGCGTAGCTCGGTCGGCTACGCGACGTTGCCGGACACGTTCGCCGACACCGGCAGCGCCCTGGAGGCCACCGGGCGCGCCGTACTTCAGGCGCGGCAGCAGGCCGATGGCGTCGCGACTTACCAAGCCGATCCCGAACCTGAAGATGGCATGCATCTGTCGCTGAACGATGAAGCCCTCGAGCTTGCCTACCAGCCGATCGTGTCGGTGGCTGGAAGCCATCTGGCCCAGTAGCAGGCGCTTCTGCGCATGCGCCAGGCCGACGGCACATTGGTCTACGCCGTGCAGGTCCTGCCTGTCGCCGAATTCGCCGGGCGCATGGTCGAGCTCGACAGGCTGGTCATGGAGCGGGTCCTGAACCTGATTGCCGAGCGTCACGCCGCCGGCGCATCGCTGCGGATTTTCGTGTTCCAGTCACCACGTTCGCTGGCACGGGACAGCATGGCCGACTGGCTGCTGGCCGCGATCGCCGAGCGCGCCATTGAAGGCGCCTCGCTGGTCATCGACCTGCGCCTGGATGACGCACTCATCCATTCGGTCATCCTGCGCGAGTTCTGCAACAAGATGATGCCGGCAGGCGTGCAGTTCTGCCTGAGCCAGTTCGAACCCGGACCCGAGGCCGAAGCCCTGCTCAGCCAGCTGCCATTGGGCTACCTGCGGGTATCGAACCGCTACTCGGCCGCACACAACGATCCCGCCTTGCGCGAGCAGCTGCGCGAGATCATCGTCATGGCGCACCGCCTGGGGCTCCAGGTGATCGGGCAGCAGATCGAAGATCCGCAGGCTGCGGCCGCGATGTGGATGGGAGGTGTCGACTTCATCCAGGGCAACCTGGTGCAGGGCGTCGGCACTGAACTGAACTTCGACTTCCAGAACGCGGTGCTGTAGGTCGATGGGCCCGCAGGGCGCTCCACTGCGCCACCGTGGCTTGCGCTTGCGCTGGTCGTGGCAGGCATCGGCGTACTGCTGCTCTCGTTTCCACAAATCGTCGGGCCTTGGTCGCAGGTCGCCGTGGCCGCCATTGCGGCCGCTGCACTCTGCTGCGTTGCTCTGCTGATGCGGCAGCGCAGCCTGTCGTCGTCTTACGAGGCCATGGAAACACGCGCGGCCATGGCCGAATCCGAGCGCGACAGCCTGCAGCGCGACCTGCTCCGGCACGACCGGCTCAAGCAGGAGCTGGTGCTGGCCAAGCAGGCGGCGGACTCCGCAGTCCTGGCCAAGGGCGAGTGCCTGGCCACGATGAGCCACGAAATCCGCACGCCGCTCAACGGCATCTTGCCCATGCTCGACCTGCTCTCGCGCGCCGACCTGGCGCCTGACCAGCGCGTCATGTTGAACATCGCCAGCGCCTCGTCGCAGCAACTGCTGCGCATCGTCGACGACATCCTCGACTATTCCAAGCTGGAGGCCAACAAGCTCGAACTCGAGGTCACCGGTTTCCACCTTCGCGAAGTCCTCGATGGCGTGATCCAGCTGATGCAGCGGCCCGCCGAGAACAAGAACCTGCGGCTGGAGCTGAAGCTGGATCCTGCGGTGCGGCTGCCGGTGCGCGGCGACCCGGTGCGCATGCGCCAGGTGTTGAGCAACCTGATCGGCAACGCAGTGAAGTTCACCGAGCGTGGAATCATCAGCGTCAGCGTGAGGCGATTGGGCGAAACTCCGACCCAGCACCTGCTGCGTTTCGAAGTGCGTGATACCGGCATCGGCATCGATCCAGAGGCGCAGGCGCGGCTGTTCAATTCGTTCTCCCAGGCCGACGCATCCACCACGCGACTGTATGGAGGCACCGGCCTGGGGCTCGCCATCTGCAAGCGCATCGTCGACCTGATAGGCGGTCGCATTGGCGTGGTTTCGGAGCTGGGGCGAGGCGCCAACTTCTGGTTCGAGGTACCGCTGCTCAAGGTTGTGGGCGACCTGCGCAGCGAAGCGGCAACGGAGCAGACGCGCGTCCTGCTGGTCACGCCGGACTCGCTGTTGAGCCAGCGGTTGTCGCTGCTGCTGCCCACCTGGGGCATGAGCCTGGTGACGGTCGAGACGACCCAGGAAGCGCTGGAGCGGATTCGGGCAGGCCAGGCTCTGGGGGCGACTCCGTACGCCATCGTCATGGGTGACCACTCCAGAATCCGCGGCAGCGCACGTGCATTGCATCGCAGCGTGGTGCGAAGTGCCGCTGGAAGCACGCGAATGGTGTGGCTGTACGGCGATGAGCTGCTTCCCGACGAACTGCGCGATGGCAGCACGCTGTTGCCGCGGCAGTCGCACGGCAGCGACCTGCGCTCGGCCCTGGCGGCTGCATTGTCGCCCGAAGCACCTGCATCACTGTCTTTTGAATCGGTGCCGGCGGCGGAAGAGGAGCCATTCCACGACGCATTTCCGCTGGTGCAGCCGACAGTGGCTTCGGTGCCGGCCGCAGCTGTCCCGGCCGATGACCCGGTGCCGCAGGCGCACCCACCCACGCAGCTGCTGCTGGTCGAAGACAACCCGGTCAACATGGCCGTCGGCCAGAAGCTCCTGTCCGTGCTCGGCTACACCTGCGACACGGCCGCAGACGGGCTGATAGCCCTGGAGAAGCTGGCGACAGGACGCTTCGGCCTGGTGCTGATGGACTGCCAGATGCCGGTACAGGACGGCTACTCGGCCACGCGGGAATGGCGCGAGATGGAAAAGCTGCGAGGCTCGGACCGGCTGCCCATCGTGGCCATGACCGCCAATGCCATGGCCGGGGACCGCCAGCGCTGCCTGGATGCCGGGATGGATGACTACCTGTCCAAGCCGGTGTCGCGCGAGCAGCTGCAGAAGTGCCTGCAGCGCTGGCTACCGGGACGTGAGGTCTTCGTTGAGCGCACGCCAGAGCCTGCTCAGGAGCGCCGGGTGGTGGAGGCCGTGCAGCCCCTGCAGCCCGCCTCTTCGGCTGGAGCAGCACGTGGCGACATGTCCAGCGCATTTCCGGTGCTGGACCATGACATGCTCGACGAACTGCAGGAGATCGCCGGCAACGAGACCGCGCGCATCATCGCCCTGTTCCTGGAAGACGCGCCGCGCCGGATCAGCCAGCTGGAAATCGCCGCGACGGTTCCAGACCTGGACGCCATGCGCGATGCCGCGCACACGCTCAAGTCATCCAGCGCCAACGTCGGAGCGATGGCACTGTCGGCTGCGGCAAAGCGCGTGGAGCTGGGCGCGCGCGCCTACAACCTGGACCGTCCCGCAGTCGCGGTGGCACTGGTCATTGCAGAGTACGCGCGGGCCCGGATGGCCCTGCAGGGCTACGTGATGCAGCTGGACCGCGAAGGACGCAGGCCGCCTCAGTCTTCGAGCTTGGTCAGCAGGTAGTTCGGCTCGCCAATCCGATCGATGATCGACAGCTGCGTCTCGATCCAGTCGACATGCTCTTCCTCGGACTCCAGGATGTCGGCGAACAGCTTCCTGCTGACGTAGTCGGCCACGCTTTCGCAATGGGCGATGGCGTCGCGAAGCAGGGGCAGCGCCTCGTACTCCAGTGCCAGGTCGCACTCCAGCAGCTCGCGCGGATTCTCGCCGATGCGCAGCTTGCCGAGGATCTGGAAGTTGGGTAGCCCATCGAGGAACAGGATGCGTTCGGACAGCTTGTCCGCGTGCTTCATTTCGTCGATCGATTCTTCGTACTCGTGCTGCGCCAGTTCCTTGAGGCCCCAGTTCTTGAGCATCTTGGCGTGCAGGAAGTACTGGTTGATCGCGGTCAGCTCGTTGTAGAGCGCCTTGTTGAGGAATTCGATGACCTTGGCGTCGCCCTTCATGGCCTGCTCCTAGCGTGGGGAAGGCTTGAAGGTTACCCAGTGGCGCTCGTCGATGACGAAACGCGAATCGTGCTCATCCAGCGCAAGTCCGCAGCCCAAGGGCCTGGCGGAAGGTCAGGCGGCGCGGGAGATGTCGGCACCGAGCAGCGGCAGCGGGAACCGCGCCGCCTCGCGCTCCACGTGCGAAGGCTCCAGCATCGCCGCGGCCGCGTCCAGGCAGCTACCGCAGGTCGCGCCGCAGCCGGTGCGCATGGTCAGCTCGGCCACGCTGTTGCAGCCCGCGGCCGCGGCCTCGCGGATCTGGCGCTCGGTGACTCCGTTGCAAATGCAGACGTACAAGGCAGGCAGCCCCGGCGACGGTCGAATGCGACCGGATACATTTCAACGCGAATGCGAATGATTGTCAATTGTTTTAGGTGTTGTTCCCGCCGCTGCGCTTTGGCACTTCGGCGCGGTGCCCAGCCTGGGCCCTGCGAGGGTCGCTGGGCCACCCGCCGAGCAGCATCTGCGGAACCGCCTGGGTACCGGCCGCCAGCTGTGCAAACGGCGCAAGGTGGCACAGCGCGCGGGCGTAGACCCCACGCTTGAACATCACCACGTGCTCCATCGGATACCAGAAGTCCACCCAGCGCCAATCGTCGAACTCGGGTGTCTCGGTCAGATCCAGGCGCAGGTGGGACTCGTCCCCGACCAGCCGCAGCAGGAACCACACCTGCTTCTGGCCGATGCAGACGTGGCGTTCGTTGCGACGCACGGCACGATGTGGCAGCCGATAGCGCAGCCAGCCTGGGGTGGCGCCCAGAATCTCGACATGCTCGGGGAGCAGGCCGGTTTCCTCGCGCAATTCTCGGTACATGGCCTCGGCCGGAGTCTCATCGGTGTTCATGCCGCCCTGCGGGAACTGCCAGCCGTCCCGGCGCACCCGACGCGCCCAGAACACCTGGCCATCCGGACGCATCAACACTATGCCGACGTTGGGTCGGTAGCCGTCCGGATCGATCACGATGCGGACTCCTGAAATCCAATGGCTCGACTGTGCCACGCGCGGAGGGATGTCTCAAGCAAACCCGCGACTATTGACAGCCAGCGCTAAGGCGGGAAAAATGGAAGGTTAGATGCGCGGCTATGTAGCTCAGCCGGTTAGAGCACGTCACTCATAAGCCTGGGGTCATAAGGTAAAATTACGCATCGTGGCTATGTAGCTCAGCCGGTTAGAGCGTGGCACTCATAATGCCGAGGTCGGTGGTTCGAGTCCACCTATAGCCACCATTTTATCCCTTTAAATCAACAGCTTACTCGCCATCCGCGTGAGCATATGCGACATAGTCGGAGCCGGCGATATCGGGCCAGCGACGACACCAGCTGCTCCTCTCGAAATCCAAAACAGAATCGCCATATTGGCGCTGTGACACATTCTGTAACGGTCTTGTGCCACCAAAGCTCGAATCTCCGGCTCAGCTCAAGCCGAGATGACCCCAGCACGCTCGGTAGGTGGAACCGCCCCGACGGGCTTTTCACAGCAGAAGGGCCTGAGCCGTCCAAGCGTGGGTCTTCCAGTTCGAACGTCCCCATGGCTGTTCAGCTAGCGGCCTGACCGCGGAAAAGAATTCAAAGAGAACCGTTCGTCACCTTGTGAATACTTTGGACGCTCTGTCGGACAAGTGCCTGAGCACATCACCGCGATGCCTGATTCGTCTCCCACCTGGCAAATATCATGAGCCCGCCGAGGCACAACGTGTCCAGATCATTAAATGATCCAGACTATTGGATAAGCAACGCAACTGAGTTCGCGCGCGTAAGGGAAACATAAGCCAGTTGCGCGGAGTCAGACTCGGAGCCAGCATGGGGCAGCGCGAGCACTGCAACGCGATCAAACTCGAGCCCTTAGCTCGGTGCATGGTGGACACACGTACTGCTGAAGACTCAACCGAATCGACGCTGTCGGCGTCAAACGTAGTTGTCCTGATGTCTCTTTGATTGAGCACACGAGCCACTTCATCTCGCAACTTGGCGGTTGGGGCCATCACGCATACCTTTGGAGAGAGACCCGCTCCGGAAAGCGACATCCATTCCACGATACGTCCGATTGCCCGATCAACGGCCTCCTCAACGCTGGATGACTTAAAAACCTCGGAGGCAGGGCCATGGGACAGTGACTTGTAGCGGCGATTGTCATCGCTGCCGCCATCAAGATCATCGATATCTCGCCCCTCCAGGAGGGCTACGGCGAGCTTACGGATCTCGTCTGTTGCCCTGTAATTAAGTTAGAGCTTGCGCGACCGCCCCCGGATGTCAATGCCACAACGCCCCAAGACAGCTTTGTGCTTGGAGTAGATTCGTTGGTGCCCATCGCCGACACAAAACAGGTCGTTGCGTCCCGCTGGCACGATCGCCCTGATCAACCTCAGTACTTGTGGTCCGAAATCTTGGGTCTCGTGGATAACCAACGCAGAGTACGCAACATCACCGGAATTCTCTGCCAGCAGCTGAGCCCCATCACTGTAAGCGTCGTCCACGTCCTTCAGGCGCTTGGCGCTGAGTTGAGCTCGATATTCTTCGATCACCGGCCACGCCAGATCCCTCTTGCTCCGTGACAAGACTGCTTTTCGCCCCACTCGACTGACACGACGGTAGTCATCCAAAGTCGCAATACCTTGGGCTGCCACTATCTGTTCCCATTCCTCTGTGTAGAACGCATCCTCCAAGCCAGCTTCCGGGGCAGCGACCTGCATGGCACGACCCCAAGCCTCGGGATCACGGAGTCTGTCTCGTGATTGCCGTGGATGAACCATGTATCGACATGGTGACCGATTGCAGCTTCCAGCCACGGACCCACCAGCTCCGGCGGATCAAGATCGCCGACCAGCACGATCGCCTTGGGCGGCGATCTGTCCCACAACGCACGCCGAAGCGTCCGCAAGTCGCCGTGGACGTCGCCGCACAACCACATTTCGTCTGATTGCATGACCGCCCCCGATTCCCGTGACGGGTTGGATAGCTCAACGCGTTAAAGGCCTATCTCGCGGCAAGAAGCTCAGAGCTTCGCATTCTGGACTGCTGCCACTGCGTACCGTCCGTGCATCGACAACGTAATTTCGCCGGTGCCTTTCCAGAGTACAGAGGTCTGGGAACACGGAGCGTCATGACAGCGTATCAATTTGGCCCGGGTCACACCGCGCCCCGATGGGCGCGCGCCACGGCAGGAGTTGCTCTCCCAAGACGCAGGGACTCAGGCAGTGCTTTTAGGACTGAACTCTTGGCAGCTGATGAACAGTGACCGAAGGTTCCCACCAATGCCCCTCCCGCGGGCGCCGCGGCCACCAACGCCGCTGCCACCGGTGCCGCTCCCACTAGCCACGCGCTCAGGGATCGGCCAGCAACGCCGCGATCAATCCCGACTGGCGCACGGCCTGGCGCTCGCGACGCAGGCGGCTGGCGACGAAAATCGCGCACATTTCCTCGACCGCGACGTCGAACACCTCGTTGACGATGACGTAGTCGAACTCGGCGTAGTACGACATTTCCTCGCGCGCCGCCGCCAGCCGCTGGGCCATGACCACTTCGCTGTCCTGCCCGCGCGCGCGCATGCGCTGCTCCAGCGCCTGGCGCGAAGGCGGCAGGATGAAAACGCTGACCGCATCGGGCACCTTGGCGCGCACCTGGCGCGCGCCCTGCCAATCGATCTCCAGCAGCACGTCCTTGCCCGCGCACAGCTGCGGCTCGACCGACTGGCGGGCGGTGCCCTTCCAGTCGCCGTGGACGCGGGCGTACTCGAAGAAGTCCCCGGCGTCGATCATCTGCTGGAACTCGCCTGCATCGACGAAGTTGTAGTGCTGGGCGTGGCGCTCGCCCGGGCGCGGCGCGCGCGAGGTGAAGGAGATCGACAGCGCGATCTGCGGATCCCGTGCGAGCACCGCGTTGACGATGCTGCTCTTGCCGGCGCCCGAGGGCGCGGCGACCACGTACAGGGTTCCGCGCATGCTCATTGGCCCGCTTTCCTACTCAATGTTCTGCACCTGTTCGCGGATCTGGTCGATCAGGACCTTGAGCTCCACGGCGATGTTGGTGGTGCGCACGTCCACCGATTTGGAACCCAGGGTGTTGGCCTCGCGATTGAACTCCTGAAGCAGGAAATCCAGGCGCCGGCCCACCGGTTCGGCCTGCTTGAGGATGCGGCGTATCTCGAGAACGTGGCTGTCGAGGCGGTCGAGTTCTTCATCGACGTCGAGCTTCTGCAGCCAGATCACCAGCTCCTGCTCCAGCCGCCCGGGATCCGCCGGCTGCCCCAGGTCGGCCAGCCGCGCTTCCATCTTCTGTCGCTGGCCCGCACGGATCAACGGCACCAGCTCACGCGCCTCGGCGGCGCGCGCGGCCACGGCGTCCACGCGCTCGCGTATCGCCGCGGCCAGGTTCGCCCCCTCGCGCTCGCGCGCGGCGACGAACTGGTCGAGCAAGGTGTCCAGCAGTGCCAACGCTTCACCCTGCAGCAGCTCCGGATCGATCGAGCGCGTCTGCAGCACACCGGGGTATTGCAGCAGGTCGATGAACTCGGTGCGCAGCGCCGGGAAGCGCGAGGTCATGTCGAGTGCGAGTTCGGACAGCTGCCGCAGGAGCGTGGCGTTCAACTGCAGGTTCGCCTCGTTTTCACTCCCGCGCAGGCGCAGGCTGAAGTCGAGCTTGCCGCGCGCGATGCGCGAGGAGATGCGCTCCCGGAGCGCCGGCTCCAGCGCGCGCATTTCCTCGGGCAGGCGCAGCGCCAGTTCGAGGAAACGATGGTTGACCGAGCGCAGCTCGCAAGCCAGCATTCCGCCGTCGATGGCGCGTTCGACGGTCGCGTAGGCAGTCATGCTGCGGATCATGGAGTGCCCCGGCTGCGTGGAGCGCGAATGGTAACCTAGTGGGCCCCGAAACCCGGATCGCACATGCCCCTCGCCCGCCCCAGTGGCCGCCTCGCCGACCAGATGCGCACTGTCGTGATCCAGCGCGGCTACACGCGCCACGCGGAGGGTTCGGTACTGGTCTCCTTCGGCGACACCCGGGTGCTGTGTACCGCCAGCGTGGACAACCGCGTGCCGGGTTTCCTGCGCGGCAAGGGCGAGGGCTGGGTCACCGCTGAATACGGAATGCTCCCGCGCGCCACCCACAGCCGCAGCGATCGCGAAGCCTCGCGCGGCAAGCAGGGCGGGCGCACGCTGGAGATCCAGCGCCTGATCGGCCGCGCGCTGCGCGCCTGCGTCGATCGCGGCGCCCTGGGCGAGCGCACCATTACCCTGGACTGCGACGTGCTGCAGGCCGACGGCGGCACCCGCACCGCGGCCATCACCGGCGCCTACGTGGCCCTGGTCGATGCGGTGAACTGGCTTAAAAGCCGCCATGAGATCAAGCGCGAGCCGATCCACGGCGCCGTCGCCGCGGTGTCGGTGGGCATCTACGGCGGTGAGCCGGTGCTCGACCTCGATTACCCCGAAGACAGCAACTGCGACACCGACATGAACCTGGTGATGAACGACGGCGGCGGTTTCATCGAGCTGCAGGGCACGGCCGAAGGCCATGCGTTCCGTCGTGACGAATTGAACGCGATGCTGGCCCTTGGCGAAAAGGGCATCGCCGAGCTGTTCCAGGCGCAGCGCGCGGCGCTGGCCGGCTGAGCGGCACTGCGGCCGACGCTGAAGAACAGCACGACTTTCCGCCGACCCGCCGACATGCTTCAGTTCCTGAGCCTGGTGACCTTGGTCGTCGATGACTATGACACCGCCATCGCCCACTACACCGGCGCGCTCGGCTTCACCTTGCTGGAGGACACCGACCGCGGCGCGGGCAAGCGCTGGGTGCGAGTCGCCCCGCCGGGCAGCCGGGAAACCGCGCTGCTGCTGGCGCGGGCGGTCAACGACTCGCAGCGCGCGTCGATCGGCAACCAGACCGGCGGACGGGTGGCGTTGTTCCTGCAGACGGACGACTTCTGGCGCGACTACGAATGCTTGCGCGCCAACGGCGTCCACTTCACCGAAGCGCCGCGCGTCGAACCCTACGCCACCGTGGCGGTGTTCCAGGACCATTACGGCAACCGCTGGGACCTGCTGCAGCCTTCCACATGACCGACCCACAGGCTGATCCACGCTTGAAACTGATCCTGGCCTCGTCCAACCAAGGCAAGCTCGATGAGCTTCGCGCCCTGCTGGCGGACGCGTCCGTCGAACTCACCGCGCAGTCCGAACTCGGCGTGGGCGACGCCGATGAGACCGCCAGCACGTTTGTGGAAAACGCGCTGATCAAGGCCCGCCACGCCTGCCAGGCCACAGGCCTGCCTGCGCTGGCCGACGACTCCGGACTGTGCGTGGACGCGCTGCACGGTGCGCCGGGGCTGTACTCGGCCCGCTATGCCGGTGCACATGGCGATGCCGAAGCGAACATCGACACGCTCCTCGCGGCGATGCAGGACGTGCCGACGGAGGCGCGCGGCGCGCATTTCTACTGCGTGCTGGTGCTGCTGCGACACGCACAGGATCCGCAGCCGCTGATCGTCGAAGGGCTGTGGCGCGGCCGCATCCTGCCGGCGCGGCGCGGCAGCGGCGGGCACGGATACGACCCGGTGTTCATGGATCCCGTGCATGGGCAGTCCGCGGCGGAGATGAGCCTGGCGCTGAAGCACCGCATCAGCCATCGCGGCCTGGCGCTGGCGCTGCTGAAGCAGCGCCTGGCACTGCTGCAGTAGAAGCGGCGATGCCCGCGATGACGCGCGTGATAAAAAGTTCGCGGGCAGGGCCCGCTCCTACAATGGACGCATGCTGATCCCGCCGCCCCTGTCGCTGTACGTGCACCTGCCGTGGTGCGTACGCAAATGCCCTTACTGCGACTTCAATTCGCATGAGGGCAAGGGCGTGCTGCCGTTCGCCGGCTATGTGGATGCGCTGATACGCGACCTCGACCACGACCTGCCGCTGGTCTGGGGCAGAACCGTGCGCAGCGTGTTCTTCGGCGGCGGCACGCCCAGCCTGTTCCCGCCCGCGCAGATCGACCGGTTCCTGCAGGCGGCCAGCAGCCGGCTGCGCTTTGCACCCGGGCTGGAGGTGACCCTGGAGACCAATCCCGGCACGGCCGAACACGGGCGCTTCGAGGACTACCGCCAGGCCGGCATCAACCGCATCAGCTTCGGCATCCAGAGCTTCGACGACGAATGCCTGCGCCGTCTCGGGCGCATCCACGACAGCGCTCAGGCCGATCGTGCGGTGAAGCTTGCGCAGGACGCCGGCTTCGACAACTTCAACCTCGACCTGATGTATGCGCTGCCCGGACAGAGCCTGGCCATGGCCGAAGTCGACCTGCAGCGGGCCTTCGCCCTGCAGCCGGCGCACATCTCGCATTATCAGCTCACTTTGGAGCCGAACACGGTGTTCTTCGCCCGTCCTCCCGGCGGGATTCCCGACGAGGACGCGGCCTGGGACATCCAGGAACACTGCCAGGCGCTGCTCGAGCAGGCCGGCTATTCGCAATACGAAGTCAGCGCTTATGCCCGCCCGGGCCGCGAGTGCCGCCACAACCTCAACTACTGGCGCTACGGCGATTACCTGGGCATCGGCGCCGGCGCACATGGCAAGCTCACCCTCGGATCGGAACAGGACATCCTGCGGCGCTGGAAGACCCGCCATCCGACGGCCTACCTCGCCAACGCGGGAACCGAAGCGGCCATTGGCGGCGACGAAAGGATCGGCGCGGCGCGTCGGCCCTTCGAGTTCATGCTGAACGCGCTGCGCCTCAATGCAGGCTTTGCGCTGTCCGAGTTCGAGGCCTCCACGGGGCTGGCCCGGCAAGTCATTGCGCCCCAACTGGCCGAAGCGCGGGAACGGGGTTGGCTGGTGGAGACAGGGGGATCGGTGGCGCCCACCGAGCTGGGCCGGCGCTTCACCAACGACGTCACCGCGCTGTTTCTCCGGCAGTAGGCGCAACGGCGGATGGCGTCGTCGGAGCCGCGACTACGGGAATGTGTTGAGAATCCCGGCCGCCGGGAACTCGCGAAACCTTCCATGGCTGGTGCACCAACGCCCTCCACGCCAGGCGCCACCGCGCTGGCCACGATCGCCACCTCGCCACTGCTGCCGCCCCGGGTGCGCCGGATCCTGGATGTGCTGTTCGTCCAGATGTCGCGGGACCTCACTGCGCGCATCAACCGGATGCTGGTGGACGTGGAGCAGCAGTTGTTCCACCAGGCCGAGCGCGCACGCTCAAACGATCTGCAGTCGCGGCACTTCGGCAACCTCAATGCGCGGCCGCCAGGGGCAAGGACCGGCTGGAAGTCGCCAAGGGGCGCGCCGAATCAACCATCCAGGCGGCGCTGGCCGAGAAGCAGTCGCCCAAGTTCGTGCAGGCGCTGCTCAACCAGGCGTGGGCCGACGTGCTGACTCTGAACCTCCTGCGCAACGGCCAGGAGTCGCAGGAATGGCGGGGCTCGGTGGACCTGACCGAACGCATTGCGCTGATCACGTCCACCAGCGCTGAAGCAGCGCCTGAACCTGACGAGGTCCTGACCAGCCGAATCGAGCAGTCCCTCGCGCAGGCGGGCTATCACAAGGACGAATCAGAGGCGATAGCGCGCCGCCTTTCCAGCGCGGGTGGAGAGGATGAAACGACCTCGCGCACCGAGCTCACCGCGCGCGTCATGAACCGCCAGCGTCTCGGCGAAAAGGCCGTGCCGCAGAAGAAGACCGCGCAGCTGCCGCGCACGCCAGAGGAGCAGGAGTGCCATGCCTACCTGCGCACCCTGCCGTTCGGAAGCTGGTTCGAGTTCGTGACCAACCAGCAGGCCGAGACCCGCCGCCATCGGCTATCCTGGTTCAGTCCGGTCACCGACAACGCGCTATTCGTCAACCAGCGCGGACAGCGCATCGGCGAACAGTCGCAGGACAGCCTGGCCCGGCTGATGGCGCGCGACCAGGTGCGCGTGGTCACCGAGGACAAGGGCCGGCTGATCGATCGCGCGTGGCAGGCGACGGTGAAGGCGCTGCGCAGCTTCGCAGGCGGCACCACTGAAGGAGCCACCGCATGAGGAGCGAGGCCAGGCGGGCGCAGCGACGTGTCGCGCACGAAGCGATCACCGTTGTCGACGCCATGACCGAAAACCGTCGGGCGCGTCGGCAACCTGTCCGAATCCGGCATGCTGCTGGTGGTCAACGCCGCGCTGCACGAGGACGCCCTCTACCAGCTGCGCTTCGACCTGATCGACGCTGCCGCTCGGGCCACGCCGGTCGAGGTCGGCGCGCACCTGCTGTGGATCGGCAACGCCAATACTCCCGGGCAAAGCTGGGCCGGACTGCGCTTCCTGACCGTTGGCGACGGTCACCTGGCCGCACTGCGCCGCTGGATCGAGAGCGCGCCGCCGCTTCGTTAGGGAGCGGCAGAAAGCGATTTGCGTCAAAATCGGGACATTCCGAACGAGTGACCGCGATGAACACCCTATCCGCGCCTGCCCGCCCCGCACCTGTCCGCCCCACCGCCGTCGCGCCCGACCCCGGAGTGCTGTACGCCGACCACGTGCGGTCCATGACGAGCCGCGCCGAGCAAGCGCTGGCTCGCGGTGGATTCGATCACCTGGTAGTCCCCAGCGGGACGCTGCACTACCAGGTCTTCGACGACCGCGATTATCCCTACGCCGTCAATCCCCAGTTCAAGGCGTGGCTGCCGCTCACCAGGGTGCCCAACAGCTGGCTGGTCTACACGCCCGGCAAGCGGCCGATACTGATCTTCCTGCAGCCGTTCGACTACTGGCACGTGGTGCCCGACGCGCCGAGCGGCTGGTGGGTCGAGCACTTCGACATCCACGTGATCCGCAAGCCCGAGGAGGCGCTGGCGCTGCTTCCCGGCAAGCCCGCCCACTGCGCCATCGTCGGGGAGCCACGGAGCGCGCTGGGACCGTACGTGCCCAACAATCCGGCGGCGGTCGTGGACTACCTGGAGTACCAGCGCTCGTACAAGACGGCGTATGAACTGGCGTCGATGCGCGAAGCCCAGCGCTTGGGTGCGCGAGGCCACCGCGCGGCCGAAATCGCGTTCCGCGCCGGCATGAGCGAATTCGACATCCACCTGGCCTACTGCAGCGCGGTGGGCCAGGACACGAACGACCTGCCGTACAACAACATCGTCGGCCTCAACGAGCATGCCGCGGTGCTGCACTACACCGAGCGCGACCGCGTGGCGCCTGCGCAGCTGCGCAGCTTCCTGATCGACGCCGGCGCCAGCTGCAGAGGCTATGCCAGCGACATCACCCGGACCTACGCCCTTGACCGCGGCTGTGAATTCCAGGCACTGGTCGATGCGGTGGACATCGCCCAGCAGGCAATGGGGCAAGCGGTACGCGCCGGGACCGACTACCGCCAGCTGCACATCGATGCGCATCTGGTCCTGATGGGCATCCTGCGCGACTTCGGCGTAATCAAGGTGGCACCGGAGGCCGCCGTGGAAAGCGGCTTGAGTGCGGCGTTCTTCCCGCACGGCCTGGGCCATCCGATCGGACTGCAGGTGCACGACGTGGCCGGCTTCGCACAGAGCGATCGCGGCGGCACGATCCCACGCCCGCCGGGACACCCTTACCTGCGCATGACCCGCGTGCTGGAGCCGGGCATGGTGGTGACCATCGAGCCGGGCCTGTATTTCATCGACATGCTGCTGGACGAAGCCAGGCAGAAAGGCCTTGGCGATGGCGTGGACTGGTCGCGCGTGGACCAGTTCCGCCCGTATGGCGGCGTCCGCATCGAGGATGAGGTGCTGTGCACGGCGGACGCGGCCGAGAACCTGACGCGCCCGGCCTTCGCCGCCGAGTACGCGGGCGGTTGAGCAGGCACATCCTCTTCGTGTGCAGCCGCAATCGCCTTCGCAGCCCGACTGCGGAGCAGGTGTTCGCCTCGTGGCCAGGAGTGGAGACCGCCTCGGCCGGAGTGGGTAATGACGCCGATGTCCCAGTGACGCCAGAGCTGTTGGGATGGGCCGACCTGATTGCGGTCATGGAGCCGATCCACCGTTCGAAGCTGAGCGCGCGATTCGGGCCGCACCTGAAGGACAAGCGGGTGGTGTGCCTGGACGTGCCCGACGACTTCGACTACATCGACGAGGCGCTGGTGGCGCTGCTCAAGTTCAGGCTTGCGCCGCACCTTCCGCAGAGGTGACGACGACGCCACCCGTGCACGCCTGTGTCATTCATAGCAGCATGATCTGGACCAGCACGCCCATGAAGCTGGCCGCGGCCGAAGGCGCGACTTGTTCCGATTCGCCTTCCAGCTTCTGGTGGATCTCGTGGGTGGCGTTGCCGATCAGGAACAGCCCGTCACCGATCAGGATCAGGTCGCGCCAGGAGAACTCCTGGTCGAAGGCGCTGAAAAGCGGCGCGGTCAGGCCGATGATCCAGGCGATCGCGAACAGCAGCATCAGCCGGGTGATGGCCGCCAGGCCGATGCCGATTTTCCGCGCCTTGTCGCGCTGGTGCGCCGGCAGCCATCCTGCGGGGATCGAAATGAAGATGATGTTGTCGATCCCGAGGACCAACTCTAGCGCGGTGAGAGCGTGGCCAGTGCGCTCCAGATTTCCGGGTTGGCGAGCGATTCCATGGAGTCTTCCTGCGTCGGTTTGGTGGTGCGGCCGTGACAGCGATCCTTGATTGGTGTCGAAAATCGTGCGGCCGCCGCTGGCTTTGGCTATGCCGCCATTTCGGCTTCGATCTCATCGGCGCTGCGAGCCAGGGCGTCGGTCAGCACGCGGTGTCCATCGGCGGTGATCAGCACGTCGTCCTCGATGCGTATGCCAATGCCCCGCCACCTGGCATCGACCGATTTGTCGTCGGCCGAGACATACAGGCCAGGTTCGATGGTGAAGACCATCCCCGCCTCCAGCACCCGCGACTCGCCGCCAAGGCGGTATTCGCCCACGTCATGCACGTCCAGCCCGAGCCAGTGGCCGGTCTTGTGTCGGTAGAAGCGCTTGTAGCTGCCGTCGGTGATGTTCTTCTCGAGCCTGCCCTTGAGCAGGCCAAGCCGGAGCAGGCCTTCGGTGAGGGTCCTGACCGCCGCATCGTGTCCGGCTTCGTAGGGAACGCCCGGTGTCGCGCACGCCAGCGCCGCCGCCTGGGCCGCGCCCACCAGGTCGTGCAGCGAGCGCTGCGGCGCGGTGAAGCGGCCACTGACCGGGAACGTGCGGGTGATATCGGCGGCATAGCCGCGAAACTCCGCGCCGGCGTCCACCAGCACCAGGTCGCCTTCGGCGGCGCGCGCGTTGTTCGCGCGATAGTGGAGTACACAGGCGTTGCCGCCGGCGCCAACGATGCTTCCATACGCGGGCCAGGCGTCGCTGGCGCGGAACACGCGCTCGATCTCGGCCTGCAGCTCGTACTCGTGGACGCCGGGACGGACGGCACGCATTGCGGCACGATGCGCCTGGACGGTGATGTCGGCGGCTTTCTGCATCAGCCTGATCTCGTCCTTCGACTTGAACAGACGAAGTTCGTGCAGCAGGTGTCCCAGCTCCATGAACTCATGCGGCGGCTGCGCCCCATGGCGCACCTGCTCGCGCACGCGCTTGACCCAGCCGATGAGCTTGAGATCGAACTCGGCCTCGCGGCCGAAGTGGTAGTAGACGCGTGAGCGGCCTTCCAGCAGCCCAGGCAGGATTTCGTCCAGGTCTTCGATCGGGTAGGCGTCGTCCATGCCGAACGCCTCAACGGCGCCTTCCTGCCCGGCACGCGGCCCGTCCCAGCCCTCGCGCTCGAGGTCGCGCTCGCGGCAGAACAGGATGGTCTCGCCGTGCTTGCGGCCCGGGATCAGCACCAGCACCGCTTCAGGCTCCGGAAACCCGGTGAGGTACCAGAAGTCCGAATCCTGCCGGTACGGGAAGTGGGTGTCGTTGCTGCGTACCCGCTCAGTGGCGGCAGGCAGCACCAGGATCGCGTCGTTGGCCGCCATGCGCATCAACTGCTTGCGGCGGCGGGCGAACTCGGCCGCGGAAATTCCCGTGGCGGCCTTCATCAGTTCAGGCTCTGGCGATGCCGTGGCGCCATCACGCAATCGCCGTGCAGCAGCAGCACGGCGACGCGCACGAACTCTTCGATCTCGGCCAGGGCGTCTTCGTCTTCGTCCTCGTCGCTGGTCTCCGGGGCGGCCTGCGCCAGCCGGGCCAGGTCCCGCAGTGCCTCCTGGGCCTCATCGGACAGGGGGGGATGGGCGCCGGACGCCAGTCCGAATCCGCCGAGGAATCCGCGACACCAGTCGAACAGCGCCTCGGCACGCACCGTGGGCGTGCCGTCGCTTTCCGGCAGCAACAGGTCGAAACCGAAACCGCGGTCTTCCAGCTGCTCCACGCTGGCCTGGCGCAGTGCCTCCAGCGCGCCCTCTTCAACGCTCGCCAGGCTGTCGTCGGCCAGCACCCGTGCCGGCCATGCGCTGGAGTTTTCGCCACCGCCGGCCAGCCAGCCACACAGCGCGCCGTGGAGTTCGGATGGATCGGTGGCGAGTCCGGCCTTGCGCATCGCCTGCGACACATCCGGAATGGAAGGAAGATCGGTCATCAACGTAATCCGCTCGGGGGTTCGGACGGGGAAAAAACAGGACCGGATTGTACCAACCAGACCTGCATGCCGCTTGTTGTGACGCGCCGCCCGCGCCTACACTCGGGGTTGTCCTGGCTCGTTCGCTCCCGCGAGACCGCATCCGAATGTCGATCGCTTCCGCCTCCGCCGTCGCGGCCATGGCCCTGCAGGGCGCGCTGCCGTCTTCGCGGCCCTGGCTGCTGATCGTTGCAGTGGTAGTGCTGGTGGCCGTGGCTGCAATTGCGACGCGACGCTACTGGTGGTCGTGGCTGCTGCCGCCTGCGCAGCCAGACCACCGGGCCGAATCCACACAGGATCGCGACCAGCACCTCAAGCTTGCGCTGTGGGCGTCAGGCGAACAGTTCTGGGACTACGACCTGGAGCGCCGGAAGCTGCATCGGATGCGCGCGGACGAGAGCAACGAGAATTCGGCGGCGGAAATCACGATGGTGACGCGGCAGGGGGACGTACCGACCATCCACGAGCAGGATGTCCCCATGGTCATGCAGCGGCTGCGGGCCCACCTGCAGGGCGATACGCCGCTGTTTACTTCCGAACACCGCATGGACATGACCGGCGACGGAACGTGGACCTGGGTGCGGGCGCGCGGGCGCATCGTCGAGCGCGACGGCGAAGGACGCCCCGTGCGCATCGCCGGCACCGCGCGCGACATCACCACCATCCACGAGGCGGCTCAACAACAGCGCATCGCCAGCGAAGTGATGCGCAGCATGAGCGAAGCCGTTGCGGTCCTCGACGGCGAGCGGCACTTCATCACCATCAACCAGGCCTTCACGCGGATCACCGGCTATTCGGAAGACGAAATCATCGGCCGTCCGGTGCAGATGCTCGACAGTCGCCAACACGCGCCGTCCTTCAACGAACAGATGCGGGCCGAACTGCAGCGCAGGGGTCGCTGGTCCGGCGAGGTGTGGAACACGCACAAGGACGGCGAGGAGATCCTGTGCCGGCTGGAGACCAATGTGATCGCCGCTGCCAGCGGGCAGAGGCAGCTCTACGTGATGGTGCTCAACGACATCACCGAACAGAAGCGCGCCGAGCAGGAGCTGCGCTACCTCGCCAACTACGACACCCTGACCAGCCTCCCCAACCGCTCGCTGCTGTCCGAGCGGCTGTCGCGCGCCATCGTCAAGGCGCGACGCGAAGACGGCCGGGTGGCGATCCTGTTCGTGGACCTGGACCGCTTCAAGGACGTCAACGATTCACTGGGACACGCCACGGGCGACCGCATCCTGCGCGCGGCGGCCGCGCGCGTGCAGCAGACCGTGGGCTCCCAGAACACGGTGGCGCGGCTGAGCGGTGACGAGTTCACAGTGATTCTGGAGGACATCCAGTCGCTGCGCGACGCCGAGCAGGTGGCGCAGCGGGTCATCGAAGCGTTCACCCTGCCGCTGTCGTTCGGCGAGCGGCTGGAGCTTTCGATATCGGCTTCGATCGGCATCAGCCTTTACCCGGACCACGCCCAGGTTCCGACCGAACTGCTCAAGCACGCCGACACCGCCATGTACCAGGCCAAGGCCGCAGGACGCCACACCTACCAGGTGTATGCGGTATCGATGGACGAGAAGACCCGGCACCGCGCGGTGCTGGCCAGCGCGCTGCGGCGGGCGCTGGAGCGCAACGAGCTGTCGCTGGCCTACCAGCCGCGACTGTCGCTGATCGAGGACCGCATCACCGGGGCCGAAGCACTGCTGCGCTGGAAGAGCGTGGAGTTCGGCGAGGTCTCGCCGGGCCAGTTCATACCGCTGGCCGAAGAGTCGGGCCTGATCCTGGAGCTGGGTGCCTGGGTACTGCAGCAGGCGTGCCTGACCCTGCGCAGCTGGCGCGATCAAAGCGGGAAGGATCTGTCGGTGGCGGTGAACGTGTCGGCGCTGCAGCTGCAGCGTGGCGACCTGGCAGAGGTGGTTGCGCGCACGCTGGCGCAGACCGGGATTCCTGCCCGTTGCCTGGAGCTGGAGCTGACCGAAAGCGTGATCATGGCCAACCCGGAAAAGAACGCGGACACCCTGCGGGCGTGCCGGCGCCTGGGCGTGTCACTGGCGATCGACGATTTCGGCACCGGCTACTCCTCGCTGGCCTACCTCAAGCGCCTGCCCCTGACCACGCTCAAGATCGACAAGGAATTCATCGACGACCTCCCCCACGACGCGGACGACGAAGCGATCACCAGCACCATCATCAACATGGCCCACTCGCTGTCGCTCAACGTGATTGCCGAAGGCGTAGAAACCACGGCGCAGCTGCAGTTCCTGCGCGACCACGGCTGCGACGAGATCCAGGGTCACTGGATCGCCCATGCGCTGGCGCCGGACGAGTGCCTGGACTTCATCCGCGGCTACGGTGTCAGGCCCGGAGTGGTGGCAGTGACCTGATCTGCAAGTGCCTTCGGGCCGCTGCTTGACCGGCTGCGCCACCGCCGCCTATCGTGGGCCATGGACCAGCCTGCCATCGAACAGCTCCGCAGCCTCGCCGCGCGCATGCAGCAGCTGGCCGACCGCTGCCAGCGCCTGGCCGACGAGAACCGCAGCCTGCGCAACCAGCAGGAACAACTGGCTACGGAGCGGTCGCAGCTGCTGGCCAAGAACGAGCAGGCGCGTTCGCGGGTCGAGGCCATGATCCTGCGGCTGAAGTCGCTGGAACAGCACACGTGAGCAGCACCGAACCGGTCAGCGTCCACATCCTCGACCGTGAGTACACGGTGGGTGTGGAAGCCGACGAGCGCAGCAGCCTGATGGCGGCGGCCAAGCTGCTGGACAGCAAGATGCGCGAAGTGCGGGGCAGCAACCGCATGGCGGCGGTGGATCGAGTGGCCGTGCTGGCGGCGCTCAACCTGGCCCATGAACTGCAGCAGTTGCGCAACGAGAACAGCGCGCGCGAACGTGAGCTCACCCGCACCCTGGACGAGCTGCACGGCAGGCTCGACGGGCTGCTGGATGCGCCACGCTGAACCGATTGCACTCCGCGAGCTGCGCGGTTTGCGCGGTGTTTCGTGCCGATTACTGAATCGCGCTGACGAACGGACTTCGCAATCGGACCGGCGCCGTTATACTGGCGCGGCATCCTCTGCTGTGAACGACAGCATGCAAAACATTCGCCTTGTCCCTTAAATACGACCACGGGAAGGGAACGGAAGCCAGGAGTGCAGGTCCGCCTCGTAGCGGGAAGCCCAAAGGCCCCCAACTCTTCCCACTTGAACCCCGGGTTCAAGGTCGTTTCGCAGGCATCGTCATTGCGGAGGATGTATCTCTCTCCGGCACGCTGCGCCCTGTCGCACGTCGCCCCTGCGGTGCGCGCCTATACTGCCGCGTCCCACCGCACCGATTCCCCAGCCTGATGCCGTCCGACCGCCCTCACCTGCGCGCCGAGTTGCGCGAACTGCGCCGCGCGATCCCGGTGCCGCTGCGGATGTCGGCAGCCGACGCGCTGGCCGATCGCCTGCTAGCACTTTCCTTTGCACCGGGCAGCGGCCATGCCGCGGGTTATTGGGCGATGGACGGGGAGATTCCCCTGCACAGCTGGCAGCTTCGACTGCCGCCGGGCGTGTCGTACTGCCTGCCCGTGCTGCACGATCAAGTGCTTCGTTTTGCACCGTGGCGTGCCGGCCAGCCGCTGGTCACCAATCGTTTCGGCATACCCGAGCCGGACGTGGACCCGGCGATGGCGCTGCCTGCCGAATCGATGTCGCTGGTGGTGATGCCCCTGGTCGGCTTCGATGCACGCTGCAATCGCCTGGGCATGGGTGGCGGCTGGTACGACCGCAGCTTCGCCGCGCGGCGCGCGTCAGCCGCACCGCCGTGGCTGGTTGGAGCGGGTTTCCAGGTACAGCGACTCGAGCGCATCGAGGCGCGGGAATGGGACGTCCGCGCTGACGCCATCTGCACCGAAGTCGACACCATGCTGGCTGAACCCGCATGAGCAAGCGCAAGCACTATTGGCTCATGAAGTCCGAGCCGGAGGATTTTTCGATCGACGACCTCGAGCGGGTCGGGACCGAGCCCTGGACCGGCGTGCGCAACTACCAGGCGAGGAACTTCATGCGCGCGATGCAGCCCGGAGATGGCGTGCTTTTCTACCATTCCAACACCGACGTTCCCGGCATCTATGGAGTGGGTGAAGTCGCGTGCCCGGCCTACCCTGATCCCACGCAGTTCGACGGGACGTCCAAGTACTTCGATCCGAAGTCCACGCCGGAAGAACCGCGATGGTCGCTGGTCGACGTCGGCTTCGTGCGCAAGCTGCCACGCCCGGTGTCGCTGGCGACTATCCGCGAACACGCCCAGGTGCTGGGCGAAGACTTTGCGCTGATCCGCAAGGGCACCCGGCTGTCGGTGCTGCCGGTCACCGCGGCGCAGTGGAAGATCCTGATTTCCCTCTCCTGACCATTGGAAACTGACGTGTCGCAGAATGAAGCCAAGCGCCTTGCCGGCGAAAAAGCCATCGAGTTCGTCGAGGACGGGATGATCGTCGGAGTCGGCACCGGTTCCACCGTCGCGTTCTTCATCGACGCACTGGCCACGATCAAACACCGCATCGGCGGAGCGGTCTCCAGCTCCGACCAGAGCACGCAGCGGCTGCGCGCGCACGGCATCGAGGTGCTGGAACTCAACAACACCGGCGACCTGGCCCTGTACGTCGACGGCGCCGACGAATGCGATCCGCACAAGCGACTGATCAAGGGCGGGGGCGCGGCGCTGACCCGCGAGAAGGTCATCGCCGAGGCAAGTGCGAAATTCGTGTGCATCGTTGACGCTGCCAAGCAGGTGCCGGTGCTGGGGAGGTTCCCCTTGCCGGTGGAAGTATTGCCGATGGCCCGCAGCCTGGTGGCGCGGCGCATCCTCGCGCTGACCGGGGGACAGCCGGTGTGGCGCGACGGCGTGGTCACCGACAACGGCAACCAGATCATCGACGTGCACGGCCTGTCGATCGTCGATCCGGTGGCGATGGAACGCGAGCTTTCGCTCATTCCCGGCGTGGTGACCGTGGGTCTGTTCGCGCGTCGGCCTGCCGACGTGGTGATCGTGGGCGGCGACGTGCCGCGTGTGCTGTAGGCCATGGACCGTCCAGCCACCGCTACCGCGTGCCGATTGCTTGACCCGGCGCCTGCAGTCGCCGAAGGTGGCAGAGGCCCCAGCCGAGTCGCCACCATGCCCTTGCTCCGCACTGCATCGTTCCTTTGCATCGCCGCCCTCAGCGGCTGCGCCAGCGCCGACGACAACTGGGTCGAAGTGGGCGGCCAGCGCTACAGCGTCGAAGTGGCGGACGATGATGCCGAGCGGGCCCGCGGCCTGATGTTCCGCGACCAGATGGAGCCGGGCAGCGGCATGATCTTCATCCATGACCGTGAAGAGCCGCAGGCCTACTGGATGAAGAACACGCGCATCGCGCTGGACATCCTCTATTTCGACGGCGACGGCAAGCTGGTGGCCCAGCAGCGCGATGTTCCGCCGTGCTCGGCAGGCAACCGCTGCCCCTCGTATCCGAGCAAGTTTCCGGCGCGTTACGTGCTGGAGTTGAACGCGGGGAGTGCCGCGAAACTGAACCTTGAGAACGGCGACGAAATAGAGTTTGGCCCGAATATAAATCCGCGACCCTGAGCACTTGATTTGCGCTGAAATCAGTCGCAATCTCCTCGTATGGGGACCCAACTGACATTGCCCGACTGGGGCTCGCTGGCGGCGCACGCCGACAACACCCTGCCGCTGCTCGAAACTGCGCTCCTGATCGCGCGTGATGAATATCCGGAGCTGGACGCGGACCTGTACGACACGCTCGCGCAGAGTCACGCCGAACACCTGCGTCCGGAGATCGAGGCCATCGATCCCTGGCCCCTGAAGATGGCGGCGATCAATCGCCATCTGTTCGAAGAGCTCGGGTATAGCGGCAACCACGACGAGTACTACGATCCGCGCAACAGCTACTTGAACGAAGTGTTCGAGCGTCGCCTGGGCAATCCAATCTCATTGGCGATGGTGCAGATCGAGGTGGCGCGACGCCTCGGCGTGCCGCTCGATGGCGTCTCGTTTCCGGGTCACTTCCTGGTGCGCCTGCCGGTGGACGACGGGATCCTGGTGATGGACCCGTTCAACGGCGGCCGCCCACTGGGCGCCGAGGAATTGCGCGAGCGCGCCAAGCCGCACCTGGGTGGCGACATCCCGGACGACAACGCGCTGATGCACATCCTCGACCCGGCCACGCACCGGTCGATCCTGATCCGCATGCTGCGCAACCTGCATGGTGTCTATGCCGAGAGCGCCCAGTGGGACCGCGCCGCGCGTAGCGCCGATCGGATACTGAAGCTGTCGCCCGACCAGCCCGAAGCGATGCGCGACCGCGGCATGGCTTACCTCAACATGGATTACAAGCAGGGCGCACGGCAGGATCTGGCGCGCTACCTGCACCTGGCACCGGACGCGCCTGATGCACGCGCGCTGCGCGAGCGCGTGGTGGAGCTCAGCATCGGCCGTTCACGCACGCATTGACTGCAGGAGCGGGCCCTGCCCGCGATGCTCTTCGTGCACCGGTCCTGAAACCTCGCGGGCAAGGCTCGCTCCTGCAGGTCAGGTGCGGTCGCCGTCAGTCGACCTCGACCATCTCGAAGTCATCCTTGGTGACGCCACAGTCGGGGCATGTCCAGGTATCGGGGATATCGGCCCACCGGGTCCCTGGCGCGATGCCTTCCTCCGGCAATCCATCCGCCTCGCGGTACAGGAATCCGCATACCACGCACATCCAGGTGCGGAACGCGGTGTCGGTCGAGTCAGTCATCGGCGGATAATGGAAGCAGTGGGCCGGTATTGTCCCATTCCTCCACGTCCACCGGAAGTTGCCGATGAACCTGCGCACGCCCGCTGCAGCCCATGGACCCCGCGGCCTGTACCTGATCACGCCGGATCGCGGCGATACGGAGCAGCTGCTCGAAGAAGTCGAGCCGCTGCTTTCGGGCGGCGTGCACTGGCTGCAGTACCGCAACAAGTCCGCACCGCCTGCGCTGCGGCGGGAACAGGCACATCGCCTGCAGGCGATGTGCGCGCGGACCGGGGTGCCGCTGATCATCAACGACGATGCGCAGCTGGCCGCCGATTCAGGCGCGGCGGGCGTTCATCTGGGTGAGGACGACGGCGACATCGCCGGCGCGCGTTTGCTCTTGGGACCAGGCGCGATAGTCGGAGCCTCTTGCTACGACAGCCTGGAGCTGGCGAGCAGCGCGGTGTCGGCTGGCGCGAGCTACGTTGCCTTCGGCGCGTTCTTCCCCACGCGCAGCAAGCTCGGCACCCGCCGCACCGAACAAGATGTGCTGGCGCGTGCAGCGGCGCTGGGAGTGCCGCGGGTGGCGATAGGCGGGATTACCCCGGACAATGCGGGTTCGCTGGTCGCCGCGGGTGCGGATCTGGTCGCGGTGATTTCTGGCGTGTTCGATGCGCCGGACCCGGTCGCGGCGGTGCGCGCCTACTGTCAATCATTCCTGTAGCCCGTGCTGCCTGCTGCCATGTAAATCCCGGCTGGCCCGTATGTTTTCCCGCCTTGCAGATCCGAGCTTGCCCGGAGGTTTCATGCCTCGTAGATCCGAGCTTGCCCGGAGGTTTCTAGCGAGGATCAGGAGCATTCGAGCAAGCTCGGATCTACAAGGAATGAAGACCAGGAGCATCCGGGCAAGCTCGGATCTACAAGGCATAGAGATCAGGAGCATCCGGGCAAGCTCGGACCTGCAAGTCACCAAGGATCCAGAACATCATGAACCACGACCAGTCCCACGCCTTGTTCGAGCGCGCACAGAAGCTTCTGCCCGGCGGAGTCAACTCTCCTGTCCGCGCGTTCAAGTCGGTGGGTGGCGAACCGTTCTTCGTGCAGCGCGCCGACGGCCCTTGGCTGTTCGACGTCGACGGCAACCGCTACATCGACTACATCGGTTCCTGGGGTCCGATGATCGCCGGGCACAACCACCCGCACGTGCGCGAGGCAGTGGCGCGTTCGATCGGCAATGGGCTCTCGTTCGGGGCGCCGAATCCGGCCGAGGTGACGATGGCCGAGACCATCATCCGTCTGGTGCCCTCGTGCGAAATGGTGCGCATGGTCAACTCGGGCACCGAGGCGACGCTGTCAGCGATTCGACTTGCGCGGGGTGCCACCGGACGCAACCTGATGGTCAAGTTCGAGGGCTGCTACCACGGGCACGGCGACTCCTTCCTAGTCAAGGCAGGCTCCGGGATGCTGACGCTGGGCGTGCCGACGTCGCCCGGGGTGCCGGCGGGGCTGGCGGACCTGACCCTCACCCTGAGCTTCAACGACTTCGACGGTACGAGCCGCCTGTTCGAACAGCGCGGCAGCGATATTGCCTGCGTCATCGTCGAGCCAGTCGTGGGCAACGCCAACTGCATCCTGCCGCGCGAGGGCTACCTGCAGCACCTGCGCGCGCTGTGCAGCGAACATGGCGCTCTGCTGGTCTTCGACGAGGTGATGACCGGTTTCCGCGTGGCGCTCGGTGGCGCCCAAGGCCATTACAAGGTGACGCCGGACCTCACCACCTTCGGCAAGATCATCGGCGGCGGCATGCCGGTGGGCGCCTACGGTGGACGCCGCGATCTGATGCAGCAGATTTCCCCCAGTGGCCCGATCTACCAGGCCGGCACCCTCAGCGGCAATCCGGTGGCGATGGCGGCGGGTCTGGCGATGCTCGACCTGGTGCAGGAGCCGGGCTTCCACACGCGCCTCACTGCATCGACCGCGGCGCTGTGCGAGGGCCTGGAGGAGGCGGCGCGCGCTGCGGGAATCGCAGTGACCACCAATCGCCTGGGCGGCATGTTCGGCCTGTTCTTCACCGACGAGAAGGTCGAGACGTACGCGCAGGCCATCGCGTGCGACACGGCTGCCTTCAACCGCTTCTTCCACGCCATGCTCGAGCGTGGCGTGTACCTGGCACCCTCCGCCTACGAGGCCGGCTTCATGTCCAGCGTCCACGATGAAGCGATCATCGCCGAAACGCTGGAGGCTGCCCGCGCAGCGTTCCTGCAGATCGCCGCGCAGCCGTAACCCCTTTCCGATTCGGAGCCAGCACATGCGCCTTGAAACCCTTGCCATCCACGCAGGTGGCGAACCCGATCGCGAGACCGGTGCGGTGGCGCCACCGATCCATCTTGCGACCACGTTCCGCCACGGCCCCTCGGCCGAACGCCTGGCCGGCTATGAATACCAGCGCGAAGGCGACCCGACCAACGATCGTCTGCGCGCGGCGCTGGCCGCGCTGGAGTGCGGCGAAGCGGCGCTCAGCTTTGCCTCGGGGATGGCCGCGATCACGGCCTTGCTCGAGTCCCTTTCTCCGGGTGCGCGCATCGTCATCCCCGACGACTGTTATGCCGGACTGCGCGTGCTGTGCGCCGAGTTCATGCCCGAGCGCGACGTGCAGGTGCGCACCGTGGACATGGGCGACCTGGGGGCGGTGCGCAGCGCGTGCCGCGACGGGATCGACCTGCTGTGGGCGGAAACACCGTCCAACCCGCTGATGAAGGTCTGCGACATTGCCGCACTGGCGGGTATCGCCCGTGACCACCGGGCGCTGCTGGTATGCGACAACACCTTTGCATCGCCAGTGCTGCAGCAGCCGCTGCTGCTCGGCGCCGACGTGGTGATGCATTCGACCACCAAGTACTTCGGCGGACACAGCGATGTGCTCGGTGGCGCGCTGGTGTTCGCGCGTGGCGACGCACTGTTCAACAAGGTGGCCCATCGCCTGCACATCACCGGCGCCACGCTCGCGCCCTTCAGCGCCTGGCTGACCCTGCGCGGGTTCCGTTCGCTGCCGGCGCGCATGAGCCTGCACTGCGCCAACGCACGCCGCGTGGCAGATCACCTTGCCGCCCATCCGCAGGTGCGGCAGGTCAACTACCCAGGCCTGGCCTCGCATCCCGGTCATGCCATTGCCGCGGCGCAGATGCGCAACTTCGGCGGCATGCTCAGCCTGCAATTACGTGGCGGTCGCGACGCCGCTCTGGCCATGACCGGCGCGCTGCGCGTCTTTACCAACGCCACGTCGCTGGGCGGCTGCGAATCCCTGATCGAGCATCGCGCTTCGGTCGAAGGCGCCAATCCGGTGTCGCCACAGGACCTGCTGCGGATTTCGGTCGGGCTCGAACACATCGACGACCTGCTCGCCGACCTGACCCAGGCGCTGGCCACCCTCTGAGGCAAGCGTCGCGTCCTGCGGCCGCTGGATGCGTCTGGCTCTTGTTTGATAATGATTATCATTTATACTTGGCGCCCGAAAGCACTCCAGAACACGACACCCATGCACCCTCTTCCCCTGCTGGCCAAGCGCCCGCGCGCCCTGACCGCCTCCCTGCTGTGCGCCGCCATCGGACTGGCGCTGTCGAGTCCAGTCAGGGCCGAGGCCGGCGGCGAGCTGCAGGCGGTCGCACTGGACCGCATCCAGGTCATCGGCAGCGCCGAGGGCGCGCGCGAAATCAGCGGCGCGGCGCACTACATCGGCGAAGAAGAGCTGCAGGACTTCGAATACACCGACATCCAGCGCATCCTGCGCCAGGCTCCGGGCGTGTACGTGGTGGAAGAGGAAGGCTTCGGCCTGCGCCCGAACATCGGCATCCGCGGCTCGGGCATCGACCGCAACAGCCGCATCACGGTGATGGAGGATGGCGTGCTGATCGCGCCGGCAGCCTATGCCGCGCCGGCGGCCTACTACTTCCCGACCGCCGCGCGCATAAGCGCGATCGAAATCGTCAAGGGCGCCGCCTCCATCCAGAACGGACCGCGCACTACAGGTGGTGCGATCAACCTGATTTCCACGCCGATCCCGGAGAGCGGCCTGGCGGGCAAGGCCAGCCTGCTGTTCGGCACCGACAACACCGCGCTGGGGCACGGCTGGATCGGCGGCACCAGTGAAAGCGGCGTCGGTTTCCTGGTGGAGACCGCGCAGCAGCGCAGCGACGGTTTCAAGCAGCTCGATGGCGGCGGCGACACCGGCTACGACCTGCAGGACTACCGCGCCAAGCTGTCCTACACGCATGACACCGGCACTGGCCCGAAGCAGCGCGTCGAGCTGCGCTTCGGCCGCTCGGACCAGCACTCCGATGAAACCTACCTGGGCCTCACCGATGCCGATTTCGCGGCGACGCCGACCCGCCGCTACGCCGCCAGCGCCTTGGACAACATCGAAGTCGAACACACCGATGCCCAGCTGCGCCATTCAATCGCGTTCAACGACAACATCGACATCAGCACCGTCGTCTACCATCACGAGACCACCCGCGCCTGGTACAAGCTGCAGGACGTCACCGGCGCTGGCCTCGGCGCCCTGCTCGAAAACCCGCAGGCGTTCCCTCTGCAGTATGGCTGGCTCACCGGCGCGAACTCGCCCGCCAATGCGCTGCGCATCCGCAACAACAACCGCGCCTATGAAGCGCGCGGCATGCAGAGCGTGCTCGGCTGGCGCATCGACGGCGCCCGCGTGGACCAGCAGCTGCAGCTGGGCGTGCGCTACCACGAGGACCAGGAGGACCGCTTCCAGCAGGACGACCGCTACCGCATGCAGGACGGGCGCCTGGTGCTGACCTCGCCCAGCCTGCCCGGCAGCCAGGACAACCGCGTGGGCAGTGCCGAAGCCTGGTCGTACTACCTCACCAACCAGATGAGCATCGGTCGCCTGAGCCTGACCCCGGGCCTGCGCTACGAGAACATCGACCTGCTGCGCGTTGACTACGCGCGCAGGCCCGACGGCCGCGCCGCGGCCCCGACGCGCGTCATTCGCAGCAATGTCGACCAGTGGATTCCAGGCCTGGGTGCAGGCTGGGATCTCGGCAGCGGCTGGTCGCTGTTCGGCAGCGTGACCCGCGGTTTCAACCCGCCAGGGCCCGGTTCGGACGCAGAGCCGGAGCTGAGCACCAACTACGAGTTCGGCGCCCGCCATGACGCCGGCCTGCTGTCGAGCGAAGTGGTGGCGTTCTACAACGATTATTCCAACCTGGTCGGCACCTGCACCGAGTCCAGCGGCGGCGGCTGCAGCGTCGGGGCGCAGTTCGAAGCCGGCAAGACGCGCGTGAGCGGCATCGAGGCGCGCATCGGCTGGACCGCGAACGCGCAGGGCAACGTGCGCTTCCCCATTCGCGCGGCCTACACCTTCACCCGGGCCGAGTTCCGCAACAGCTTCCAGAGCGAGTTCGAGGAATGGGGCGACGTGCAGCGCGGTGACGAGCTGCCCTACCTGCCCGAACAGCTGGTTTCGGCCAGCGTGGGCGCCGAGGGCGAGCGCTGGTCGGCGCACCTGGGGATGACGCGCGTGGGCGAGATGCGCGAAGTCGCCGGCCAGGGCGCAATCAACGCGGGCGAGCGCATCCCCAGCGTCACCCTGTTCGACCTGGCCGCCAGCTGGCGCGTGGCCGGCGACCTGGAGCTGATGGCCCGGGTCGAGAACCTGTTCGACGAGACCTACCTGGCCGCGCGCCGCCCCAGCGGCGCACGGCCGGGTCGGCCGCAGGCGGCCTTCGTCGGCGTGCGCTACACGTTCTAGAGGCCCCGGCTACGCCACGCGGCCTGCGCGGCCTGCGTACTCTCGCAGCGCCGCGTGCAGCCGCGACAGGCCCGCGGCAACCTCCTCGTCGGTGATGTTCAAGGGCGGCACCAGGCGCAGCACGTCGGGACCGGCCTGGAGCAGCAGCAGGCTGTGGGCGGCAGCGTGATCGAGGATCGCACCCGCGCGACCGGCGTGCTCGGCTCGCAACACCGCGCCCAGCATCAGGCCGCGTCCGCGTATTTCATTGAAGAGCGACAGCTCTGCGTTTATGGCCGTCAGTCCATTGCGCAGCGCGCGTGACTGCCGGGCCACATTCGCGGCAATCGCTTCCGATCCCAGCTTGCGCAGCGCCACCCTGGCCACCGCCGCGCCAAGGGGATTGCCGCCAAAGGTGGTGCCGTGCGCGCCGAACTGCATGGATTCGGAGACCTGCGGGCCCGCCAGCATCGCACCGATCGGAAATCCCCCGCCCAGCGCCTTGGCCAGGGTCACGATGTCCGGGACCACGCCGTCTTCCCAGTGCGCGAACAGCGCGCCGGTGCGGCCCATGCCGCACTGCACTTCATCCAGCACCAGCAGCGCGCCGTGCCGGTCGCACAGCGCGCGTACGCCGCGCAGGAAGCCGTCTGCAGCCGGCATGACGCCACCCTCGCCCTGCACCGGTTCGACCAGCACCGCGGCCACGTCGCCGGACTCCATTGCCGACTCCAGCTGCGGCAGGTCGTTGAAGTCCGAATAGCGGAAGCCACCGGGTAGCGGCTCGTAGCCTTCGTGGTACTTGGGCTGCGCGGTGGCGGTGACCGCGGCCAGGGTGCGGCCGTGGAAGCTGCCGCGGAAGCTGACGATCACCCGCCGCTCCGGCGGACGCCCCTGCGAAGTCGCCCACTGCCGCACCAGCTTGATCGCCGCTTCGTTGGCCTCGGCCCCGGAATTGCACAGGAACACCCGGCGCGCGAAGCGCGAGGCGTCCACCAGCTCCCCGGCCAGGCGCAGCGGCGGCTCGCTGTAGAACACGTTGCTGGTGTGCCACAGCTTGCCGGCCTGCTCGGTCAGCGCCGCGACCAGGTCCGGATCGTTGTGCCCCAGGCCGCACACCGCGATGCCTGCGGAGAGGTCGATGTACTCGATGCCGTCGCGATCCCAGACGCGGGCCCCCTGGCCGCGCTCGAGCACGATGCTGCGGGGGCGGTAGACCGGAAGGTAATAGCCAGAGCCCTTGGCCACGAGCTCGGCGGTGGTGGGTGAGTGCATCAGCGTGGCATCCAGAACGTGGGACAGCTGGTCATTCTCCACAATCCGCCAGCGCAGATGGGGCAACATGGCACCAATGAACCCGACTTCCTCCACCGGCTTCCGCCCGGCGACGAATCGGGCTGGCGCCGCCGCTGGTTCGACATCATCTTCGGCCACACGCCCGGGGCTCCGCGCCGCTTCGACCTGCTGCTGATCGCCGCGATCCTGATCAGCGTGTTCGTGGTGCTGCTGGACAGCGTCGCCGCCGTGCACGCGCGCTGGTTCATGTGGCTGCTGGCAATCGAATGGATCTTCACCATCCTCTTCACCATCGAGTACATGGTGCGCCTGTGCGTGGTGAAGCGGCCTTTGAACTACGCGCGGAGCAGCTGGGGCATGATCGACCTGCTATCGATCCTGCCCACCTGCATATCGCTGGTGATCCCCGGAGGCCAGGCGCTGATGATGGTGCGCAATCCTGCGCGTCCTGCGCGTGTTCCGCATCCTCAAGCTGACCCAGTACCTGGCCGAAGGCAACCCGCTGGTCACCGCGATGATGCGCAGCCGGCGCAAGATCTTCCTGTTCGTGTCGGCGCTGATGACCATCGTGGTGATCTTCGCGGCGCTGATGTACCTGATCGAAGGCCCCGAGCACGGCTTCACCAGCATTCCCACCAGCATGTACTGGGCGGTGATGATCATGACGACCGTGGGCTACGGCGACATCGCGCCGCAAACGCCGCCGGGGCGCGTGGTGACCTCGGTGCTGGTGCTGACCGGCTACAGCATCACCGCCGTGCCCACCGGCATCTACACCGCCGAACTGGCCGACAGCTTGCGCGATTCGGTCACGGGCATCCGCAAGGACAGCCGGCGCTGCCCCGAGTGCGATCTCGTGGGACACGACCCCGAGGCCAGCTTCTGCCGCCACTGCGCCCACATCCTGCGCCCGGGCATCGACTGAATCGGCTCTACCAGGTGCCGGTGTTGGGCATCGACAGCCACGGCTCGCACGGGGTCAGCGCCGCGCCCTTCTGCAGCAGCTCGATCGAGATCCGGTCCGGCGTCTGCACGAAGGCCATGCGCCCGTCGCGCGGTGGCCGGTTGATGGTCACGCCCAGCGACTGCAGGTGCGCGCACAGCGCGTGGATGTCGTCGACCTCGAACGCCAGGTGCCCGAAGTTGCGCGCGTTGCCGTAGTCCTCGGCAGGCGATCCGTCTTCGGCCGGCCAGTTATGGGTCAGCTCGATCTCTGGCTCCGGGTTCTCCGGGGCGCCGAAATACACCAGGGTGAAGCGCCCCGCTTCGCTGTCCATGCGCCGGGTCTGCAGCAGGCCCAGGCCGTCGGTGAGGAAACGGCTGGTGGCCTCCAGGTCGTGGACGCGGATCATCGCATGCAGGTATTTCATCGTCGGACTCCGTGATCAATCGAGGAACAGGTCGGGCAGCAGCGGCTGCGAAGGATCGACCGCGTACTGCGCAAGATCGGTGATGCCCGCTTCGGCCAGCACTTCGTCATCGATCAGGAACCTGCCGCTGAAGCCGGCAGCGGTCCTGCACAGCACCGCGTGCGCGGCATCGGCCATGATTTCGGGCCTGCGGCCATTGGCCGCGTCCACGCCGGGAATCATGTTCAACGCTTCGGTGGCGATCAGCGTGCGCGGCCACAGTGCATTCACTGCCACGCCCTGCGGGCCGAACTCGCCGGCCAGGCCCAGGGTCGCGAAACTCATGCCCATCTTGGCCAGGGTGTAGCCGGTATGCGGCCCCCACCACTTGGGGTCCAGCGACGGCGGCGGCGCCAGGGTCAGGATGTGCGGATTGGGCGCCTCGAGCAGGTGCGGCAGGCAGGCCTGCGCGCACAGGAAGCTGCCGCGCGCATTGACCTGGTTCATCAGGTCGAAGCGCTTCATCGGCGTGTCCAGGGTGCCGCGCAGCCAGATCGCGCTGGCGTTGTTGACCAGGATGTCGATGCCACCGAACAGGTCGACCGTCGCGGCCACGGCGGCCCTGACCTGGTCCTCGTCGCGGATGTCGCACTTCAGCGCGAGTCCCTGCCCGCCGGCGGCATTCACCGCCTCGGCCGCGGTGTGGATGGTGCCCGCAAGCTTCGGGTTGGGAACCGACGATTTCGCCGCGATGGCGACGTTGGCCCCGTCGCGTGCGGCGCGCAAGGCGATGGCCAGGCCGATCCCGCGCGAAGCGCCGGTGATGAAGAGGGTCTTGCCGGAAAGGGACATGGTTGTTGGCCTGTCAGTGGGGGGGAGCAATAGCGGGAACGGGGAAGAGGGGGCGCGAAGCGGGAACAGGGAACAGGGAATGACAGGTCCCTCAGGCCTCGGGCTGTGCCTTGTCAGCCCGGCTGACTCGGGCATCGGCAACGAAAAGCACGTTCCTTCTCATTCCCTGGTCCCCGTTCCCCGCTTCCAACTCACGCCTTCGGTCCCTGCCCTTCGTTGTCTTCCCATTTCAACAGCTTGCGGGTCACGAAACGGTATACAGGCTTGCCGGTGCGGAACCACAGGTCGCGCACCCACGAGTGGCGCTTGAGCAGGCGCCACTCCACCGGCGTCACTGATTCGCGGCAATACATGCGCTTGTGCTTGAGCAGGTGGCGCAGGTCCTCGCGCGCCAGCAGCCGCATCCAGCGCGAGCGCGGGTTGCCGCGTGCCGCCAGCTGGAAGTCGATCAGGGCCGGGCTGCCGTCGGCGCGCACCAGCCAGTTCGCCTCCTTGGCCAGGTCGTTGTGCGCGATGCCGCGGCGGTGCACCTGCTGCAGCAGCCGGCGCGCGGCGTGGAAATAGGCCACGTCGCCGCGCGGCGGGTTCAGGTACATGGCCACGCCGTCCATGAAGCTGCGGTCCAGGTGGGTTCCGTCCCAGCGCAGCAGCTGCGGGGTCTGCGCCTGGCCGGCGAGCTGGCGCAGGGCCAGGGCCTCGCGGCGCGCCAGCCGCCACGCGGGAAAGCGCAGCCACCACGGCGAGGCGGAAAGATCGCGGCGTACGAACAGCCCCTCGGGGCCACGCATCAGCGCGATTCGGCCGAAGCTGTCCGCCTTCAGCGCTTCGACCTCGATGACGGACGAGCTGTTCACGCACGCAGTTTAAACGGATCGGCCGATGCCGCCGCCTATAATCGACGTCGATGAATCCCGCATGGTTGGACTCACTGCTGGCCTGGATCAGCGCACATCCGGTCGAGGCCGGTGGGCTGATCTTCGCTATTGCGTTTTGCGATGCACTGATCATCGTGGGTGCGATCGTCCCGGCCCTGCCGCTGTTGTTCGCGCTGGGCGTGCTGATCGGCCTGGGTGAGATCTCCGGCCCCTATGCAGTGGGATGCGCGGCCCTGGGTGCGTTCCTCGGCGACGCCACCAGCTACTGGGTAGGCTTTCGGTGGGGGCCGCAGCTGCGCAGCCACTGGCCGTTCCGCAAGTACCCGCAGTTGCTGGACCGCGCCGAGACCATGTTCCGGCGCAACGCCCTCAAGAGCATCGTCATCGCGCGCTACGCCGGGCCCATACGGCCGTTCGTGCCGGCTATCGCCGGCATGTCGAAGATGCACCTGCAGCGCTACCTGGCCGCCAGCGCGTTCGCCGCGACCACCTGGGCGTTGCTGTTCCTGGGTCCGGGCTGGCTGCTGGGAGAGGCCTACGACGCGGTCGCCGCAGTGGCCGGTCGGCTGACCCTGGTGCTGGCCATGCTGGCGGTGGCCCTGGCGCTGGTCTGGGCGCTGGTGCTCTACACCTACCGCTGGTTCGCCGCGCACGCCGATGCGCTGCTGGCGCGCGCGCTGGCCTGGTCGCATGCGCATCCGGTGCTGGGCCGATATTCGGTGGCGGTGTTCGATCCTCAGCGGCGCGAATCGCTGTCGCTGGCGCTGCTGGCGGTGCTGCTGCTGGTGATCGGCTGGCTGTGGTTCGCGTTCCTTGCCGTGCTGGTGGGCAAGGGCGAGCCGCTGGCGATCGACCTTGCCCTCCACGGTTTCATGCAGGCGCTACGCAATCCCCTGGCCGATGCTCCGATGGCGGTGCTGGCTTCGCTGGGCGATGCCCAGGTGCTGGTGCCGGCGGCAACGCTGGTGCTGGTCTACCTGACCTGGCGCAAGCGCTGGATGGCGGCGGCGCACTGGCTGGCGGCACTGGCCTTCGGACTTGCACTCACTGCCTGGCTGGGCGCGGTGGTCCACATCCCGAAGCCGCCCTCGGTGACCAGCGGCTTCGGTTTTCCGTCGATCGCGGTGACCATGTCCACCATCAGCTTCGGCTTCTTCGCCGTGCTGATCGCGCGCGAGCTTCCCGGACGCGACCGTATCTGGCCGTACATGGTCTCCGGGCTGGTGATGACGCTGATCGGGTTCGCGCGCCTGTACCTGGGCGCGCACTGGCTGAGCGACGTGGTCGGGGGAATGCTGTTCGGCATCGTCTGGCTGCTGGTGCTGGGCATCGCCTATCGCCGGCGCACGGTGCGCTCGCTGTGGATGAAGCCGCTGGCCGTGCTGTTCTACGGCACCTTCCTGGCGGCAGCGCTGTGGCATGCGCCACGCAGCATCGATGCGACGCTGGCGCAGTTCGAGACGCCGCTGGCAAGCAATTCGATGCCGCTGGGGACGTGGTGGAACCAGGGCTGGACGTCGCTGCCGTCGCAGCGCAACGAGTTCGACGACGAACGGCGCTGGCCGCTGGACGTGCAGGTGGCAGGGCCGCTGGCGCCGCTGCGCCGGCAGCTGGAGTCGCAGGGCTGGCGGGTCCAGGAGCAGGCGGGCTGGGAGGCCGCGCTGGACCTGCTCACCGACCGGCCGCTGGCCGAGCATCCGGTGCTGCCGGCCACGCTGGACACCCGCGCCGAGCGACTGCTGATGCTCAAGGCCGGGCCTGGACAGGACCGGATGCTCGCGCTGCGGCTGTGGCCGGCGCCGGTCCAGCTGCAGCCGACCGGGAAGCCGCTGTGGATCGGCAGCGTGCAGACCCTGCAGCACGTGCGCGTGTTCGACCTGATTGGCCTGTGGCGCCCGCTGCCACGGGCGGGTCCGTCGCTGCAGACCCTCGCCGAAGACGTGGCGCCGATGAGGCAGCGCACCCAGCCACATCCGGAATCCGGGCAGCCGGTGTTGCGCGTGCGAACCGACGACGCGCCCGAATGAAGCGGCGCTAGGGCATCAGCTGAAGCAGCTGGTCCAGCCGCGCGTGCGGGTCGTCGTCCTGCAGGATCGACAGCCGCTGCAGGTCGGTGAGCGGCATGAACTCGGCCAGTCGCCAGCCGACCCACGCGGCGTCTTCGTACTTCGACTGCTCGACCTTGCTGTGTTCGCCGCCCACCTTGTCCAGGAAGTGCTGCAGCAGCGTGGCGAGCAGCGCATGTTCCGGTCGCAGCGGCACTTGGGGGTCGGGTGCGCGCCATGCGAGGTCGCCGATGATCAGGCCGCTGTCGCGCACGCGGGTGCGTTCGACGTGGAACCGGCGCGCGCCACGGACTTGCAGGGTCAGCAGGCCGTCCGATCCACTCCCGAAGTCCTCGATCACCGCTTCGGTGCCGAATGCCGCCGGCGAGGCCGGCACTCCGGCCTCGTTGCCTTCGAGCACCAGCGAGATACCGAAGCCGTGTCCGTTGCGACCGCAGTCGCGCACCATGTCGATGTAGCGGCGTTCGAACAGGCGCAAGCCCAACGCCGCGCCAGGCAGCAGCACGGTCTGCAGGGGAAACAGCGGCAGCGATTCGATGTCGGGCATTGGGAAAGTCTAGAACGGAGTGGATGGGCGGCGCGTCACGGACCAGGCACGCGGCGCGCCCGAGCGCATGCTGCGTTTACGGGTCGAGTGGCGGGCCAGATGCGCTCGCGCAACGCATCGAGCGCTTTACACGCTGCCCTGCAGCACCGACAGGAACCGTCGCGGCGCGCCGTCGAAGCCTCCGTTGGACATGAACACGACGTGGTCGCCCGCTCGCGATACCTGCTGCAGCGCCGCGATCAGCGCGTCGACATCGGCCGCCGCCCTCGCCTGGCCGCGGATCGCGGCCACCACGCTTGCCGCGTCCCAGGCCAGTTCGGGCCGCTGCAGGAACACCACCGCGTCGGCGTCGTGCAAAGACGGCGCCAGCGCATCGGCGTGCGCGCCCAGGCGCATCGAATTGCTGCGCGGCTCCATGGCCACCACGATGCGGCCCTGCGGCCCCAGTTTCGCGCGCAGACCCGCCAGCGTGGTGGCAATGGCGGTGGGGTGGTGGGCGAAGTCGTCGTACACGGTGATGTCGCAGGCCTGGCCGATCACTTCCATGCGTCGCTTCACGCTGCGGAAGCCGGCCAGCGCCGGGATGACGGCGGCCACATCAACGCCCACGGCGTGCGCGGCCGCCAGCGAGGCCAGCGCGTTGAGCACGTTGTGCCGGCCGAGCAGCGGCCACTGCACCTGGCCGACCACATGGCCTGCGTGCAGCACGTCGAAGACGCTGCCGTCCTCCTCGATGAGGCGCGCGCTCCATTCGAACGAGGGATCCATGCCGAAGCGCTCGACTGGCGTCCAGCAGCCCATCGCCAGCACCTGTGCCAGGTGCGCATCCTCGCCGTTGACGATCAGCCGCCCACGCGCCGGCACGGTGCGCACCAGGTGATGGAACTGGCGCTGGATCGCGGCGACGTCGGGAAAGATGTCGGCGTGGTCGTACTCGAGGTTGTTGAGGATCGCCACCAGCGGCCGGTAGTGGACGAACTTGCTGCGCTTGTCGAAGAACGCGGTGTCGTACTCGTCCGCTTCGACCACGAAATCGCGGCCTGCACCGATCCGCGCCGACACGCCGAAGTCCTCGGCCACGCCGCCAATCAGGAAACCCGGCTCGCGCCCGGCCGCCTGCAGTAGCCATGTGAGGATGGTGCTGGTGGTGGTCTTGCCGTGGGTGCCGGCCACGGCCAGCGTGTCGCGGCCCGGAAGCACCACTTCGGAGAGCCACTGCGCACCGGAGGTGTAGCGGCGACCGGAATCGAGCACCGCCTCGACCGCGGCGTTGCCGCGCGACAGCGCGTTGCCGACCACGATCTGGTCGCAATCATCGGAAATGTTTTCCGGCAGGTAGCCCTGCGCGAAGTGGATGCCGAGGGTCTCCAGCTGCGTTGACATCGGCGGGTAGATCGCCTGGTCGGTGCCCTCGACCTCATGCCCGAGTTCGCGAGCCAGCGCGGCCACGCCGCCCATGAAGGTCCCGGCTATGCCGAGGATGTGGAGTTTGCTCATACGCGGCGATTACGACCTGTTCAGAGTGACCGTAGGCAGACCGGCATTCAGCCCACGGGATTGCCCGGCGACAGCGCCTCGACCAGGCGCACAAACACTTCGTCGAGTGATCCAACACCGTCGACGATGGCGAGCTGGCCGTGCTGGCGGTAGTACTCGATCACCGGGGCGGTCTGGTCGTCGTACACCTTGAGCCGCGTGCGTACCGAGTCGGGCGTGTCGTCGGCACGGCCTTCGGCGGCGGCGCGGCCGGCGATGCGCTCGACCAGCAGATCGGTCGGCACTTCCAGCTGCACCGCATGGTCCATGCCCTTGCCCATTTTCGCTAGCAGTGCGCCGAGCGCATCGGCCTGGGCCTGGTTGCGCGGGTATCCGTCGAGGATGAAACCGGTGGCGGTGTCTTCACGGCCGAAGCGCGATTCCAGCATGCCCAGCAGGATGTCGTCGCTGACCAGGTCACCGCGCGCCATCACCGTCTTGGCCTCGTTGCCCAGCGCGCTGCCGGCGGCGACTTCGGCGCGCAGCAGGTCGCCGGTGGAGATGTGCGGCACCTGCAGGTATTCCCTGAGGCGCGAGGCTTGCGTGCCCTTGCCCGACCCGGGCGGGCCCAGTAGTACCAATCGCATTGACTCGCTCCCTGACTGGATGGCGTCGCGGCAGGCATTTCCGGGCTCCGGGCCACGACAGCACTGCACAGCATCATGTGGGAAGCTTACCGTATCCCGACAACACGGAACCAATGAAACCATGGCCCAAGGCACCCTGCTTTATGCCCAATCCGGTGGCGTGACCGCCGTCATCAACGCCTCGGCCGCGGCCGTCATCGAAGAGGCCCGCGCCCGCAAGGTCAAGGTGCTGGCCGGCCGCAATGGCATCCTCGGGGTGTTGCGCGAAGAGCTGATCGACACCACGAAGGAGTCGGCGGCCGCGATCCGCGGCCTCACGCACACTCCTGGAGGCGCCTTCGGCTCGTGCCGCTACAAGCTCAAGTCGCTGGACGTGGACAAGGCCAAGTACGAGCGCCTGCTGGAGGTGTTCAAGGCACACAACGTGCGTTACTTCCTCTACAACGGCGGCAACGATTCGGCCGATACGGCGCTCAAGGTGTCGCAGCTGGCCAAGGCATTCGACTACCCGCTGACCTGCATCGGCGTACCCAAGACCGTCGACAACGACCTGGCCGTGACCGACACCTGCCCCGGCTTCGGCTCGGCGGCCAAGTACACGGCGGTGTCGGTGCGCGAGGCGGCGCTGGACGTGGCCGCGATGGCCGAGACCTCGACCAAGGTGTTCGTGTACGAAGCCATGGGCCGGCACGCCGGCTGGCTGGCCGCGTCAGCCGGGCTGGCGGGCAAGACACCCGATGAGGCGCCGCACATCATCCTGTTCCCCGAGCGCGCCTACGACGAAATGGCATTCCTGGCGCAGGTGAAGAAAGTCGTGGCCAAGGTGGGCTGGTGCGTGGTCGTGGCCAGTGAAGGCATCCAGCATGCCGACGGGCGCTTCGTCGCCGACGCCGGCGGCGGCAAGGATTCATTCGGACACACCCAGCTCGGTGGCGTGGCCTCCTACCTTGCCGGACGGGTGAAGAACGAGCTCGGCATGAAAGTGCACTGGACCCTGCCCGACTACCTGCAGCGTTCGGCGCGGCACATCGCCTCGAAGACCGACTGGGACCAGGCGCAGGCGGTGGGCAAGGCCGCCGTGCAGTACGCGCTGAAGGGCCAGAACTCGGTGATGCCGGTGATCAAACGCAGCTCCGACGCCCCGTACCGCTGGAAGATCGAGGCCGCGCCGCTGAGCAAGGTGGCCAACCACGAGAAGAAGATGCCGGCCGGCTTCATTCGCAAGGACGGCTACGGCATCACCAGCGCCGCGCGTGCCTACCTGGAGCCGCTGATCCGCGGCGAAGCCTACCCGCCGTACGGGCGCGACGGGCTGCCGCAGTACGTGACCCTGAAGAACGTGGCGGTGAAGAAGAAGCTGCCGGCGTGGAAAGGCTGAGCCGGGTAGCGGACTTCCGCTGCAGTAACGCAAGAGGCCGCGCATGCGGCCTCTTTCATTTGCGTTGAAGCAGCGGCGCTCAGGGACAGGCGCTACCTTCCACCTTCATCTGTGCTGCATACATTTCCAGTGGCGGCATCTTCCTTCCCGCCTCCGCCGCCTGCTTGGCATCGTCCAGGTAGATGCGCGCGCGGCCCTGCGCATCCAGAGTGGGCGCCGCGGCGGCGGCGGCGGGCTTGCGCCACACCCGCACCACGGCCTGCTGCGAGGGACACGCCGCGTTGGGCACGCGGATCAGGTCGTTCAGTTTCCATCCGCCTGCGGCCGAGGGACTGGCCTGCTTGAAGTCCACGAATCTCGCGCGCGGCTGGCACTGCGGCGCACTGCGCACCGCGACGAACTGGTAGGGAGTCGCCGTCTGGCCGGTGAATTTCCCCTCCAGTCGCGCGCAGGCTTCGGGAATCGAGCGCAGGGTGTGGGCCGCGCCAACGGCTTGCGCAGTGCCGGTGTCGCGCTGGATCTCGGGCTCCGCCGCGAGCGCCGGAAGGCAGGCAGCGAGCATCCCGGCGGCGAGCAGGAATGGGGTTGTGCGCATCGTGTGCTCCAGCGGGTCGGGCCGCGCAGGCTGCCACCGCAGCGCTGAACCGCAGCCGCCGACAGGACAGGACCCAATCTTGATCGGGATCAAGACCGCGCTGGCGCAGCGCCATTAGCCTGCAGCCCATGGACCAGACCCTGTTCGAGCCCGACCTGCTGCGCCGCTACGACCGGCCGGGTCCGCGCTACACCTCGTATCCCACGGCCCCGCAGTTCAGCGAAGCATTCGGCGAGGCCGAGCTGCGCGAGGCCGTGCAGCTGAGCAATGGCGATCCGATCCCGCGGCGGCTGTCGCTGTACGTCCACGTCCCGTTCTGCAACAGCCCGTGCTTCTACTGCGGATGCAATCGCATCATCACCAGGGATGCCGAGCGCGGCCGCGAGTACCTGGGCCACCTGCTGCACGAGATCGCGCTGGTCGCGCGCCTGTTCGACGCCGATCGCGAGGTGATCCAGCTGCACCTGGGCGGCGGCACGCCGAACTTCCTGTCTCCGGCGCAGCTGCAGGACCTGCTGGACGCGCTGCGCCGCAGCTTCCGCTTCAGCGACTCCCCGAGCAGGGACCTGTCGATCGAACTCGATCCGCGATTCCTGGACCCCGACGACGTGGCGCACCTCGCCGCAGCAGGGTTCAACCGCGCCAGCCTGGGCGTGCAGGACTTCGATCCGGCCGTCCAGCAGGCGGTGAACCGGGTGCAGGGCGTGGCCGAAACCCTGGTCATCATCCAGGCGTGCCGGGACAGCGGCATGCGCTCGGTCAACGTCGACCTGATCTACGGGCTGCCCCTGCAGACGCTGGAAGGCTTCGGCCGCACGCTGGACATCGTGGTGGAGGCGCGGCCGGACCGCGTGGCGGTGTATGGCTACGCGCACCTGCCGGCGATGTTCAATGCGCAGCGGCAGATCCTCGACGCCCAGCTGCCGACGCCGGCGCTCAAGCTGGACCTGCTGCGGCTGGCCATCAACCGGCTGACCGCCGCCGGCTACGTGTACATCGGCATGGACCACTTCGCCCTGCCCGACGATGAGCTGGCGCTGGCGCAGGCTCGGGGCGGCCTGCACCGCAACTTCATGGGCTACACCACCCATGCCGACAGCGACCTGGTCGGCCTTGGCGTCAGCGCGATCAGCCACATCGGCGATACCTTCAGCCAGAATCCGCGCGACATCGCCGGCTGGCAGGCGCGACTGGCCGAAGGCCGCCTGCCGGTGTGGCGCGGCATGGCCCTGAGCGAGGACGACCTGATCCGCGCCGACGTGATCCAGTCGCTGATGTGCCAGGGCAACGTCCCCATCGCCGCGCTCGAGCGGCGCCACGGCATCTGCTTTGCCGACTATTTCGCCGACAGCATCCAGCGGCTTGCCGAACTGGAGGCCGACGGACTGGTGCGCATGCGCGACGGCACCATCAAGGTCACCGGGCGCGGGCGCCTGCTGCTGCGGGTGGTGGCCGCGTGCTTCGATGCCTACCTGCCGCATTCCAACCCGGCCCTGCCGCTGTCGCGGGTGATCTGACCCCGCAAACCCGCTGGCCTTCGTCGACCGCGCCAACTTGACCTGAGTCAAGTCGGCGCGCTGCGCATTACGGACAATCGGCGCCTACGTCAAAGGGTTCCCTCGCATGGCCACAGCAGTTTCCACAGCTGCTGCAGGGAGCAGTGCATGCAGCTCTTGCGCAGCCTTGCCAGATCGATGGGAACGGCAACGGTCATGCGTGCATGGTGACACGCGGCGCGACGCGCCCTGTGGATGCATCCTCATGCACCGGCTGCGATCGACATCGACCGCTCTGCCCCGCTGCCCTGTGGCGGGTTCCGGTGCATCCGGGTCATACTCGGGACGCTTCCAGGGGATTGCAGGGCACTACGAGACATGGGCAGCCGCATCCGGCCGCCGTTGGGTCCGTTCGCTGTTCAGACAGGCTCACCTTCCGGGTTTCGAGGTCCGACCAGTCCGCTGGGTGACATCCACAACCTTGGGAGGGGTCATGCTGGAACAATATGGTTTGACGTTGGCGCTGGTCTGCGCCGCGATCGCGATTCTCTACGGCATCATTTCTGCACGCTGGATCCTGGCGCAGCCCGCCGGAAATGAACGCATGCAGGAAATCGCGGCCGCGATCCAGGAAGGCGCCAGCGCCTACCTCAACCGCCAGTACACCACCATCGGCATCGCCGGTGCGGTGCTGTTCGTGCTGGTCGGATTCTTCCTGAGCTGGACGGCGGCGATCGGCTTCCTGATCGGCGCGGTCCTGTCCGGCGCCGCCGGCTACATCGGCATGCACGTTTCGGTGCGCGCCAACGTGCGTACCGCACAGGCGGCGTACAAGGGCATCGGCGCCGCCATGGACGTGGCGTTCCGCGGCGGTGCCATCACCGGCATGCTGGTCGTGGGCCTGGGGCTGCTTGGCGTGGCCGGGTACTGGCTGATCCTGCAGGAGATGGGAGTCGAGACCAAGGAGGCGTTGCACGCACTGGTGGGCCTGGCGTTCGGCTCGTCACTGATTTCGATCTTCGCGCGCCTGGGCGGCGGCATCTTCACCAAGGGCGCCGATGTCGGCGCGGACCTGGTGGGCAAGGTCGAAGCCGGCATCCCCGAGGACGACCCCCGCAACCCGGCGGTGATCGCCGACAACGTCGGCGACAACGTGGGCGACTGCGCCGGCATGGCCGCCGACCTGTTCGAAACCTACGCGGTCACCGTCATCGCCACCATGCTGCTGGGCAGCATGATGATGGCCGAAGCGGGCAGCAACGCGATCCTGTATCCGCTGGTGCTCGGCGGTGTCTCGATCATCGCCTCGATCATCGGCGCGTTCTTCGTCAAGGTGAAGGAGGGCGGCTCGATCATGGGCGCGCTGTACAAGGGCGTGATCATCTCGGCGGTTCTGGCGGCGATCGCGTTCTACCCGATCACCATGCAGCTGATGGCCGATTCGAGCTATGGCGCGCTCAACCTGTTCTGGTGCTCGCTGATCGGCCTGGTGCTGACCGGCGTCATCGTGTGGATCACCGAGTACTACACCGGCACCCAGTTCAAGCCGGTGCAGCACATCGCCGCCGCGTCGACCACCGGTCACGGCACCAACATCATCGCCGGCCTTGGCATCTCGATGAAGTCGACCGCGCTTCCGGTGATCGCAGTATGCATCGCGATCTGGGGCGCGCATGCGCTGGGGGGTCTGTACGGCATCGCCATCGCCGCCACCGCCATGCTGTCGATGGCCGGGATGATCGTCGCCCTGGACGCCTACGGCCCGATCACCGACAACGCCGGCGGCATCGCCGAAATGGCGGGGCTGCCACCGGAGATCCGCAACATCACCGACCCGCTGGATGCGGTCGGCAACACCACCAAGGCGGTGACCAAGGGTTACGCGATCGGTTCGGCCGCACTGGCCGCGCTGGTGCTGTTCGCCGACTACACCCACAACCTGGAGACCGTGGGACTGGAAAGGAGCCTGGAAACCGGGTTGCCCTATGTCGCCCTGACCTTCGACCTGTCCAACCACATGGTGATCATCGGCCTGCTGATCGGCGGCCTGATCCCGTACCTGTTCGGTGCGATGGCGATGGAAGCGGTGGGCCGCGCGGCCGGCGCGGTGGTGGAGGAAGTGCGCCGCCAGTTCCGCGAGATCCCCGGGATCATGCAGGGCACGGCCAAGCCGGACTATTCGCGCGCGGTGGACATGCTGACCAAGTCGGCGATCAAGGAGATGGTCGTGCCTTCACTGCTGCCCGTGGCGGTGCCGGTGGTGGTGGGCCTGCTGCTGGGCCCGCAGGCGCTGGGCGGACTGCTGATCGGCACCATCGTCACCGGCCTGTTCGTGGCGATCTCGATGACCACCGGCGGCGGTGCCTGGGATAACGCCAAGAAGTACATCGAGGACGGCCACCATGGCGGCAAGGGTTCCGAAGCGCACAAGGCCGCCGTCACCGGCGACACCGTGGGTGACCCGTACAAGGACACCGCCGGCCCGGCGATCAACCCGCTGATCAAGATCATCAACATCGTGGCCCTGCTGCTGGTGCCGGTGCTGCCGGTCCAGGGCTGGATGGCGGGCACCACCGCCCCGGTCGCCCCGGCCACGGTGCAGGCCGCCGCGGCAGAGGCGCCGGCGGCGCGCATCTACTTCGACATGGGCTCGCTGGTGCTGCCCAGCGATGCCAGCGCCACACTGGCGCCGGTGCTGGGCCAGCTGTATGCCAACGCGTCGTCGCGGGCCAGGGTGGCCGGCTTCTACGACGGCGGTGGCGACCAGGCCACCAACGCTTCACTTGCGCGCGAGCGCAGCGAGTCGGTGCAGCAGTGGCTGATTGCCAACGGCGTGGCGTCGGACCGAATCGAGCTGCTGCTGCCCGAAGCCACCGACGCCGCGGCGGCCGGTGGGGGACGGATGGTGGCGGTCATGGTGGAGTAGCCGCAGGCAGCCGCACCACCTGCAACAGGAACACTGAAGGCGGCCGAAAGGCCGCCTTTCTCGTGGTCCGCAGCTCAGCTGTTTCCCGGCCCTCACTGCTGCGCTGCAGCACTAGCGCGTAGAATGCGCTCCCCGATCAGCGCATTACCTGGAGCAGTTCATGGGTCTGGACCACGTGACCACCGGCAAGAACCCGCCGCATGAGATCAACGTCATCATCGAGATTCCGAAGGATTCGGAGCCGGTGAAGTACGAAGTGGACAAGGACAGCGGCGCGATCTTCGTCGACCGCATCCTCTCCACGCCCATGCGCTATCCCTGCAACTACGGCTACGTGCCACACACGCTGTGCGGCGATGGCGACCCGGCCGACGTGCTGGTGGTGCTGCCGCTGTCGCTGATCCCCGGCTCGGTGATCCGCTGCCGCCCGGTCGGCGTGCTGCGCATGAGCGACGAGGCCGGCAGCGACGAGAAGATCCTGGCGGTGCCCGCGACCACGGTCTTCAGCGGCTATGCGCACATCGAGGACATCGGCCAGGTCTCGCCGCACTGGCTCGAGCGCATCGGCCACTTCTTCGAGCACTACAAGGACCTGGAGAAGGGCAAGTGGGTCAAGCTGGACGGCTGGGGCGACGCGGCCGAAGCACGCAACATCCTCAGCGAGTCGATGAATCGCTACGAGTCGACCACGGACAAACCCAAGTTCTGAGCGACGGCGCACCGTGCCCGGCGCGCCCCGGTTCGCGCCGCATGCTCAGAGGCCTGCGGCCGCGGCCGCTCTTTCCACGGTCGCCTGCATCTTCGCAAGGCGCGGCTCGATTTCCGCCGCATGGTGTCGCCACTCCTGTCGATGCCGCGCGCGAGGAGGTCGGCACGCGTGCACTCCAGCAGGTCCCGATACCGCGGCCAGCCATCGCCGACATCGCCGTAGCGGGACCACAGTCCCTGCCAGCGTCGACTGAAAAGCAGCAGGGCCTGCTGTATCGCCGCCAGGTTGCCAGCCGGCAGCGCGTCGCTCAGCAGGAACACGATGTGCTCGCGCACCTCCCATGGCGTCATGACCGTGGGCAGGTTGAACGACTCCAGATCGAGCGCGGGACGAGCCGACCCATCCGGTGGCACCAGACGCGGCTGCCAACTCCTCGGCGCAGGTCCTGGCGTGCGCCCGCCGCCGACCAGGTCCCAGAAGCCTTGGCCTCCGACGGTGTCGGCAACCAGGTGGATGCGCTCGTCACTGCCTTCATTGAGCACCCGATGCATGCGCCAGGTATCGAACAGCCAACACTCGCCTTCGGCCATGTGCGTTTCCGCATCACCGCACTGGAATCGCACCGACGGCGTCGTGGTGATCGGCACGTGCACGCGCATGCGTTCGCGCCAGTAATAGTTGAGGTCCACGTGCGGCGCGACCTCGGCCTGCCCCGACAAGCGCATCAGCCGGGAGCGGCCCCAGGTGGCGCCCAGCGCGCTCGTCGCGCGCCCTGCCGGCGGCACGGGACAAGTGCGGGCATCGGGTCGGCGGGAGTAAAGGCATCGCATCGCCTGCCGCCGGCAGGAAAACGCAGAGGCGCGATCGCCCACGGGGCAGGCGCCGCCACGATCGCGGCCGGCGGAGTGGCCGGCCCGGCTCCGACTTGCGCCGACCCTTCGCGCGAGCGCGAGGCAACGCGCCTTGGCTCGCACTACCTTGATCCTCACGAATGGAGACGAGCACGACCGCGTCCGATTCCACGGGAGATGTGAGGCCGTGGACATGAGCGCGAGCGCCTGGACCAGCAGCGATGGCACGACCCGTCAGCCGTTGCGTCCCGGGGTCACGGCATGGTCACGAGGCTTCCGAGCGGGGCCGCGCAAGCCTGCTGCCCCTGAGTTGCCTGGCTCAGCCCTGCCGATACACCTGCGCGCCCTGCGCCCGGAACTCGGCCGACTTCTCGGCCATGCCTTCCTCCAGCGCAGCGGTCTCTTCCACGCCGTGTGCGGCCGCGTAGTCGCGTACGTCCTGGGTGATCTTCATGGAGCAGAAATGCGGGCCGCACATCGAGCAGAAGTGGGCCAGCTTGTGCGCGTCCTTGGGCAAGGTCTCGTCGTGGAATTCCTTGGCCTTCTCAGGATCCAGGCCCAGGTTGAACTGGTCGTCCCAGCGGAACTCGAAGCGCGCCTTGGACAGCGCGTTGTCGCGAACCTGCGCACCCGGATGCCCCTTGGCCAGGTCGGCGGCGTGGGCGGCGATCTTGTAGGCCATGATCCCGTCGCGCACGTCCTGCCGGTTGGGCAGGCCCAGGTGCTCCTTCGGCGTCACGTAGCAGAGCATCGCGCATCCGTACCAGCCGATCATCGCCGCGCCGATGGCGCTGGTGATGTGGTCGTAGCCCGGCGCGATGTCGGTGGTCAGTGGGCCCAGGGTGTAGAAAGGCGCCTCGCCGCACTCGGCCAGCTGCTTGTCCATGTTCTCCTTGATCAGCTGCATCGGCACGTGGCCAGGGCCTTCGATCATGGTCTGCACGTCGTGCTTCCAGGCGATCTTCGTCAGCTCGCCCAGCGTCTCGAGCTCGCCGAACTGCGCCGCGTCGTTGGCGTCGGCGATGCAGCCCGGGCGCAGGCCGTCGCCGAGCGAGAACGCTACATCGTAGGCCTTCATGATTTCGCAGATATCCTCGAAATGCGTGTAAAGGAAGCTTTCCCGGTGGTGCGACAAGCACCACTTGGCCATGATCGATCCGCCGCGGGAAACAATTCCGGTGACGCGTTTCGCGGTCAGCGGCACGTAGCGCAGCAGCACTCCGGCGTGGATGGTGAAGTAGTCCACGCCCTGTTCGGCCTGTTCGATCAGGGTGTCGCGAAAGATCTCCCAGGTCAGCTCCTCGGCGCGACCGTCGACCTTCTCCAGCGCCTGGTAGATCGGCACGGTGCCGATGGGCACCGGCGAGTTGCGGATGATCCACTCGCGGGTCTCGTGGATGTGCTTGCCGGTGGACAGGTCCATCACGTTGTCGGCGCCCCAGCGGATCGCCCACACCAGTTTCTCCACTTCCTCGGCGATACCCGAACTCACCGCGCTGTTGCCGATGTTGGCGTTGATCTTGGTCAGGAAGTTGCGGCCGATGATCATCGGCTCGCTTTCAGGGTGGTTGATGTTGTTGGGCAGGATGGCGCGGCCGCGGGCGATCTCGTCGCGCACGAACTCCGGGGTGATGAACTCCTGGATGCTGGCGCCGAACGACTCGCCGGGATGCTGTTTCAGCAGGGCGGCGTCGCGCACCGCGTCCAGGCGCTGGTTCTCGCGGATCGCCACGTATTCCATCTCGGGCGTGATGATGCCGCGGCGGGCGTAGTGCATCTGGCTGACGTTGGCGCCGGCCTTGGCCACCCGCGGCAGCGCGCGCGCGGGGAAGCGCACTGCGTCCAGTCGTGCATTGGTCTCGCGACCGCGGCCGAATTCGGAACTGAGCTGCGGCAGCAGTTCGGTGTCGCCGCGCGCCTCGATCCACTTCGCGCGCATCGCCGGCAGGCCGCTGCGCAGGTCGATGCGGGCTTCGGTATCGGTGTACGGGCCTGAAGGGTCGTAGACGCTGATCGGCGGGTTCTCCTCGCCTCCGAACAGCGTGGGCGTCTGCGCCTGCACGATCTCCCGCATCGCCACGCGCACCAGCTGCCCATGCGAGGCCTCGCGCGAGCCTTCGACGAAGACCTTGCGTGAACCGGGGATCGGCCGGGTCACGGATTCGGAAAGCTGTTCGGTCTGCTGCAGCAGGGTGTCGGGTTGTGCGTTCATGGCGATCGTCCAAGGAGAGGTGGGACGAAGCGGCGGCGCACGGGCGCTGGTCGATCACCGGGATCGGGCGTCCTGCGAAGCTTCCCTACGCCGGTCTCAACCGGATCAGGTTCGAAGGGTCTGTCTCAATCGCCGGCGCATGGCTGGCGATACCCCCGCTTCGCCGCCAATTACACCACAGCGCCCCGATCGCCGCGAAAAATCAGGCTCCGCACGCGCAGTCGACGCCTCTCGGCCTGCCTTTCGAACATGCGAGTTATTGGTTGCAGGTGCAACCGTGCTGCAGCGGCGCGGGTTGGCCCGTCCTCCGTAAGAAAATCGCGAAAGTGGGTTGACAGCCCCGAAACCGGCGTGTTTACCTCGATCCCATGTTGCACCGCCGCACATCGCTGAGCCCTCTGACCCCTGCGCCAACCGCCGCGGGCGCCTCGCTCCTCGTACTCGTACTTATTACCTCACCCACAGGTGCGGGACGAATCGGCGCGTAGCAGGAAAACAACAGCCCCTTTCGAAAACCCCGCACTGCGAAGTGCGGGGTTTTTTATTTTCCACCCTCCCGAAACTGCATCCACATCGGAATCTTCCTTGACCAAGCCTCCCACCAGCACCGGCCGCAACAGCGACGCGATCAAGTCCGGCGCGGCGCACGCTCCGGCCCGGGCCATGCTCCGCGCCACCGGGCTGGACGACGAGGCCATCGCCCGGCCGATGATCGCGGTGGTGCACACGTGGTCGAACGTGTCGCCGTGCAACCTGGGCCTGCGCGAGCTGGCCGAACATGTCAGCGCCGGCGTGCGCGCGGCCGGCGGCACGCCGTTCGAGTTCAACACGATTGCCATTACCGACGGCATCGCCATGGGCAGCAGCGGCATGCGCGCCTCGCTGGCCTCGCGCGAGGTGATCGCCGATTCGATCGAGCTCGCCGTCAGCGGGCACTGCCTGGACGGCGTGGTGCTGCTTTGCGGCTGCGACAAGACCATCCCGGCCGCGGCGATGGCCCTGGCGCGGCTCAACGTGCCCGGCGTGATCCTCTACGGCGGCACCATCATGCCGGGCCAGTGCAAGGGCAAGGCCGTCACCATCCAGGACGTATTCGAGGCGGTGGGTGCCCATTCGGCCGGGAGCATCGACGACGCGGCGCTAGCCGAAGTCGAGCGCGCCGCGTGCCCCGGCGCCGGCGCCTGCGGCGGCCAGTTCACCGCCAACACCATGGCCATGGTGCTGACGTTCCTGGGCGTATCGCCGCTGGGACTCAACGACATACCGGCCACCCATCCCGACAAGAACGCCGCCGCCTTTCGCTGTGGCGAACTGGTGATGCAGCGGCTGCAGGAAGGCGGGCCGCTGCCGCGCGAACTCATCACCATCCACGCGTTGCGCAACGCGGCGCATGCGGTGTCGGCCACCGCGGGTTCGACCAACGCCGCGATGCACCTGCTGGCCATCGCCCATGAGGCCGGCGTGGCGTTCGATCTGGAAGAATTCCAGGCGGCCTCCTCGACACCAGTGATCGCCGACCTGAAGCCCGGCGGCCGCTACACCGCCGCAGAGATGTATGCGCAGGGCGGCACCGCCCTGGTCGCGCGCGAACTCATGGCGGGCGGCGTGATAGGCGACATTCCCACCATCACCGGCCGCAGCTTCTTCGCCGAGGTCGACGCGGTGCCCACACCGTCGTCCCAGGACGTGGTGCGTCCCATCGGCAACCCGATCAAGCCGCAGGGCGGCTATTCGATCCTGTACGGCAACCTCTCACCGGAAGGCTGCATCCTCAAGCTGGCAGGACACGGGCGCAGTCATTTCAGCGGTCCGGCGCGCGTGTTCGATTCGGAGGAGGCTTGCTTCGCCGCGGTGCAGGCGCGCCGCATCGAGGCCGGCGACGTGGTGGTGATCCGCTTCGAAGGCCCGGTCGGCGGACCCGGCATGCGCGAGATGCTCGCGGTGACCGCCGCACTGGTCGGCCAGGGGCTGGGCGACGACGTGGCGCTGGTGACCGACGGCCGCTTCTCCGGCGCCACCCGCGGCTTCATGGTGGGACACGTGTCGCCCGAAGCCGCACTGGACGGCCCGCTCTCGCGCCTGCGCGAGGGCGACACCATCACCATCGACACCACGACACGCACGCTCTCCACCGGGGCCGACCTCTCCGCGCGCAAGCCGCTGCGAATGGCGCCGCGCGTCACCACCGGCGCGCTGGCCAAATACGCGCGCAGCGTCGGATCCGCATCGAAGGGCGCGGTCACCGCGCCCGGGCCGCTCGACAACCACACCATCTCCTCGGTCACCACGACCGGCGCCTTCGCCGATCCGATCATCGTCTGAATCCCTTTCCCTCGCCTCGAAACTCCAGGAATTGCCATGAGCTCCAGCAGCCAGAACCAACCCCGCATCGCTACCATCGGCTACGGCAGCCAGGGCCGCGCGCACGCGCTGAACCTGCGCGACTCAGGCTTCGAGGTCACGGTGGGACTGCGCCCGGGCGGTCCCACTGAAATCAAGGCCAGGGCCGACGGTTTCATCGTGAAAACACCGGCCGAGGCCGCGAGCGGCGCCGACCTGGTCGCGGTGCTGACCCCCGACATGGTGCAGAAGCAGCTCTACAACGAAGTGCTGCACGAGGCGCTGAGGCCCGGCGCGTGCCTGCTGTTCGCGCACGGCCTGAACGTGCATTTCGACCTGATCCAGCCGCGTACCGACATCGACGTGGTCCTGGTCGCGCCAAAAGGACCGGGCGCGCTGGTGCGCCGCGAATACGAGATCGGGCGCGGCGTGCCGTGCATCTACGCCGTGCACCAGGACGTCAGCGGCAACGCCGAAGCGCTGGCCCTGGCCTACGCCGCAGGTCTGGGCGGCGCGCGCGCGAATGTCATCAAGACCACGTTCAAGGAAGAAACCGAAACCGACCTGTTCGGCGAGCAGGCAGTACTGTGCGGCGGCGCCAGCGCGCTGGTGCAGGCTGGCTTCGAGACCCTGGTCGAAGCGGGCTACCAGCCGGAAATCGCCTACTACGAAGTGCTGCACGAGCTGAAGCTGATCGTGGATTTGTTCTACGAAGGCGGCATCACCCGCATGCTGGAGTTCGTGTCCGAAACCGCGCAGTACGGCGACTACGTCAGCGGGCCGCGGGTGATCGATGCCGGCACCAAGGCGCGCATGAAGGACATCCTGACCGACATCCAGGACGGCACCTTCACCAGGAACTGGGTGGCCGAATACGAAGCGGGGCTGCCCAACTACACGCGGATGAAACAGGCTGACCTGGACCACCCGATCGAAGTGGTGGGCAGGGAGCTGCGCGCGAAGATGGTGTGGCTGCAGGGCGAGACCACCCCGCCCGCTGCCGATGCCAGGACTGACGCCGCACGCAGCAGGGCGGAGGCCGCCACCGCATGAACACGATCGCGGCCAAGGCCAGCCCCTGCAACGGCGCACGCTGGCTGACCCAGGCACTGGAAACCGAAGGCGTGGACGTGCTGTTCGGCTATCCCGGCGGCACCATCATGCCGTTCTACGACGCGCTGGTGGACTCGAAGCTCAAGCACATCCTGGTGCGCCACGAGCAGGGCGCCGCACTGGCGGCCAACGGCTATGCGCGGGCCAGCGGCCGCGTCGGCGTGTGCGTGGCGACGTCCGGACCGGGCGCCTCCAACCTGGTCACGGGCATCGCCGATGCGATGCTCGATTCGGTGCCGATGATCTGCATCACCGGCCAGGTCGCCACACACCTGATGGGCACCGACGCGTTCCAGGAGCTGGACGTGTTCGGGCTGACCCTGCCCATCGTCAAGCACAGCTACATCCTGCGCAGCGTCGATGACCTACCGCGGATCGTGCGGGATGCCTTCCGCATCGCCCGCGAAGGCCGTCCCGGACCGGTGCTGATCGATCTGCCGAAAGACGTGCAAATGGCCGATGCCGCGCATCTGCCGGCGCACGTGCCGGCCAGCGTCGATCCGGTTCCGTCTCCGTCGCAGGCCGCGCTGGGCGAAGCCATCGCGGCGATCGCCGCGGCGGAAAAGCCGGTGATCTACGGAGGCGGCGGCATCGGGCTTGCCGATGCGGTCGATGCGTTCCGCACGTTTGTCGATGCGACCCGCATCCCCACCGTGCTGACCCTGCGCGGCCTCGGCGCGCTGCCCGGCGGCCACCCGCACTACCTCGGCATGCTGGGCATGCATGGCACCCGCGCGGCGAACATGGCGGTGCAGGAGTCGGACCTGCTGATCGTGGTGGGCGCGCGCTTCGATGACCGCGCCACCGGCAAGCTGGCCGAGTTCGCGCCATTCGCACGCGTGATCCACCTGGATGCGGATGCCTACGAGATCTCCAAGCTGCGCACGGCCAACATCGCCCTGCCCGGCGACGTCGGCGACGGCCTGCGCGCGCTTACCGGTGCACGCAGCAGCTGCGACCCCTGGCGCGAGCGCTGCCGGACACTCCACGACACGTTCGGTTTCCGATACGACGCGCCTGGCACCGACATCTACGCCCCCGCGCTGCTCAAGCGCATGACCGAACTGGCGCCGGACGATGCCATCGTCGCCTGCGATGTCGGCCAGCACCAGATGTGGGTCGCGCAGCACTGCCGTTTCACTCATCCACGCAATCATTTGACCAGCGGTGCACTGGGCACGATGGGCTTCGGCCTGCCGGCGGCGATGGGCGCGCAGTTCGCGTGTCCCGAACGCACCGTGCTGCTGGTCAGCGGCGACGGCAGTTTCATGATGAACGTGCAGGAGCTGGTGACCATCGCCCGTTGCCAGCTGCCGGTGAAGATCGTGCTGCTGGACAACAGTTCGCTGGGCATGGTGCGGCAGTGGCAGGAACTGTTCTTCGCCGAGCGTTACAGCGAGATCGACCTGTCCGACAACCCGGACTTCGCCGCGCTGGCCCAGGTGTTCGGCATCCCGGCGCGGCGCATCGACCTGCGCAGCGAAGTGGAAGGCGCGCTGGCCGAGCTGCTGGCCCAGCCCGGCCCGGCGCTGCTGCACGTGGCGATCGACATCAAGGCCAACGTGTGGCCGCTGGTGCCGCCCAACACCGCCAACAGCACCATGCTCGAGCGCAATCCAGCCGACGCCGAAGAGCCGCCGCGCGCGCCTGCACCGCGGCCGGAGCCTGCGCATGCGCTACCGGCTTGACCTGGTGCTGAGCCCGAGCGAAGGCGCGCTGACGCGCGTGATCGGCATGGCCGAGCGGCGTGGCTTCACGCCGCGCTCGATCAGCGGCCATCCGGACGGCGCAGACGGGCACTGGCGCCTGCAGCTGGAGGTCGAGGGCGCCCGTCCGGCCGAGCCGCTGCGCCTGCAGATGCTGAAGCTGTACGACTGCGTGTCGGTGGAAATCGCGGCGCTGGACGCCGCGGCGGAGGTGGCTGCGTGAAGGTTGAACACGGGAGCCGGGAACAGGGAACGGGGAATGCGGGTTTCCGCTGTGCCGTCGGCAATCGCACGTCTCACGCTTTCCGGAGGCGTCTTCTTCCGCGGATCGATGCGCACTTTCATTCCCTGTTCCCTGTTCCCTGTTCCCAGCCCAGCCGTGCCTGACTCACCCGCCCGCGAAGAACCGGACGTAACCGTCACCGTCGCCGACGTACTCGCGGCCCAGGCGCGGCTGCGGCCGTACCTGCCGCCCACGCCACTGCACTACGCCGAGCGCTTCGGGGTGTGGCTGAAGCTGGAAAACCTGCAGCGCACCGGCTCGTACAAGGTGCGCGGCGCGCTCAATGCGATGCTGGCCGCGCGCGAACGCGGCGACGGACGACCGGTGATCGCCGCCTCGGCGGGCAACCATGCGCAGGGCCTGGCCTGGGCGGCGTACCGGCTGGGCGTGCAGGCGATCACGGTGATGCCGCACGGCGCGCCCGCCAACAAGATCGCCGGCGTGGCGCACTGGGGCGCCACCGTGCGCCAGCACGGCGACAGCTATGACGAGGCCTACGCCTTTGCGCGCGAGCTGGCCGCTCAGAACGATTACCGCTTCCTGTCCGCGTTCGACGACGTGGACGTCATTGCCGGACAAGGCACGGTGGGCATGGAGATCGCTCCGCACGTGCCGGACGTGGTGATCGTGCCGATCGGCGGCGGCGGCCTCGCCTCGGGCGTGGCGCTGGCGCTGAAATCCCAGGGCGTGCGCATCGTCGGCGCGCAGGTCGAGGGCGTGGATTCGATGGCGCGTGCGCTGAAGGGCGACATTCGCCTGATCGCACCGCAGGCGAGCCTCGCCGACGGCGTACGCGTCAAGGTACCTGGCTTCATCACCCGGCGCCTGTGCGCCAGCCTGCTGGACGACGTGGTGATCGTGCGCGAAGCCGAGCTGCGCGAGACCCTGGTGCGCCTGGCGCTGGAGGAAAACATCATTGCCGAGGGCGCAGGCGCGCTGGCGCTTGCCGCGGGGCGCCGGGTTGCCGGCAAGCGCAAATGCGCGGTGGTGTCGGGCGGCAACATCGACGCGGCGGTGCTCGCGCGCCTGCTGTCGGATGTGCGCCCACGCGCGCCGCGCAAGCCGCGCCGCAGGACCAGCCCCCTGCATCCTCTCGAACCGGCTGACATCCCGGCTGACATCCCGGCTGCCGATCCGGTCGCCATGGCGGCGCCCAAGCCCACGAACTACATCCAGATCGTTCCCGCCAAGGTGCGCTGCATCCGCCTTCGCGTTGCAGAAGAGGAGTACAGCGTTTGAACGTCATCACCACCCCGCCACCGGCTTCGATCCCGGCTTCGATCAAAATATTCGACACCACCTTGCGTGACGGCGAGCAATCGCCCGGCTGCAGCATGTCGCCGGCGCAGAAGCTGGTGATGGCGCGCGCGCTGGCCGATCTCGGCGTGGACGTGATCGAGACCGGCTTCCCGGCCAGCTCGCAGTCCGATCGAGACGCCGCTGCGTTGATCGCTCGCGAGCTGCGCAGCACCACCCTGTGCGTGCTGTCGCGCTGCCTCCCCGGCGACATCGAGGCATCCGCACGCGCGCTGCACGGCAGCCTGCATCCGCGTATCCACCTGTTCCTGTCCACCAGCCCGCTGCACCGCGAGCACAAGCTGCGCATGGGTCGCGAGCAGGTGCTGGAGGCCATCGCGCGCAGCGTCGCCCATGCGCGCACGCTGGTGGACGACGTGGAGTTCTCCGCCGAGGACGCGCTGCGCACCGAGGAGGATTTCCTGGCCGAAGCGGTCGCTGTGGCGATTGCCGCAGGCGCCGGCACCATCAACCTGCCCGACACGGTCGGCTACACCACCCCGAACGAGATCCGCGGCCTGTTCGAACGCATGATCGCCAACGTGCCCGGGGCGCGCGAGGTGGTGTTCAGCGCGCACTGCCACGACGACCTCGGGCTGGCCGTGGCCAATTCGCTGGCGGCGATCGAAGGTGGCGCGCGCCAGGTCGAATGCACGGTCAACGGCATCGGCGAGCGCGCCGGCAACTGCGCGGTGGAGGAGCTGGCCATGGCGCTAAAGGTGCGAGGCGCCTGGTTCAACGCCGACACCCGCATCGACACCCGCCGAATCGTGCCGACCTCGCAGCTGCTGTCGCGCCTGGTGGGCATGCCGGTGCAGCGCAACAAGGCCGTGGTCGGGGCGAACGCCTTCGCCCACGAGGCAGGCATCCACCAGCACGGCATGCTGCGCCACCGCGGCACCTACGAAATCATGCGGCCCGAAGACGTGGGCTGGAAATCCTCGCAGATGGTGCTGGGCCGCCACAGCGGCCGGGCCGCGGTCGAACAGCGCCTGCGTGCGCTGGGCTACCTGCTGGACGAGCCCGAGCTCGACGTGGCGTTCGCCGACTTCAAGGCCCTGTGTGAGCAGCAGCGCGTGGTCCACGACACCGACCTGCAGGCGTTGATGCAGGAGGGCCCGATCTGCGAAGGCTTCCGCCTGGCATCGATGACGGTCAGCGATGCCGGCCATCGCGCCCGTGCCACGGTGGAGCTGTCCGATCCGGACGGCAGGAAGATGTTCGAGACCGCCGAAGGCGACGGCCCGGTTGACGCGCTGTTCGCCGCGCTCGCCGCGGTCACCGGCGTGGATCTGGTGCTGGAGAGCTACCAGGTGCACAGCGTCGGCCTGGGCCGCGACGCGCGCGGCGAAGCCAACCTCAGCGTGCGCTACCAGGGCACTGCTTTCGACGGCACCGGGACCAGCAAGGATGTCATCGAGGCCAGTGCGCTGGCGTGGCTGGACGTGGCCAACCGCCTGCTGCGCGAACGCGAAGTGGTGAACGTGAAAGTGGAAATGGTGGAGGCCTGATGGCTCCCGGCGCGGCTGGTTCTGGATGCCCTCGTGGCTTCGCACGCGATGATTATTTTTCGGGCGTGATCCCGGCGGACGCCGGGACCCGACACGGTGCCCCGGCAATCCAGACCAGAGCCGGGAACATCGATTCCTGGCCGACTGGTCCGGACACTTGCCGCTGCGAAGGCCCTGGTTTCTTGCCTGAACGATTCAACCAACGACACGGATAGACGATGCCCTTGAATGCTCCCCGCACGCTCTTCGACAAACTCTGGGACGCGCATGTCGTGGTTGCCGAAACCGCAACTGCACCGGCCGTGCTGTATGTCGACCTGCACCTGATCCATGAGGTCACCTCACCGCAGGCGTTCACCGAGCTGCGCGATCGCGGTCTTGCACCGCGCGCACCGCAGCGGACCAAGGCTACGATGGACCATTCCACTCCGACCACGCCGGCCGACGTGGACGGCAAGCTGCACTACTACACCCCCGCCTCCGAGGCACAGGTGAACCTGCTGGCCCGTAACTGCGCCGAGCACGGGATCGAGCTGTTCGACATGCAGTCCGCTGATCGCGGCATCGTCCATGTGATCGCACCGGAGCTGGGGCTGACCCAACCCGGCATGACGATTGTTTGCGGCGACAGCCACACGGCCACCCATGGCGCGTTTGGCGCGCTGGCGTTCGGCATCGGCACCAGCGAGGTGGGCCACGTGCTGGCCACCCAGTGCCTGCTGCAGCGGAAAGCGAAAACATTGTCCATCACCGTCGATGGGCCGCTGACGCCCGGCGTGGGCGCCAAGGATGTGATCCTGCACATCATCGGCGTGATCGGGGTCAACGGCGGGACCGGCCACGTCATCGAGTATCGCGGTTCGACCATCCGCGCGATGGACATGGAACAGCGCATGACCCTGTGCAACATGTCGATCGAAGCCGGTGCGCGCGCCGGCATGATCGCGCCGGATGCAGTCACCTATGCATGGCTGCAGAACACGCCGCGGGCACCGCAAGGCGCCGCATTCGAGAAAGCGAAGGCGGGCTGGTCGCACTTCAGCAGCGACCCGGGCGCGCACTTCGACCAGGACGTCATCATCGATGCGCGCGGCATCCATCCCAACCTGACCTGGGGCACGCATCCGGGAACCGCGATCGCGGTGGACCGGGCGATACCCGCAGCCAACGATGCGGCGGCACGCAAGTCGCTCGACTACATGCAGTTCGAACCCGGCCATTCGCTGGCGGGGACGCCAGTGGACGTGGTCTTCGTGGGCTCGTGCACCAATGGCCGCCTCAGCGACATGCGCGAAGTGGCGAGCGTCCTGCGCGACCGCCACGTCGATGCGCGGGTGCGCATGCTGGTGGTGCCGGGTTCGGAACTGGTCAAGCGCCAGGCCGAAGCCGAAGGCATCGACTCGATCGTCCGTGCCGCCGGCGCCGAATGGCGCGAGCCGGGCTGCTCGATGTGCATCGCCATGAACGGTGATCTCGTTGCGCCGGGGCAACTGGCCGTGAGCACCAGCAACCGCAACTTCGAAGGCCGTCAGGGCCCCGGTTCGCGCACCCTGCTGGCCTCGCCGATGACTGCGGCATGGGCGGCGGTGAACGGCTGCGTGGCCGATCCACGGGAGCTGTTCGCAGCGAGTGCGCCGGCGCATGAGGAGGTGGCGTGATGCAGGCGTTTGATTCCCTTCTGCCTCCGGGAGAAGGGAAGCACCGGCGCCTCTGCCTTGGAAGCAGCCCCATGACCCCGTTCCCCGCCCTCACCTCGCGCAGCGTGGTCCTGCCTCAGGCCAACATCGACACCGACCAGATCATTCCTGCGCGGTTCCTCTCGACCACCGAACGTGCGGGCCTTGGCAAGCACGCGTTCAACGACTGGCGCTGGCAGGCCGATGGTTCGCCACATCCGGGTTTCGCTTTCAACCAGCCACAAAATGCCGGCCGCCAGATCCTCCTTGCAGGTCCCAACTTCGGCTGCGGATCCTCGCGTGAGCATGCGCCGTGGGCGCTGGTGGACCTTGGCCTGCGCGCCATCGTCAGCGGCCAGATCGCCGACATCTTCCGCAGCAACGCGCTGAAGAACGGGCTGCTGCCGATCGTGCTGGACGACGCGATCGTCCAGGCCCTGATGCAGCGGCCCGATGACCCGCTCATCGTGGACATCGTGTCCTGCGAACTGCGCACGCCCGACGGCACGTCCCATGGCTTTCCACTGGACGCCTTCGCGCGCACCTGCCTGATCGAGGGCGTGGACGAGCTGGGCTACCTGCTGCAGCACCAATCCCACATCGAGCACTACGAGGAGCGAACCCATGCACGCTGAAATTGCTGTCCTGCCCGGTGACGGGATTGGCCCTGAAGTGACCGCCGCCGCCGTCAACGTCCTGCGCACCGTCGCGCGCCGCTACGGCCACCGCTTCGAATTCTGCGAATACGATATCGGCGGCATCGCCATCGACCGCACCGGTGAGCCACTGCCGGCAGCCACCCTCAGCGCGTGCCGCAGCGCCGACGCAGTGCTGCTCGGCGCCGTGGGCGGACCCAAGTGGTCGGATCCTGGCGCCGCGGTGCGGCCCGAACAGGGACTGCTGTCACTGCGAAAGGGCCTGGGCCTGTTCGCCAACCTGCGCCCGGTGCGTCCGCACCCTGCCGCCCTGCACGCCTCACCGATCAAGCCGCACCTGCTCACCGGCGTGGACATCATGGTGGTGCGCGAGCTCACCGGCGGAATCTACTTCGGCGACAAGAGCCGCAGCGCTGACAGTGCCAGCGACACCTGCACCTACAGCATGGGCGAGATCGAGCGCGTGGCGCGCTCTGCGTTCCTGCTTGCACGGCGCCGCCGTGGCTTCCTGGTGTCGGTGGACAAGGCCAACGTGCTGGAGACATCGCGGCTGTGGCGCGAGGTGGTGACGCGCATGGGTCGCGAGGAATTCGCCGACATCCGCCTGGAGCACGTGCTGGTCGACGCCATGGCGATGCACCTGCTGGCGCATCCGCGCGAATACGACGTCATCGTGACCGAGAACATGTTCGGCGACATCCTCACCGACGAGGCGTCGATGCTCGCCGGCTCGCTGGGCCTGCTGCCCTCGGCATCGCTGGGCGACGCCAAGATTGGCGTGTACGAGCCGATCCACGGCTCGGCCCCGGACATCGCAGGCAAGGGCGTGGCCAATCCCTACGCGGCGATCCTCAGCGCGGCGATGCTGCTGCGGCACTCGCTGGGGTTGTTCGAGGAAGCCGATTGCATCGAGCGCGCGGTCGACGGCGCGCTCAACGCGCATGCCTTCACCGCGGACCTCGCCACCGGCGGACGCAGCCTGTCCACCGAGGCCGCCACCAAGGCCGTGGTCGAGCAGATGCAGGCCAGCTGCTACGTGGCCGAGCTGCGCGACTGAGCGCAGGCGCACCGGTCGGACGCTACGCCGCTCCGCTCTGCACCCTGGGGCCCTGTGACGCGGCGGCCGCTTCCTGGGGTTTGACCTTGAACCAGGCCGCATACAGGGCCGGCAGGAACAGCAGGGTCAGCACCGTGGCCACCGTCAGCCCACCCATGATCGCCACCGCCATCGGGCCGAAGAACGCACTGCGCGACAGCGGGATCATCGCCATCACCGCGGCCAGCGCGGTCAGCACGATCGGCCGGGACCGGCGCACGGTCGCTTCGACGATCGCGGTCCAGCGGTCATGCCCGGCATCGATATCCTGCTGGATCTGGTCGACCAGGATCACCGAGTTGCGCATGATCATTCCGGACAGCGCGATCGTGCCCAGCATCGCCACGAAGCCGAACGGGACCCGGAACACCAGCAGCGCCAGGGTGACGCCGATGAGTCCCAGCGGCGCCGTCATCATCACCAGGGCCACGCGCGAAAAACTGCGCAGCTGCAGCATCAGCAGCGTCACCACGACCAGCAGGAACAGCGGCACGCCGGCAATGATCGACGCCTGCCCGCGCTGCGAGTCCTCCACCGTGCCGCCGGTAGCCAGCCGGTAACCGGTCGGCAGCTGCGCACGCACCGCATCGAGGGTCTGGGAGATCTGCGCCACCACCGTCGGCGGCGTCACGCCGTCGATGAGGTCGGCGCGCACGGTCACCGTAGGCAGACGGTCGCGATGCCAGATGATGCCGTCCTCGAATACGTACTCGATGTTGGCGATCTGCGACAGCGGCACGCTGCCGTTCTGCGTGGGCACGGCCAGGCTTCCCAGCATGTCGATGCGAGAGCGCTCCTCTTCGGGACCACGCAGCAGGATCTCGATCAACTCGTTGCCTTCGCGGTAGGTGCTGACCCGCAGTCCGGACACGGCGCTGGTGAGAAACCTGGAAACGTCCGCACTGCTCACGCCCAGCGTGCGCGCACGGTCCTGGTCGATCTCCAGGCGAATCGCCTTGCTTGGCTCATCCCAGTCCAGGTTCACGTTGCGGGTGGCCGGGTTGGCGCGCACCTGGTCTGCCACCTGGCGGGCCAGCGCCTGCACCTGGTCGATGTGTTCGCCTGAAATGCGGAACTGGATCGGGTAGCCGACCGGCGGCCCGTTCTCCAGGCGGGTCACGCGGAACTGGAGCTCCGGAAAGTGCGGGCCAACCTCGTCGATCAGCCAGCTGCGCAGTTTTTCCCGCGCTTTCGCGTCGGCCGACAGCACCACGAACTGGGCGAAGTTGGCCTGCGGCAGCTGCTGGTCCAAGGGCAGGTAGAAGCGCGGCGAGCCGGTGCCCACGTAGGCCACGTAATTCTCCACGCCCGCATGCGAAGCGAGCATCGCCTCGAAGCGTTCGGCCTGCTGCTGGGTGGCACGCAGCGATGAACCTTCGGCCAGCTCCATGTCGATCATCAGCTCGGGGCGCACCGAGTCGGGAAAGAACTGCTGGGGCACGAACCGGAACAGCAGGATGGAGAGCACGAAGACCGATGCGGTGGCACCGATGACCAGCCAGCGACGCCGCAGGCAGGCATCGACCAGCCTGCGGAAGCGCTGGTAGAACGGGCGCTGGTAAGGGTCCACGGGGTGTCCGCCATGGGGCCTGGGCGCCAGCCAGCGTTCCTGCGCCGGATGCCGGTCGGCCAGCCGCAGCCGCCAGGCGTGCCAGCGTGCCGCCAGCGAGCCCGGCCGTGGCGGCGCATCGCGCTGATGCAGGTCCGGCAACATCCTCTCGCCCAGGTAGGGAATGAACAGCACCGCCACGATCCACGACACCACCAGGGCGATGGTCACCACCTGGAACAGCGAGCGCGTGTACTCGCCCGTGCCCGACGCGGCGGTGGCGATGGGCAGGAAGCCCGCGGCGGTGACCAGCGTTCCGGTCAACATCGGGAAGGCGGTGGTTTCGTAGGCGAAGCTGGCGGCGCGCAGGCGGTCGAAGCCCTGCTCCATCTTGATCGCCATCATCTCCACGGCAATGATCGCGTCATCCACCATCAGCCCCAGCGCCAGCACCAGCGCGCCCAGGGAGATCTTGTGCAGGCCGATGCCGAAGTACTGCATCACCGCAAAGGTCATCGCCAGCACCAGCGGAATCGACACCGCCACCACCAGCCCGGTCCGCAGGCCGAGTGAGAAGAAGCTCACCAGCAGGACGATGATCACCGCTTCGGTCAGCACCTGCACGAACTCGCCCACCGACTCACGCACCGCCTGCGGCTGGTCCGAAACCTTGCGCAGCTCCATGCCCACCGGCAGGGTCTGCTGCAGCCGCTCGAACTCCGCGTCCAGGGCCTTGCCGAGCTGGATGATGTCGCCGCCGTTCTTCATGGCCACCGCCAGGCCGATCGCGTTCTGCCCCATGAAGCGCATCCTGGGCGCCGACGGGTCGGCGAAGCCGCGCCTGACTTCGGCGATGTCGCCCAGGCGCAGCGTGCGGCCACCGGCCTCGAGGGGAAAATCGCGGATCGCCTCGACCGAATCGAACTCGCCGTCGACGCGCACCTGCATGCGCGAGCTCGGGGTCTCGAAGAAGCCGCTGGCGGTGACCGCGTTCTGCTCGTCCAGCGCCTGCTGCACGACCGACAGCGGGATCCCCAGCGTGGCGAGCTTGGTATTGGAGAGCTCGATCCAGATCTTCTCGTCCTGCAGCCCGACCAGCTCGACCTTGCCCACGTCCTGCACCCGCTGCAGCTCCAGCTGGACGCGATCGGCGTAGTCCTTCATCACCGCATAGTCGAAACCCGGGCCGGTCAGGGCGTAGATATTGCCGAAGGTGTCACCGAACTCGTCATTGAAGAACGGACCGCTCACCCCCTGCGGCAGCGTGGCGCGGATGTCGCCGACCTTCTTGCGCACCTGGTACCAGAGCGCGGGCACTTCGCTGGAGTGCATCGAGTCGCGCGCCACGAAGATCACCTGCGATTCGCCCGGCCTCGAGAACGAGCGGATGAATTCGTAGTTGCCGGTGGTCATCGCCGCTTTCTCGATGCGTTCGGTGACCTGCTCGGCCACCTCGGCGGCGGTGGAGCCCGGCCACACCGTGCGCACCACCATGACCTTGAAGGTGAAGGGAGGATCTTCCGACTGGCCCAGCTGCCGATACGACCACGCGCCGATCAGCGCGACCACGATCATCGCGTACAGCACCAGGCCGCGATTGGTCAGCGCCCACTGCGACAGGTTGAAGCGACGCATGGCCTAACCGTCCTGCCCGGAGCCGACCTTTGCTCCCGGCGCCACTGGTTTGTTGTTCCGGTCCACCGCAGTGACGGATTGGCCCTCCCGGAGCAGGTGGCCGCCCGCCGCCACCACCCATTCGAGCGACTCCAGGCCCTCCAGCACAGGCACGCTGATCGCGCCATAGCGGCCCAGCGTCACCGCCCGTGATCGCACCTTGCCCCCGGCATCCACCACCCACACGGCGGTGGCGCCCGAAGGCCCCCGCTGGATGGCCGACAGCGGCACGCTCAGCTCGGCTTCGGCGCCATCTTCCTGCACGTAGACGCGTGCGCTCTGTCCCAGCTCGACCGCTTCGGCGGCCTCTTCTGAGAGCGCGACGCGCGCGGGGTAGGTGCGCGTGCGCGGATCGGCCGAAGGAGAAATTTCCCGCACGGTGCCCGGGTACCGACGGCCGGAGGCGCTCCACAGTTCGACCATCACCGGCTGGCCGATACTGAAGTCACGGATGCGCGCCTCCGGCAGGCTGATCAGCACTTCACGGCCGCCGGCGGCGGCCAGCGTGAACACGGCCTGCCCCGCAGTCACCACCTGCCCCGCTTCGGCCTGGCGGGCCGCGATGACACCGTCGCGAGGGGAGCGAAGTTGCGCATATCCGGCCTGGTTGCGCGACACGTCCAACTGCGAGCGTGCCACACGCGCCTGCCCTTCGGCAGCCTTGAATGCCGCGACCTGGGCCTCGTATGCGGAGCGGCTGACCAGCTGTTCGCCAACCAGCTTGCCGAAGCGGTCGCGGTCGCCGCGCGCGCGCGCCAGGTCGGCCTCCGCGGCCGCGAGCCGTGCCTGCGCAGCCTGCGCCTGCAGGGCCAGGTCTTGGGCGTCGAGTACCGCCAGCACGTCACCGCGTTTCACCGTCGCGCCAACATCGACGTTGCGCTTGACCAGGTTGCCGCCGACGCGGAAGGACAGCTCGCTCTCCTCGCGTGCGCGCACTTCGCCGGCGTAGGTCGACAGCGCAGCCTGTGCACCTCCGCTTGGGTGCGTCACCAGCACCGGACGCGGGAGGACGGCTTCGGGCTCACTCTTGCCGCAGGCCGCTGACGCGGCTAGGAGGATCGCAACCGGAATCCATCTGAAAGTACGCATCCTTTCCATGACTGGCCGCCCACCGTTCGTAATAATGCACTTGGCGGTATAGTATAAATATCGAACCGGTTAGTCTAGTATTAGCGCATGACACCCACCGCGCCCTCTCCCCGACGCGAAAAGGCCGCTGTCCGAGCGTCCGGTCCCGGCCGTCCGAAGGATCTCGGCAAGCGTGCCGCGATCCTCGACGCCGCCAAGCTCCTGTTCCCGCGTGACGGATTCGCCGGCGTGAGCATGGACCAGATCGCGGCGGAAGCCTCGGTGTCCAAGCTCACCGTGTACAGCCACTTCGGCGACAAGGAGGCGCTGTTCGCCGCCGCCGTGCGCGCCAAGTGCGAGGAGATGCTGCCCGACGACATGTTCCAGCAGGAGCCGAAAGGTCCGCTGCGCGACCAGCTGCTCGCCATCGCCACCGGCTTCTTCGCTCTGGTCAGCAGTGACGAGGCCATCAGCACCCACCGCATGATGATTGCCCCCGGCAACGCGGACGACCCGCTGCGCAAGCTGTTCTGGGAAGCCGGTCCGCAGCGCACGCAGGACGCGTTCGCCACGTTCCTGCAGGCGCGCGTGGACGCGGGCGAGATGGTGATCCCGCACGTGGGCCGGGCCAGCGAGCAGTTCTTCTGCCTGCTGAAGGGACAGATGCACGGCCTGATGATGTGCGGCCTGTGCGATAAACCCCGCCGCGCCGAAGTGACGGCGCATATCGACGCGGCCGTCGACATGTTCCTGCGCGCTTACGCGGCCCGGTGATGCGCAGTGCCGGCTGCCCGACGGTGGGCCCGGTGACTTTCGGCACTGCGTGCCGGTGTGCTACTACGGCCATCCTGTCCCCGACAATGCACGGCAGCCACTAAAATGACGGCTTTCCGCGCCGGAACCCGAACATGACGATCAACTACAGCCAGGCCCGCGAAAACATGGTCGAACAGCAGGTCCGTCCCTGGGACGTGCTCGACCTTCGCGTGCTCGAGGTGCTCTCGACTGTGCCCCGCGAACACTTCGTGCCCGAACTGCATCGTAGCCTCGCCTACACCGACGTGGAGATCCCGCTTGGCGATGGGCAGCGCATGATGAAGCCGGTGGTGGAGGGCCGCACGCTGCAGGCGCTGGACCTGCAGAGCGGGGAGGACGTGCTGGAGATCGGCACCGGCAGCGGCTACCTCACCGCGTGCATGGCGCGCCTGGCACGCGACGTGGTGAGCCTGGAGATCCGGCCGGACCTTGCGGCGCGCGCACGCAGGCAACTCGACGCCGATGGACACGGCGGCAACGTGCGCATCGAAGTGGCCGATGCGCTGCAGTATTCGACCGATCGCCGTTTCGACGCCATCTGCGTCACCGCCGCGGTGGCCTCGCTGCCCCCGCTTTTCCTGCAGTGGCTGCGGCCCCAGGGCCGGCTGTTCGTGGTCCATGGCCGGTCACCGGTGATGGAAGCGGTGCTGGTCCGCCAGGACAATGACGGTCCACGGTTCGAGTCGCTGTTCGAAACCGATCTACCCTACCTTCAGGGCGCCGCACCCGCCCCGAAATTCGTCTTCTAAAAGTGATCAAGGAATCCGCATGAGCCGTCGTCCCCTGTTCCTCGCACTGGCCCTGGCGCTGCCGCTGGCAGCCTCGGTCGAGGCGGCGAGTGCCGCCGACCTGATGGAAACCTACGAGATGGCGCGGCTGAGTGACCCACAGCTTTCCGCCGCCGAGGCCAACCGCCTCGCGATCCGCGAAGGAGCTGCGCAGGCGCGCTCGTCCCTGCTGCCGCAGGTGGACGGGACTGCCACGCTGTCACGTTCGCGTTCGACCAGCAGCGGTTCGTCGACACAGCTGGATTTCATTACGGGTCGCCCCGTCCTGGTGCCGTCGGTCGAACGTGAAGTGGAGACCACCTCGCGCAACTTCGGCGTCAACGTGCAGCAGATGGTCTACGACCGCGGCAATTTCACCCGGCTGCGCAGCCAGCGGGCCTTGAGCCGCGCGGCTGATTTCCAGCTGGAGTCGGCTGGTGATTCCCTGATCACCCGCACTTCGGCGGCCTATTTCAACGTGCTGGTCGCCCTGGAGACGCTGGCGGCGGCGCAGGCGCAGGAAGCGGCGCTCAGGAAGCAGTTCGATTTCGCCGACAAGCGCCTGGAAGTGGGCCTGGCGCCGATCACCGACGTGTACGAGGCACGCGCGCAATACGACGGCGCGCGCGCCAACACCATCGTCACCCGCAATGCGCTGGAGGACGCCTACCAGGCACTGGTGGCGCTCACCGGGCAGGGCGTGCGCACGCTGAAGGCGCTGCCGGAGGACTTCCAGCCGACCCTCCCGAGCCAGCAGCTCGCCGAGGCCTGGGTGGTGTCGGCGGTGCAGAACAACCCGGCGCTGCAGGCCAAGCAGTTCCAGGTGGAGTCGGCCGAGGCCAACATCGCGACTGCGCGCGCCGGTCACCTGCCCACCCTGTACCTGAGCGGCGGCTACGGCGACCAGAACTCCTCGAGCGACGTGGCGTTCGGCGGCACCAATTTTCCCTCCGACAGCGAGAGCCGTGGCCCCAATCTGGGACTGACCCTGCGGGTGCCGATCTTCTCGGGCGGGTTCGTGCAGTCCCAGGTCAGGCAGGCGATCGCGCAGCGCGACGTGGCGGCCTTCGAGCTGGAAGACCAGAAGCGCGCCCTGGTGCGCAACACCCGCAATGCGTACCAGACCCTGGTGGCCGGAATCAGCGAGGTCGAGGCGCTGAAGAGCGCGGTCCTGTCGGCCCGCAGCGCCTACGGTGCGTCCCAGGTCGGGCTCGAGGTAGGCACGCGCACCGTGCTGGACGTGCTGAACAACCAGCAGACGCTGTTCAACGCCGAACGCGAATACGCGCTGGCGCGCTACAACTTCCTGCAGAACCGCCTGTTGCTGGGCCAGGCGGCCGGCACGGTGGACGCGGCCACGGTGCAGGAGGTCAATCGCCTGCTGACGGTCGACGCCGTGCCGCCAGCGCCGGCCGTCGCCCCCTGACGCCTACGGCATCGGCTCGCAACGGAACGGCGGACCTTCGGGTTCGCCGTTCCTGTTTGTGCTGACCCCAACGAACACACCGCCTCATCGAGGCCGCCTGGCATCGTGCCCGGAGAGCGGGTCCAGCGGCAGGTCCACCGCGATCATGTCCAGCGTGCGCTGCAGCGCGCCGCGTCCCTGCTCCACCAGCTCCCGTCCGTTGCGCCGCATGAGCGCGCGCGCGTCGTCCTGCTCCAGCAGCCGCTGCAGCGCAGCCGCAACGCCATCGGCATCGGCCGCGATCTCAAGTGCACCGGCCTTCTGCAGGCGTCGCGATATTTCGGCGAAATTGTGCAGGTGCGGCCCGGTCACCACGGGGGTGCCGACCGCCGCAGGCTCAAGCAGGTTGTGGCCGCCGATCGGCTGCAGGCTTCCGCCGACGAAGGCAACGTCGGCGCACGCGTAGAAGGTCATCAGTTCGCCGAGGGTATCGATGATGAACACCTGCTGGTCCGCGCCTGGCCAGAGCGACTGCGTGCGCGTGCCCGTGGTCCAGCCGGCGGCGCGCGACTGCTCGGCCACGCGCGCGAAGCGTTCGGGATGCCTGGGCGCCCACAGCAGCAGGAGCCGTGGCCAGCGCTCGCGCAAGCGGCGATGGATGTTGACCACCGCGGCTTCTTCGCCCTCGTGGGTGCTTGCGGCGATCCATACCGGCCGGCCGCCAAGCCGTTCGCCGAAGCGCTGCACCAACTCACCCAGGCCTTCGGGCACGGCGATGTCGAACTTGAGGTTGCCCGTGGCCAGCACGCGTTCGGACGCGGCACCGAGGTGTACGAAGCGGCGCGCGTCGGCGTCGGACTGCGCGCCGATCCGCTTGACCGAACGCGCCACGCGCGCGATCAGCGGACCCAACACGCGGTAGCCGCGCAGTGAACGCGCCGACAGTCGCGCATTGAGGATATAGCCAGGGACGCCGCGATCGCGGCACGCGAACAGCAGGTTCGGCCACAGCTCGGTTTCCATGATCAGCGCCAGCCGCGGCCGGTAGTGCCAAAGGAACCGCCGCACCGCGCCGGGAAGGTCGTAAGGCGCGTAGACGTGCTCGACCTGGTCGCCCCACAGCGCGCGCACGCGCGCCGAACCGGTCGGCGTGATGGTGGTGATCAGCCAGCGCAGATGCGGATGCTGGCGACGCAATGCCTCCACCACCGGCACCGCGGCGTTGACCTCGCCCACCGACACCGCGTGCAACCAGATGTCGATCGCCGGCGAGGGTGCAGAATAGGACGCGTAGCGTTCGTTCCAGCGCTGCAGGTACTCGCCGAACCGGAGGCCACGCCAGATCAGGTGGTAGACCGTGACCGGCGTCAGGACGTAAAGCACGGCCGAATAAAGGCCACGCAGGAAACGCTCGGTCAGGTCCGTCCGCATCGCGGAAGGATAACCAACTGAGCCGTTAGAATCCCTGTATGGCAGATCGCGCACGAGATTCCGAACCGGCCCCGAAGGGCGTGCGCGAATGGCCGGCGTGGATCGGCATAGGCCTGGCGACCGCCTGCGCGTACCTGCCGTGGCCGCTGCAGCAGGCGCTGGGCCGCGTGCTGGGATCGATGCTCCACGCACTGGCGCGAAGCCGTCGACGCGTGGCCGAGCGCAACATTGCGCTGTGTTTTCCCGAGCTCGACGCGGCGATGCAGGCAACGCTGGTGCGCCGCAGTTTCCAGGCGCTGGGTATCGGACTGTTCGAGTTCGCGCGCGCCTGGTGGGGCAGCGTGGACCCGATGCGCGGCAGCGTGCGGGTCGAAGGCCTCGAACACCTGGAGGCAGCGCGCGCGGGCGGGCGCGGCGTGATCATCATCTCCGGGCACTTCACCACGCTGGAGATCTCGGCAAGACTGATGTGCGACTACGCACCACTGGCCGGCATGTACCGTCCGCACGACCAGGGTGCGATGGAATGGGCGGTCAAGCACGGACGCATGCGTTACGCGCAGGCCATGTTCACCCGCGACGAACTGCGTCCGGCGTTGAAATATCTGAAGCAGGGCGGGTCGCTGTGGTTCGCGCCCGACCAGGACACCCGCCGCGGCGAAAGCGTGTTCGTGCCGTTCTTCGGCCAGCCCGCCTATAGCCTCACCTCGACCCACCAGCTGGCGCGCATGTCGGGGGCCAGCGTGATCGCCTTCGCGCACGAACGCCGCGACGACGGCGGCTATACGTTGCGGCTGTCACAGCCGTTCGAGGATTTCCCTTCCAGTGATGCCAGCGCCGACACCGCACGGGTGATGGCCGCGATCGAGACCATGGCCCGCCAGGCGCCCGCCCAGTACCTGTGGATCCACCGTCGCTTCAAGCGCCAGCCCGAAGGCCACGGCGCGCTTTACGAATAGACGTCGGCTTCGCCCGGCGGCCGGGTCTTGAAACGACGGTGCACCCACAGATACTGCTCGGGATGCATGCGCACCACCTGCTCCAGTTCGGCCATGTAGCGCGATGCGTCGGCGGCCACGTCGCCGCTGGGCCAGCCCTCCCACTGTGGTTCGATGCGCAGGCGGTATCGGCCGTCGGCATCGCGATGGAACCAGAACGGAAGCACCACCGCGTGCCCACGCCGTACGATGTCCGGCGTGGCGGTGAGCGTGGCGGCCGGCACTCCGAAGAACGGCACGAACGCGTTCTGGTAGGTGAAGTTCTGGTCGGCCGAATACGCCACCACGCCGCCCTTGACCAGTGTGCGCAGCAGTCCACGCACGTCCTTCTTGGCGATGGTCCCGGCGAATGCCCGCCGCCGCGCGCGCTCGAACATGGATTCGATGCAGGCATGGTTGTTGCGTCGGACCACCACGTGCACCGGCGTGCCCGCCAGCTGCTGCAGCAGGCGGGCGGCCAGCTCTGAATGTACGAAATGTCCGCCGAACAACAGCACCCCGCGACCACGCGCCTGTGCAGCCTGGAGGTGCTCCAGGCCCTCGACAACGCCCAGGCCACGCAAGGAGCGCTGCGGACAATACCAGGCGCGGATCAGCTCCAGTGCGCCGGTCACGGTGGCGCGCAGGTCGTCCCGGAGCAATCGCTCGCGCTGCTCTGGCGTCATCGTGCGAAAGCACAGGGCCAGGTTGGCCGCCGCGTAGCGCCGGCGCCGGCCCATCAGCGGCGAGAGCAACGGCGAGAGCACGCTACCGAATCGAATCAGACCGCGCTGCGGCAGCCGCGCGACAGCGGCGGCCAGATGCTCCAGCGGCGGCACGAACCAGCACCGCATCGCCCTTCTTTCAGCCATCGTCCCGGGCCAGCAGGCTGCCGGCGTAAAGCGCTGCCAGGAGCAGCGTGAGCCCACCCCAGAAGGTGGAATAGAACGCCAGGTGCGTATTCAACGGGAACACGGTCACCGCCAGTGCAAGCATGGCCGGCCGCGCCTGATCGCGCGCGCGCGGAGTTGCATAGCGCCACGCGCGGATTGCCATGGCCGCACCGGCGATCCACAGCAGCAGCCCGATCAAGCCGGTCTCGCTGGCGATTTCCAGCACGACCTGGTGTGCATGCAGGGCCGGGCCCTCGCCCCACGCCGGCGTCGCACCGGGGGTTGGATTGCAATCGGGAAACGCGTTGCGGAAATTGCGCGCGCCCACGCCGTTGACGGGGTGCTCGCGCACCATGCAGATCGCCGCGCGCCAGATCTGCGCGCGACCGGACAGGGCCACGTCCACGCCGTTCTCGTTGGCGGTCAGCAGCCTGGAGCTGCGCTCGATGCGTTCCTGGAACTGCGGCGAGGCCACTGTCAGCACCACGAGCGCCAGCGCGCCGAAGCCGAACACGCCCAGCAGCTTTTTCCAGCCCAGCAGACGCCACCCCGAGAACAGCAGCACCAGTCCGAACGTCACCCACGCCGCCCGCGCACCGGCCAGCAACACGACGACACCGACGGCCGCCGCGGCCAGGACCCAACCCACCACGCCAAAGCGCCGGGTCGCGGCAAACAGCACGAACGGCGACAGGCTGGCCAGGACCACGCCCAACTTGAGGTTGCACGGCCCAAGCACGCCGCTGAGGCGGTCGACCGCAGCGGTGTCCTCGGCCGAGCACATGCCGCGTCCACTGACGAGCTGCTTGAGCTGGTCGATGCCCCAGAACAGCGGGCTGGTGCCGAACACCACCTGGGCCAGCGCGTCCAGCGCCCACACCCCCATGATGATCGCCAAACCGCTGAAGGTGACCCGCCTGCCGTGCTCGTTGGCCACGGCCGCCGCCGCCAGCCACAGGAACGGCAGGTAGCGCAGGTCCACGAGCGATTCGCGCAGCGCACGGCTCTGGTCGACCGCGTCGATGGACGAGATGAGCTGCGGCAGCCAGTAGGCGGCGAACAGCACGCTGGTCAGCGCCCAGGCTGCGCCGCTGAGCAGTCGAGTGCCGCCGCGGAAGCGCACCAGCAGCAGGCGCACGATGGCCGCCAGCGCGCCTAGCACCATCACGCCTTCGGCGATGCCCACGGCCGGCCACAGGGCCACGTAGGTGATCACCCACGCCGGCGCCCAGCGCCAACCGTGCTCGGGCCTGGACAGGTCGCGGTCAGCGGTCGGCGTGTTCGGCAGGTTCATCGATCAGTTCCCGGTACAGCGCAAGCGTGGCGTCCTGCATCGCGCGCAGGGTGTAGGGCATGGTAGCCAATGGCATGGGCGGTTGCCCCAGCAGGTCCGCCGCGGCTGCCACCAGCGCCGCTGCATCGAAAGGTTCGACAGCTCCCTGCGGCTGCAGCTCCGCGAGCAGTTCGCCCACGCCGCCGTGGTTCCAGCCAAGCACCGGGCGCCCCACCGACAGGGCTTCGATCACCGTGCGGCCAAAAGCCTCCGGCTTGCGCGACAGCTGCAGCACCAGGGCGCTGGCGGCGTAGGCCTCGGCCATGTTCGCTGTGGGCGGCGTGAACGCCACGGCATCGCCGATGCCGAGCCGACGCGCCTCGGCCTCCATTTCGAGGATGTAGTCCTCGCGCCCGACCTGGCGCGCGCCGGGCAGCCACAGGCGCGCATCGCTTGCGTGCGCACGCAGCGCCGCCAGCAGGCGCAGCGCGTCGGCGTGTCCCTTCAGGCGGGAGCCGCGACCGGGCAGCAGCAGCAGGGGACCGTCACCGCCGATGGCGGGAAGCTGCGCACACAGGCGCTGCCGAATCTGCGCGCCATGGCTGTCGGAGACGCGGGGGAACTGCTCGGGCCCGATACCGCGCGGGATCACCCGCAGCACCTGCGGATCGGTGCGCGGGTAGTGCCGCAGCAGGTAGCGCCGCACGGTCTCCGAAACGCACACCACCCGCTCACCGCGGGTCATCACCGCGCTGTACCAGCCGGGCGAATTGAGTCCATGCATGGTGGTCACCAGGCGCGGCCTGCCTTCAGCGGCGAGGCCCTTGAGTGCACGTACCGCCAGCCACGCCGGCAGGCGCGAGCGTGCATGCACGATGTCGATGCTTTCCCGGGCGAAAAGACGACGCAGGGTGGACGCGTGGCGCAGGGTGGACAGCGACTTCCGGCCGATGTCGAGGCAGACGTGCTCGGCGCCGGTGGCGGCCAGCGCCGGCAGCAGCGGTCCACCGCCGGAAACAACCAGGGCCCGGTGCCCGGCCTGCACCAGCGCCGTCGCAATCTCGATCGTGGATTTTTCCACTCCGCCCGATTCGAGCGCGGGCAGCAGCTGTACCACGGTCAGCCGGCGCATCGGGATTGGCGCGTGCAGCGTCAGTCGGTCAACACGAAGTGCGCGCCGCAGTAAGGACACGGCACCTCGTGGTCCGGCGCATCCTCGATGGCCAGGTATACGCGCGGATGCGAGTTCCACAGCGCCATCGACGGCAGCGGACAGCTCAGCGGCAGGTCGGCTCTGGTGACCTCGTAGCGCTTCTGTGCATTGGCGGGTGAACTGGCGACCTGGCTCATGGCGCGGCATCGAAATCGTGAGGCCGCAAGTTTAACAGCCGCCCCGTGCAGGCCGTCGCCGCTGGGCGGGCCCAATGAAAAACGCCGACCGCGAAGCGACCGGCGTTCGGGTGTCGCGGCAGCGAAGCCTCACTCTGCCTTGGGCACCATGGCTTCGGTGGTGATCCGCAGCTCGACCTCGTCACTGACCGCCGGGGCAAACTTGCCCAAGCCGAAATCACTGCGCATGACGCGCGCTGTGGCGTCGAAACCGATCGCCTGGCGCTTGGCCATGGGGTGCTCGCCCGCCTCGTTCAGGGTGACGGCCAGCACCACCGGCCTGGTGATCCCCTTGATGGTCAGGTCACCGGTGACCGTGAGCTTGCCCTCGCCCGCCGCTTCGACCCGGGTGCTCTTGAACGTAGCATCGGGATATTTGTCAGCCTCGAAGAAGTCGGCGCTGCGAAGATGGGTATCGAACCTGTCCACGAAGCTGTTCAGGCCCGACAGCGGCAGGGTCACGTCGACGCTGGAGGCAGACACGTCGTCCGCGTCGTACACCAGCGTGCCGTCGGCCTTGCCGAAGTGCGCGCTGGGGTTGGAGAAACCGAAGTGGCTCCACTGTGCGATCACGTTGGTATGGTCGGGGTCGATCACGTAGGTGACCGGCGCGGCGAAGGCGGTGCCGGCAAAGGCAAACAGTGCGGCGGCGAGAAGGGTCTTGCGCATGGCGTGGCTCCAGGGACAGTGGGAGAAAGGTAGAGCGCAGGATCTATTCGATGCGTGAGGCTTCGTCGAAAGACAGCCGCGGCAAGCGCGGGAACAGGCCTGCAGGGTCGCCATAGCCCAGGTTGACCAGGAAATTGGACTTGGTCGTGGTACCCGAAAAGAACGCCTCGTCCACCTTGGCGTTGTCGAAGCCGGACATCGGCCCCGTGTCCAGGCCCAGCGAGCGCGCCGCCAGGATCAGGTAGGCGCCCTGCAGGCTGCCGTTGCGGAACGCGGCGTCGTGGCGGCCCTGGCGCGGGCCGTCGAACCAGCCCTTGGCATCGGGTACGTGCGGAAACAGGTACGGGGTCTTCTCGTGGAAATCCTCGTCGAAGGCGACGATCGCCGTGACCGGCGCCGCCAGGGTCTTCTTCCGGTTGCCTTCGTCCAGCGCGGGGCCGAGCCTGGCCTTGGCCTCTTTGGACTTCACGAACACGAACCGCGCCGGCAAGGTGTTGGCCGATGTCGGTCCCCACTTCAACAGGTCGTACAGCGCGTGCAGCTGCTCGTCTTCCACCGGACGGTCCAGGAACGCATTGTGGGTTCGAGCGGTGCGGAACAGCTGGTTGAGCGTGGCGTCGTCAAGGACTCGGGACATGGCATACCTTTGCAGACAGATCAGGGGGGTCAGGCTAAACCCTGACCGCGAAGCAGAGTGTAGAGTGTCCCGGCAATGACGACATCCGGCCAGCTCGGAACGGATTGTGCTCATTGGTGGAACAAAGGACGCCGGGCGGCATGATTTCCAACCAACTTTGGACCTTCACCGACTGCCACGCCGGCAACCGTCGGCAGGCCGGCGCACTTGCCTGCGCTTTGGATCTCGGCCCGATTCGCGACTGGACCCTGGCCACCCGCAGACCCTGGCGATGGCTGGCACCGCGGCGTCTGCCCGGTAGCGAGCACGCTTTCGGTCCTGACCTGCAGCACCGGCTTGCCGAGGCACCCCTGCTGGCGATCGGTTGCGGGCGGCAGGGAGCACTGGCCACGCGGCTGTTCAGGGAACGCGGCGCGCGGGCGGTGCAGATCCTGGATCCGCGCATCGACCCACGCCATTGGGATCTGGTGATTGCGCCGGAGCATGACAAATTGGCGGGCCCCAACGTGCTGACCGTGCTGGGCAGCCTCAACCCGGTCGACGCGCCGTGGCTGCAGGACGCGCGGGCGAATTTCGCGCACCTGGGCGACCTGCCGCAGCCGCGTACGACCGTACTGCTGGGCGGTTCGAGCGCGCACGTGCGCTTCGATCGCAGCGCCTTCGAAGTGCTGGCCTCGAAGCTCGAACGGGTGCTGGCGCGGGACGGGGGCAGCGTGCTGGTGACCACATCGCGGCGCACCCCAGGCGACATCCTGCAGGCACTGCAGCATCGCTACATGGAAACGGCAGGCGTGGTCTGGTGCGGTCCGCGCGATGGGGACAATCCCTACCCCGGCATGCTCGCGTGGGCGGACCGCATCGTGGTCTCACCCGATTCGGTGAACATGGTGTCCGAAGCCTGCGCAACGAGCGCGCCGGTGTTCGTGTTCGACCCGATGCGCGTCCACGGGCGTCCGCGTTTGTTCCTGGATGCGTTGCTGAGCAGCGGTCGCATACGCCCCATGGACACGATGCTCGCGCCGTTCGAATCCCAACCCCTGCGGGAAACCGCGCGGGTGGCGGCACTGGTGCGCGAACGCCTGGCGCTCTAGTCGCTGCGCCTGGACGCCGCGTGCCGGGTAGCAGGGAGCGCCGCAGGCCTTACTGGTCGAACTGGAGCCCGTGCGCCGCCGCCGCCGTCCGCACCTGCTCGCGGCCTTCGCCCACCGCCGCGCTTTCGATGACCCAGCGCGGCCGGCGATCGAGCGTGCAGGCCAGACCTTCGCCAACGAAATCGGCATGCACCGCTGCCAGCGTCCGCGCCGTGTCGGGATCCAGGATCCCCGCCGCTGCCAGCGCGTCGATCAGCGCGGGCGAATCGCGTGGGGCCAGCAGGCCGGCATGGCCCGTCGACTCGCGCAGCACCAGGTATTGCAGCAGAAACTCCAGGTCGACCAGGCCGCCGCGCCCCTGTTTGAGGTCGAAGCGCCTGGCGTCGCTGCGGTCGAGTTCGGCACGCATGCGCTGGCGCATGGACACCACATCGTGCCGCAGCACCTGGGCATCACGCGGTCGCGCCAGGGTGCTGGCGCGTATCCCTTCGAACGTGGCCAGCAGCGCGGCGTCGCCGGCGATACCGCGTGCACGGACCAGGGCCTGGTGCTCCCAGGTCCAGGCGCGGTTGCGCTGGTAGTCGGTGTAGCTGGCCAGCGAAGACACCAGCAGCCCCTTGGCCCCATCGGGGCGCAGGCGCACGTCCACGTCGTACAGCCGTCCGGCTGCGGTGACCGCGCCCAGCAGCGCAACCATCTTCTGCGCCAGGCGCGCGTACCAGCGGTTCGGCTCCAGTGGCCGCACGCCGTCGGACAGTTCGGCGCCGTCCGCGTCGTACAGGAACACAAGGTCCAGGTCCGAACCGAAGCCCAGCTCCTCGCCACCGAGGCTGCCGTATCCAATCACTGCGAAGCTACCGCCCGGGATCCTGCCGTGCGCCGAAGCCAAGTCGCGCTCCACCATGCGCAACACCACACCCACCACCTCGTCGGCCAGCCACGCCAGCTGGCGGGTGCTGTCGCGCGCCGGCTGGCGCCGATCCAGCGCGGCCAGCGCAATCCGGAAACTCAGCGCCAGGCGGCGCTCGTTGAGCGCACGCAAAGCAGCCTCCGGATCGGTCTCGCGCAGCGCCGCCGCGCAGGCCTCGCGCATCTGCGTGCGGTCCGGCAGCGGCCCGCCGACGCGCGCATCGAGCAGTTCGTCCAGCAGCAGCGGATACATGGCCAGGCGCTCGGCCAGCAGCGCGCTGCGTGCCACCACGTCCACCAGCCGTGCCAGCGCGCCGGACTCCTCGTCAAGCAGCGCAAGGTAGCTGGCGCGGCGCAGGATGGCCTGCAGCAGCACCAGCAGGCGCTTGAGCGCGGCGTCCGGCTGCAAGGACTCGGCCGCCGCATGCAGAAGCGCCGGCAGGACCCGATCCAGCCGCGCACGTGCGCCATCGGACAGCCCGGCCACGCCCGACGAACGCGCGAAATCGCGCAGCGCCAGGTCGGCCTGTACCGGCGCGGTGAATCCCGCATCGGCCAGCACTTCGACGTCGCCGTCCTCGGGGAGCGCTCGCCAGTAGCGGCTCATGCCGGTGCTGGCGACATCGCGCGGACGCGGTGCCAGCAACTCGTTGAACTCGTTGGCCACGCGCGTGCGTTGCGCGTCCAGCGCGACCACCAGCGCGTCCCAGTCGGCGTAGTCGAGTCCGCGCGCGATGCGCAGGCGATCCACGGGGTCCCCGGGCAGCGCATGGGTCTGCGCATCGCGCAGCATCTGCAGGCGATTCTCGAGCCTGCGCAGGAATCGATAGGCGTCGATCAGCGCGTCGGCCTCCACCTGCCCTATCTGGCGCGCCACCACCAGCGCGCGCAGCGCCGGCAGCAGGCGCCGCTCGCGCAAGCCGGCCTCGCGGCCGCCGCGGACCAGCTGCAGCGCCTGGGCAAGGAATTCGATCTCGCGGATACCGCCGGGACCGCGCTTGATGTCGTCGGCGAGCTCGCGACGCGCCACTTCGACAGTGATCGCCGCCTTCATCTCGCGCAGGCCGTCGAGCGCGGTGAAGTCCAGGTAGCGGCGGTAGACGAACGGGCGCAGCGTGCGCAGCCAGTCCTCGCCCGCTTCGATGTCCCCGGCCACCGGCCGCGCCTTGAGCCACGCATAGCGCTCCCAGTCGCGGCCCTCGCGCTGGAAGTACTGGTCCAGCCCGGTGAACGAGAGCGCCACCCGTCCGGCCTTGCCGAACGGGCGCAGGCGCAGGTCCACGCGATGGCAGAAGCCATCCACCGTTGGCTCGTCGAGCAGCTTGGCCAGGCGCTGTCCCAGGCGCGCGAAGTAGTCTTCGGCAGCGAGTGGTCGCGCGCCGTCGGACTCGCCCGCTTCCGGGTACGCGTACACCAGGTCGACATCGGAAGAGAAATTGAGCTCGCCGCCGCCCAGCTTCCCCAGCCCGAAAACCACCAGGCGCTGCGTTTGCCCGTCCGCGCTGCGCACCTGTCCGTGGCGCTGCCCGAACTGCAGCTCCAGCGCCTCCAGTCCGATGCGCAGGCAGGTTTCCGCCAGCGCCGTGGTTCCGGTCAGCGTTGCGTCCACGTCGTCCAGTCCCAGCACGTCGCGCCACACCAGGCGCGCGGAGTCCGCGGCGCGGTAGCGGCGCAGCTGCGCAGGCCACTCGGTTTCGTCATCTGCCTGGAGCACCGGCACCGGCAGCGGGATCGCACCGTCGTCCCCGGCCCAGCGCAGCAGCAGCTGCGGCTGGCGCACCAGCGTCTCGATGGCAAAGTCGCTGGCGCGCAGCACGCGCATGAGGCGCGCAACCAGGTCCTGATCCTCCAGCAGCGGCGTCACTCCCTCGGCGGCGCGCAAGCGCCCGAAGGCGCGCGCGCTCAACGCGTCGAGCGCCTCCTCCGTCGTGCTGGCATCGCTGGTCTGCATCGCCGCCGATTGTGTCATGGCGCTCTCTGGTTCCCTCTCGTGCGAGGGTGGCGCACAGCGCGAGGCGCGGCTCAGTGCGCGGCCGGTGCCGGAAGTTCCAGATGGGGGGCCGCGGCATCGAACTGCAGCTCCACGCCGAACTGCCTGGCCAGGTGCTCCAGCAGCGCGGGCTTCACCGTCTCCATGCCCGACGGTCCACCCAGTTCGGCCAGCGCCACCACCTGCAGACCTTCGTAGCCGCAGGGATTGATGCGGCGGAACGGCTCCAGGTCCATGCCGATGTTGAACGCCAGGCCGTGGAAGGTGCAGCCGCGACGCACGCGGATTCCCAGCGCGGCGACCTTGGCCCCGGCCACGTATACGCCAGGCGCACCGACGCGCCGCTCGGCGTGGATGTTCCAGTCCGCACACGTGTCGATGATGGATTGTTCGATGCGGCGCACGTACTCGCGCACCCCCACCTTCATCCGCTTCAGGTCGAACAGCGGGTAGGCCACGATCTGCCCGGGCCCGTGATAGGTCACCTGGCCGCCGCGGTCGACGTGAACCACAGGAATATCACCGGCGGCGAGCACGTGCTCGGGCTTGCCGGCCTGGCCCAGGGTGAACACGGGGTCGTGTTCCACCATCCAGATTTCATCGGCCGTGGCATCGTCGCGGGCATCGGTGAAGCGCTGCATCGCGCGCCACACCGGTTCGTAAGGCTGGCGCCCCAGTTCGCGGACGATGCAATCGCGCGTGGCTACAGGGTCCACTTCACTTCCGGATGGCCGCGCAGCGCCAGGTGCGCGGCGTCGTACTGCGCCCGGTCCCGGGCGTGGAAGCCGATGCGCACCGATACATAGCTGCCGCTGGAGGAATGTTTCCAGCGGATGCTTTCTTCCAGCACCTCGATGCCGGCGGCGGTGAGCAGGCGCGGCAGTTCGCTTTCCAGACCCTTGCCGGCCGCGCCCATGACGCTGAGCTCGAAGGTGCCGGGAAACTGGAAGCCGTGGTCGGGGTTTTCGGAAGAAATGTCCATGCGGTGATTATTGCGCCGCCGCTACCGAAACCCAAGCCGGACTGGTCGTGGGCGCGGCGTCCCGCCGCGAGCTTCTGCTGTTGCGGTGGGTCGTGGGCGCGGCGTCCCGCCGGGGAGCTTCTGCTGTTGTTTGCCGGTCGGTCGCAAAGTCGAAAGCTCGCGGCGGGACGCCGCTCCCACAATCGGTAGATGAAGCAAAAAAGCGCCGCACGGGGTGCGGCTCCTCTTCGAATCACTTCGGGACGGCTAGTTCAGCAGCGCCGCCAGCAGTGATGACAGCCGGTCCTTGCCCCCCGGTTCGTCTGCGTCTGCCGCTGGATCAGGTGCTTTCCCACCACATCCAGAAGCTGTCCCAGAGGCGACTGAAGAAGCCTCCTTCTTCCACCGCCTCGAGCGCCACCAGCGTCGACTGCGCGACGAGCTTGCCATCCAGCGTGACCTTGACCGTTCCCAGTGCCTGGCCCTTGGTGATCGGCGCTTCCAGCACCTTGGGCACGTCCATGGTCGGCTTCAGGTCGCCGTAGCGACCGCGCGCAATGCCCACCAGCAGCGGCTGGGCCACGCCCAGCTGCACCTGGTCGGCCTTGCCCTTCCACACGCGATGCTCGGCGATCTTCTTGCCAGTCTCGTACAGGCGGTGGGTCTCGAAGAAACGGAAGCCCCAGTTGAGCAGCGCCAGGCTGTCGGTGGCGCGCTGCTTCTCGGAGGTCGAGCCCATCACCACGGCGATCAGGCGCTGGTCGCCGCGCAGCGCCGAACTCATCAGGCAATAGCCCGCACCCGAATGGTGGCCGGTCTTGATGCCGTCCACGCTGGGGTCGCGCCACAGCAGCAGGTTGCGGTTGGGCTGGGTGATGGTGCCTACGGTGAATTCCTTGATCTTGTTGTAGGCATACGCTTCGGGATAGTCGCGGATCATCGCGCGGCCCAGGCGTGCCAGGTCGTGCGCGGTGGAGTAGTGCTCCGGCGCCGACAGACCGTGTGCATTGACGAAGTTGGACCCCTTCATGCCGATGCGCTTGGCGTAGCTGTTCATCAGTGAAGCGAAGGCTTCCTGGCTGCCGGCAGCGTGCTCGGCCAGCGCGATGGCGGCGTCGTTGCCCGACTGCACGGCCATGCCGATTTCCATGTCCCTCAGGCGCGCGGTCTGGTTGACGGCAAAGCCGCTGTAGCTGCCGTCGGTGCGCGCCCCACCCTCGCGCCAGGCGCGCTCGCTCAGCATCACCTGGTCGTCGGGCTTGATCTTGCCATTCTGCTGCTCGGCGGCAAGTACGTAGGAGGTCATCACCTTGGTGATGCTGGCCGGTTCGACGCGCTCGTCATAGTTCTCACCTGCCAGCACCTGGCCGGTGGTGTAGTCCATCAGGATCCACGAGGTGGCGACCGGTTCGGGCGCGGGCGGGACTTCCACTGCGGCCGTGGCCTGCATCGGCTGTGGCGAAGGCTGCGGCTGCGGCTGCGGCGTCGGCGTCGGCGTCGGCGTCTGCGCGAAGGCAAGGCTAAAGCTGGCGGTGGCCAGCGCGACAATGGCAAAACGGAACTTCATCTTGGTGCGAACTCCAGTAGTGCGGGCCCGAGCAGGCCGGCGTTGCAATGGGCGGGTCGCGCCATGGGCGGCGGGATCCTCTGCGGCGGCGACGGCGGCGGCTCCGCAATCGCCAGTGTCGATTATTCGCGTACCACCTGCGGCTGTCCAAAGCCCAGGCCGGCGATGCGCGTGGCGAGCTGCGACGCACTGGCAAAGTCGATGGCGCTGACCCGCAGCCGCCACAGCGTACGCCCGTCGCGGGCGACATCGCTCAGGCTGGCCTGTGCGATGCCCGCGGCAGCCAGGCGCGCCAGCGCACGATCGGCGTTTTCGCGACTTGCAAAGCTGCCGACCTGGAGCTGCACGGCGTTGCCATCGAACGCCGGTGTCGGGCCCGCGACGACCCGGGCCTGCATTGACGGCTGCGCGGCCACTGCTCCAGCGGCCGCCGGGGACGCGGCAATCGGCGCGTCCGCCAATGCGCTGTTCGGCGGAACTGCAGCGGGCCGGCCGGTCGCCACGCGCACGCCACGCGACTGCATCAACGCTTCGAATTCATCGGCACTGGCGGTCTTCTCCAGCTCCGGGGTTACCTGGTAGCGCCACGCCTGCGCACTGGCCAGGTTCGGTGCGGGCGGCGCGCCCGCGCCCGCTGGCGCAGCGGACTGCATGGCCGCAGCCAGCAGCACTGGCTGCGGTGGCAGGCGCTCCACAAGCTCATCCATCGGTGTCGGCTTCCCGGTCGCGATGCGCGTGGGAATGCCGGTGGCGATCGTCGTCCGAACCGAAGGCGGCGCGACTGCCAGCTGCGGGCCGGCGTCGCCGGGAAGCAGTGCGCGCACCTCGACCCGGCCGGTGCCGCGCCGTGTGATGTCCAGCTTGACCGCCGCCGCATAGCTCAGGTCGATGACCCGGCCTTCGTGGAACGGTCCGCGGTCGTTGACCCGCACCACCACCGATTTCCCGTTGTCCAGGTTGGTCACCCGGGCGAAGCTCGGCAGCGGCAGGGACTTGTGCGCAGCGGTGAAGGCGTACATGTCGTACACCTCGCGGTTGGAGGTGAGCCGTCCGTGGAACTTGTTGCCGTAGTACGAGGCCAGGCCCTGCTCGACGTAGCCGTCCACCCGGTCCAGCACCTGGTAGTTCTTGCCCAGCACCGCGTAGGGAGACCGATTGCCGACCTTCGAACGCGGCAGCGCCACCACCAGCGGCTCGGCAATGCAGTCCACGTCGGGCACGTAGTCGGGTGTGGTGTCGGGCACGCCTGGCGCGTAAAGACCGCCCGCCTTGTAATTGCCGCGCTTGCCCAGGTCTTCCTGCGCTGGTGCGTAGACCTTGCTGCAGGTTCCGGGGCGATCGAACGGCGCCGCCCCGGGCGCGGGAATCGATGCGGAGGCGACTGCCGGTGCAGGCGTGGTCTTCCTGGGTGCGGAACTGCAGCCGGCCAGCGTGACCAGCAGCAGCGCGGGCAGGAGCCCCCGCTTCATGCGGCGGGGATTTCCCGGCCGGCAATGGCCTGCGACAGCTGGTAGACCGCCATCGCGTACATCTTCGAGTTGTTGTAGCGGGTGATGGCGTAGTAGTTCTGGAAGCCCAGCCAGTATTGCTTGCCGGTGCTGCCTTCAAGCGAAACGAGAGTGGCGGTGGCATCGGGCGCCACGTTCTCCAGTGGCCGATAGCCACGCTGTGCCAGCTGCGCCAGGCTGTAGTCGGGCGTCCAGGTTTCCGGATTGAACTCGGCGAACGCAGGCTGCAGCTGCGCGCGCGCCACCACCGGCGCGCCGGGAACCCAGCCGCCGCGCTCGCCACCCTTCTTGAGGAAATAATTTGCAATCGACGCGAACACGTCGGCATGGCTGCCGAACAGGTCGCGGCGTCCGTCGCCATCGCCGTCCACCGCAAAATCGCGATAGCTCGACGGCATGAACTGGCCCAGCCCCATGGCGCCGGCATAGCTGCCGGTCAGGCTTGGCAGGTCGAGGCTTTCCTCCCGCGACAGCGCGAACAGCTGCGCCAGTTCGTCGCGGAAGAACAGTTCGCGTCGCTGCTCGTAGGCCGCGCGCTCAGGATTGCCGCTGCGCGGATAGCGAAACGCGAGCGTGTACAGCGCATCGAGCACGCGGTGCTTGCCGGTGTAGCCGCCGTAGCTGGTCTCCACGCCGATGATCGCGACGATCATTTCAGCCGGAACGCCGGTAGCGGCCTGGACGCGCTGCAGTTCGTCGCGATGGGCGGCCATGAACTTGCGGCCGCCCTCGATGCGCGAGGCGGTGATGAATTTGGGACGGTACTCGGACCACGGCTTGACCCGCTCGGCGGGACGCGACATCAGCGAGACGATATCGTCGCGGAAACGCGCGCCGTCCAGGGTGGCTTCGATGAGCTTCGGTGCGACTCCGAAACGTGCCGCGGTGTCGCGCACGAACTCCGCGCGCGCCACTTCGAAGGGCACCGGGGTGATGTCCACCGGTCGTGCATCGACGATGGTTTCCACCGAGGTCTCCGGCAGCGCCTGCGGCGTTTCCTGCTTGGCCGCGGCCTGCGGCGGCGCAGGCAGATTCTGCGTTGCACAGGCAACCAGTGCGAGTGGAATCAGGCAGTAAAGTGCGCGTCGGCTCATCGGCGCGGAGGTTAGCACGCGAGGAAATGGCTTTCGTGAACCGGATGGAGGTGACGCGGGGAATTGGAGTGGAAATGGAGCAGGGAACGGGGAATCGGGAACGGGGAATGACTGTCATGCGTGGTCGGAAACGTCTGGGCATGTATCGGCATTCGTGTCGCGGGAAGACAGACCAGCGCAAGGACACTCGTAGAGAAGGAAACCGGTTGCTCCGGCAAACATTGGTCGGAGTCAGGCAAGCCCCGCGACGAGCCTCGGCAAATACCGCCCTCCCAGGCGACCGGAACAATTCATTCCCCGTTCCCGATCCCCTGTTTCCTGCTTCTGTTCCGCTTCCTGCTTCTGTTCCGCTCCCTGCTCGTCTCAGCACCCATGCACGGGGCGGTGTGCGCGTATCGCCATCACCAGGCCGAGCCCGGCCAGCAGCGACACGGCCGAGGTGCCTCCGTAGCTCAGCAGCGGCATCGGTACGCCCACCACCGGCAGCAGGCCGGAGATCATCCCGCCGTTCACGATCACGTAGACGAAGAACGCCATGCCCAGCGAACCGGCAAGCAGCCGCGAGTAGGTTTCCCGCGCGTCCATGGCGATCCACAGGCAGCGGGCGATCACGAACAGGTACAGCGCCAACACCGCCACCACCCCGATCCAGCCGAACTCCTCGGACAGCACCGCGAAGATGAAGTCAGTGGTGTGCTCGGGCACGTAGTTGAGGTGCGACTGCGAACCCTGGCCCCAGCCCTTGCCGTCGAGTCCGCCCCCGCCAATCGCGATCTTGGACTGGATGATGTTCCAGCCAGTGCCAAGGGGATCGTTCTCGGGGTTGAAGAAGGTCAGGATCCGGTCCTTCTGGTAGGGACGCAGCATCCAGAACCAGGCCGCCGGCGCGGCGGCGGCGGCGCTGGCCAGGGCCACGCCGACCCACCACCACGGCAGCCCCGCCAGCAGCAGTGCGAACACGCCGCTGGAGGCCACCAGCATGGCGGTGCCGAAGTCCGGCTGCATCAGGACGAGCACGGTCGGCAGGCCCAACAGCAGCCCGGCGACCACGACGGTCGGCAGCCGCGGCGGCAGCGGCTCGCGGTGCAGGTACCAGGCCATCATCATCGGCAGGGTGATCTTGAGCACCTCCGAAGGCTGCAGGTAGAACACCTTCAGGTCGATCCAGTGGGCACCGTGCTTGCCGGTGCCGATGAACAGCACCAGCACCAGCGGCAGCAGCGAGGCGATGAACACACCGGGCGTCCAGGCCCGCAGGCGGGTCGGTGTCATCCTCGACAGCGCCCACATCGCGCCGAGCCCGGCAGCGAAGCGCGCGCCCTGCGCCAGCACCAGTCGCGCGCCCTGTGCCTCCCCGCCGGCGCTGTACAGCACGGCAAGGCCAATGCCCATCAACGCCAACAGCGCCACCAGCAGTGCCCCGTCGACGGTGCGGGCGAAGTACTGCACCACGCCCCGCAGCCAGGCCAGGATCTGGCTCAAGGCGCGGCGGCCGTCGGCGTGACCGGGACGACTGCGGCGGCAACGGGCGCGGGTTCGATGGCACCCGGAGCCGCTTCGCTCTCGGGCATCGTGCCCAGCAGCCAGGCGTCGAAAACCTTGCGGGCGATGGGCGCGGCCGTGGCGCCGCCGTAGCCGCCGCCCTCGACCATCACGGCCACGGCGATGGTCGGGTTTTCGACCGGGGCATAGCCCACGAACAGCGCGCGGTGGCGCTGGTGCAGGGGCAGCGACTTCGGGTTGACCGCAACGGCGCGACGGTTGACTACCTGCGCGGTACCGGTCTTGCCGGCCATCCGGTACGGCGCACCGACGCTCATTGCCCGCGCGGTTCCCCCTGGCCCGTGCACGGTCATCTGCATGCCCTCCTGGACCACGAGCAGGTTATCCGGATGGTCGGTGATGGGTACCGGCTGCGGCTGCGCCACCGGCCGCCATGGCGTGGCGAATCCGTCGCGCCTGGCTGCCACCAGGTGCGGCCGACGCAGCAGCCCGCCGTCGGCCAGAGCGGCTACTCCGCGCGCCAGCTGCAGCGGCGTGACTTTCCACAGTCCCTGGCCGATGGCCGCATTGACCAGGTCGCCCGGGTACCAGCGCTCGTTGACCAGCCTGGCCTTGGCCGCGGGCGACGGCAGGATGCCGTCGATCTCGCCCACCAGATCGATGCCGGTGGGGGCACCGAACCCGTATCGCTCCAGGTAGTCATCGAAACGCTGCACGCCCATGTCCACGGCGAGGCGGTAGTAGTAGGTGTTGACCGAGTCGGCAATGGATTTACGCGCATCGGTCCAGCCGTGGCCGCCGCGGTGGGAGTCGGCCCAGCCGCGCCCGGTCATGCCCGGCAGGCGGAACATGCCGGTCGAAAGCGTCTTGTCGTCGGCCGTGCGCAGGCCGCTGTCCATGCCGGCCAGCGCCAGCAGCGGCTTCAGCGTTGAGCCCGGCGCCACGCCGCCCAGCACCAGCCGGTTGAACTGCGGCCGCGAGGGGTTGCTGTTGAGCGCGTTGAAGTCGGCATGCGAGATGCCGTTCACGAACAGGTTGGGGTCGTAGCTGGGCAGGCTGACCATGGCCAGCACCTCGCCGCTGCGCGGGTCCAGCGCCACCGCCGAGCCTTCCATCTCGCCGAAGGCCATCACCATCGCCCGCTGCAGGTCGGCGTCCACGCTCAGGCGCAGGTCGGTGCCCGCCTGCGCCGGGACGCGGCCCACGGTGCGCAGGGCACGACCTTCGACATTGGTTTCGACCTGCTCATAGCCGATCTTTCCGCGCAGGGCGTCTTCGTAATAGCGCTCCAGGCCGGTCTTGCCGATGTGGCTGAGCGCTGCATTGCCTTCGCCCAACGCTTCCAGATCCTTCTCGTCGATGCGCCCCACGTAGCCGATCACATGGGCGAACAGGTCGCCATAGGGGTAGTGACGAGTCAGGTAGGGCTCCAGCTCCACCCCCGGATAGCGCCAGCGATCTACGGCGAAGCGGGCCATCTCCGCCTCGGTCACCCGCAGTTTCAGGATGATGGGGCGGAAGCCGCGCGTGGCCTTGCGGGTGGCCTCGAAGTGCTCGATGTCCTCCGGCGTCAGGGCGAAGATCTGGCTCAGGCCTGCAATCAGGGTCTTGGTGTCGCCGGCCTTCTCCGGCAGCACCTCGAGCCGGAACGCGGGCACGTTCTCGGCCAGCAGCTTGCCGTTGCGATCAAAGATGCTGCCGCGCCCGGGCACCACCGGCTGCAGCTTGATGCGGTTGGCCTCCGATCGGGTGGCGTATTCGTCGTGGTCCAGCACCTGCAGCTTGAAGTACCACGCCGCCAGCAGGACCAGCATCAGCGTCACCACGCCGAAACCGAGCGCGGCGCGACGGCGGAACTGCTCGGCTTCGGCGAGCGGATTCTTGGCGTTGCGACGCGGACGCATCATGTGCTGCGTCGCTTTCCCAGGCGCCGGGCGTCGAGCAGCACGAACAGCGGCGGCCACAGGAGCATGCCGATCAGCGGGGCCCACCAGTAGGTCCAGGGCAGCGATGGTTCACCCAGGGTCATGTGGACGGCCGCCACCACGATGCGGTCGTTGAGCAGCAGTCCTCCCACCGCAAGCGCCTGCTGCGACAGCGGGAAGAAACGCAGCTGGGCGCGGAAACGCTGCAGGATGAAGGCCATGATCACCAGCCGCAGCGCCTGCTCGCCGAGCATTCCGCCGAACATCAGGTCGGCCACCAGGCCCAGTCCGAAGGCGAAGCCCAGTCCGGCACTGTCCGGGGCTTCGATCACCCAGTAGGCCACCACCAGCGCAAGCCACCAGGGTCGCAGCGGCTGCAGGCTGTCAGGCAGCGGCAGCAGGCCCAGCAGCAGCGCGACCAGAATGCTGACCGGCAGGATCCACCCGGTGCGCACGCGGCTCACGGATTGGACTCCCGCCGGGTGGACGCATCGCTGGTTGTCGTTGGCGCGGGTGCCGGCACCGGTGATGCCGCGTCCGCCGCGGAGGCCGGCACCGCCGCTTCTTTCGTGGCGCCCGCCGGCGGGGCAGCGGTCACGGGAGTCACCACGCCAGGCAAGGCACGGGTCGCGTCCGCTGCAGTGAACGGCAACCTGTTCCGCGCCGGCGCCGAGCGCAGCAGCAGCACGTCGCGGCCCCGGTCCAGGTGCGCCGCCGGCTTGACCTCACCCACCAGGAAGGCGCGGCTGTCGTCGGTGCGCAGCTCGGTCACCGTGCCCACCGGGAAACCTGCGGGGAAGCGACCGCCCAGGCCGGAGGTCACCAGCAGGTCGTCCTGCTTCAGGTCGGTGTTCAAGGGCACGTCCGACAGGGACAGGTGATCGCCGCGTCCGTAGACGATCAGGCGCACGCCGTTGCGCGCCACCATTACCGGCACGGCGTGGTCGGGATCGGTGAGCAGCAGCACCGTGGCATGGCTGGGCGTCACCCCGACGATCTGCCCCAGCAGGCCGCCAGCATCGATCACCGCCTGCCCCATGCGCACGTTGTCGCGGGTGCCCAGGTCCAGCACCAGGCGCTGGCGGGTCGGGTCCAGGTCGATATTGAGGATGGGCGCCAGCTGCACGTCCAGGTTGCGGCCTTCGGCCATCCCCATCAGCCCGCGCAGCCGTGCGTTGTCCGCGGCGGCGGTCTGCAGCCGGGTCAGGCGCGCATTGGCGATCAGCAGCTCGTTGCGAAGGTTGCGGTTGTCCTCCGTCAGCCGCGCGTGGGAGGCCGCATCGTCCTGTACGCGGTTGCCCAGCCTGCCGGGTAGCCCTGCCAGCCACCACAGCGGCTGCGTGGCCGCGTCGGCCTGGCTGCGGATCCGCGACAGCCAGCCGCCGCGGTCGTCGAGCACCAGCAAGGTCATGGCCAGCGCCAGGTACGCGAGCAGGCGCAGCGTGCCGGAGACTTCGCCAGGACGGGCAGCGACGGGAGGGCCGGCGTAGGAAGGCACGGGTCTAGAGCCGGGAACAGGGAGCAGGGAACAGGGAGCGATCCAATGCGTGCGGGTCGAAAGGACTGCGGCTACCGCGCCGACGCCGGGACGTTGCGGGAAAACAGGCGCTGCGACCGCCGCCGCGATACTGGCATTCCCCGTTCCCCGTTCCCCGTTCCCGCTTCACCACTTCACTCCGGTGCGAAGAACTCGTTGCCGTGCATGTCCACCAGCTCCAGCGCGCGGCCACCGCCACGGGCCACGCAGGTGAGCGGGTCGTCGGCCACCTGTACGTGGAGGCCGGTTTCCTCGCTGATCAGCCGGTCAATGTCGCGCAGCAGCGCGCCACCGCCGGTGAGCACGATGCCGCGCTCGGCGACGTCGGCGCACAGCTCCGGCGGGGTCTGCTCCAGCGCCAGCTTGACCGCGCTGACGATGCCCGAAAGGGGTTCGTGCAGGGCTTCGAGCACTTCGTTGGAGTTGATCTTGATCATCTTGGGCACGCCCTCGGCCAGGTTGCGGCCGGAGATATCCATCTCCACCATCTCCGGCTGCGGGTAGGCGCAGCCGATCTGCAGCTTGATGCGCTCGGCGGTGGCTTCGCCGATCAGCATGCCGTGGTTGCGGCGCACGTAATTGATGATGGCGTCGTCGAAGCGGTCACCACCGATGCGCACCGACTGCGAGTAGACGATCCCGCTGAGCGAGATCACCGCCACCTCGGTGGTGCCGCCGCCGATGTCGATCACCATCGAGCCGCGCGCCTCGCTGACCGGCAGCCCGGCGCCGATCGCCGCGGCCATTGGCTCCTCGACCAGGTACACGTCGCGGGCGCCGGCCTCTTCGGCCGATTCCTTGATCGCGCGGCGCTCCACCTGGGTGGAACCGGCCGGGACGCACACCAGCACGCGCGGGCTGGGGCGCAGGAAGCGTGACGTGTGCACCTTCTTGATGAAGTGCTTGAGCATGGCCTCGGTGTAGGTGAAGTCGGCGATGACGCCGTCTTTCATCGGGCGGATAGTGGTGATGTTGCCGGGCGTGCGGCCCAGCATCTGCTTGGCTTCCATTCCCACCGCCACCACCGTGCGGTGACCACCGAAGGCGCGGTCCTGGCGTACCGCAACCACCGAGGGCTCGTTCAGGACGATGCCCTGGCCGCGGACATAGATCAGGGTGTTGGCCGTGCCCAGGTCGATGGACAGGTCGTTGGAGAACATGCCGCGCAGCTTCTTGAACATCGGGGGAATAGTCCTGCGTTGCCGGCGCGGCAGGTGACCGCGCGGTGAAATATCGGGGGTCAGCTAGACTAACAACCGCCCTAGGGCGCAGCAAGGAATATCCTTGGAAAGCCGCGTGGGACGTGGATTTCGGGCCGGGGCGCACGTTTTCACGCGGGGTCTGGCGCTGGCCTGCGGCAGGCCATGACGTTACCCTTTGCGCCGCCGGGCCACGCCGCCTTGCCCGGCCCCGGCCCGCCGGCCCGCCCTCTTTCACACCTGCCTAGAGATTTCCAATGTCCGCACTGATCTGTGGTTCGCTCGCCTACGACACCATCATGGTGTTCCCGGACCAGTTCAAGAACCACATCCTGCCGGACAAGGTGCACATCCTGAACGTCTCGTTCCTGGTGCCGCGCATGCGCCGGGAATTCGGTGGCTGCGCCGGCAACATCGCCTACAACCTCAAGCTGCTGGGCGGCGAGCCCATCCCCATGGCCACCGTCGGCCAGGATTTCGGCCCGTACCGGGAGTGGTTCGAGCAGCAGGACATCCGCATGGACCAGGTCAAGGTGATCGAGGAGCTGTTCACCCCGCAGGCCTTCATCACCACCGACCTGGACAACAATCAGATCACCGCATTCCACCCCGGCGCGATGATGCGCAGCTACGAAAACCACGTGCGCGACGTGAAGGGCGTCACCTTCGGCATCGTCAGCCCCGACGGGCGCGACGGCATGCTGCAGAACGCGACCGAATTCGCCGAAGCCGGCATCCCCTTCATCTTCGATCCGGGCCAGGCGATGCCGCTGTTCAACGGCGCCGAGCTGCGCCACTTCATCGACCAGGCCGACTACGTCACCGTCAACGACTACGAATCGAACCTGCTGCAGGAGCGCACCGGCTGGGGCGAAAAGGAGATCATGCAGCGGGTCAAGGCCTACATCACCACGCGCGGCCCGCTGGGCTCGCTGATCCACACCGCCGAGAAGACCTACGACATCCCGCCGGCGCACGAGCGCCGCGTCACCGATCCCACCGGCTGCGGCGACGCGTTCCGCGCCGGCCTGATCTTCGGCATCGAAAAGGGCCTGGACTGGCTGACCATCGGCCGCATGGGCAATTTGATGGGCGCACTGAAGGTGGAGCACCCCGGCACCCAGAACCAGCGCTTCGACTACGACGAGTTCAACGAGCAGTTCAAGCAGCAGTTTGGCTACGCGCTGTAGGGCGAAGCGGGTCTTTCCTGAATTTTGCAGGGACTGCTGGCTGCAAGGCTTCGATCGTTCCAGGGCGGCCTTTCATCACTGCGGCATCAGCGAGGATGCGAATGGCGATAGCTTCTACGCGAAAAGCACCCCTCCCCAACCCTCCCCTTGCTTCGCAAATGGAGGGGGCGGAAGCGGCAGCTTTCTCGACTCTCCCTCTCGACCTTCTAGCTCAAGCTTCCAAGGCACGTTGTTCTGCCC
>JBDNHW010000068.1:0-8802 GCA_041688625.1 Pseudoxanthomonas sp.
AGGCCGGCAGGACCTGTTCCAGTACGAAGGCGGCATCCGCAGCTTCGTCGAGCACCTGGCCCAGCTCAAGACCCCCTTGCACCCCAACGTGATTTCGGTGACCGGCGAACAGAACGGCATTACCGTCGACGTGGCGCTGCAGTGGACCGACGCCTACCAGGAAACCATGTTCTGCTTCACCAACAACATCCCGCAGAAGGACGGCGGCACCCACCTGATCGGCTTCCGCGCCGCCCTGACCCGCACCCTGAGCAACTACATCGAACAGAGCGGCATCGCCAAGCAGGCCAAGATCAGCCTCTCCGGCGATGACATGCGCGAAGGCATGATCGCGGTGCTCTCGGTCAAGGTACCTGACCCCAGCTTCTCTTCGCAGACCAAGGAGAAGCTGGTCAGTTCCGACGTCAGGCCGGTAGTTGAGCACACGTTCGGCGCACGTTTGGAGGAGTTCCTGCAAGAACACCCCAACGAAGCCCGCGCCATTACGGGCAAGATCATCGACGCCGCGCGTGCCCGCGAGGCCGCGCGCAAGGCCCGCGACCTGACCCGCCGCAAGGGCGCACTGGACATCGCCGGCCTGCCTGGCAAACTGGCCGACTGCCAGGAAAAGGATCCGGCGCTGTCGGAACTGTTCATCGTCGAGGGCGACTCGGCCGGCGGCTCGGCCAAGCAGGGCCGCAACCGCAAGAACCAGGCCGTGCTGCCATTGCGCGGCAAGATCCTCAATGTGGAACGTGCTCGCTTCGATCGCATGCTCGCCTCGGCCGAGGTCGGCACGCTGATTACCGCGCTGGGCACCGGCATCGGCCGCGACGAATACAACCCGGACAAGCTGCGCTACCACCGCATCATCATCATGACCGACGCCGACGTCGACGGCTCGCACATCCGCACGCTGCTGCTGACCTTCTTCTACCGGCAGATGCCGGAGCTGATCGAGCGCGGCCATATCTATATCGGCCTGCCGCCCCTGTACAAGCTCAAGCAGGGCAAGCAGGAGATCTACATGAAGGACGATGCCGCGCTCAACGTGTACCTGGCCAACAGCGCGGTCGAGAACGCGGCGCTGGTCCCGGCCGAAGGCGAGCCGCCGATCACCGGCAGCGCGCTGGAAAAGCTGCTGCTGTCATTCACGGGCGCGCGCGACACCATCGCGCGCAACGCCCATCGCTACGATCCGATCCTGCTCGAGTCGCTGATCGACTTCACCCCGCTGGACATGGCGCACCTGGCCGAGAACATCGACGAGCGCCATGAGCTCGACGCGCTGGAAGCCAAGCTCAACCGCGGCGGCATCGGCAGCGCGCGCTACGCGCTGACCATGCAGTCGGCCAACGAGAACCGCCCGGCGGCGCTGCTGGCCAGGCGCAAGCACATGGGCGAGGAACTGACCCAGGTGCTGCCGCTGTCGGTGTTCGAATCCGGTGAGCTGCGCCCCCTGCGCGATGCGGCGGCGGTGCTGCACGGGCTGGTGCGCGAGGGCGCGTACATCGTACGTGGCGCCAAAACCCAACCGATCGACAGTTTCGCCCAGGCGCAGGCGTGGCTGCTGGAGGAAGCCAAGAAGGGCCGCAGCATCCAGCGCTTCAAGGGGCTGGGCGAAATGAATCCCGAGCAGCTCTGGGACACGACGGTGAACCCGGAGACGCGGCGCCTGCTGCAGGTGCGTATCGAGGATGCGGTGGCGGCCGACCAGATTTTCAGCACCCTGATGGGTGACGTGGTGGAGCCGCGGCGCGCCTTCATCGACGCCAACGCGCTCAAGGTGTCCAACCTCGACATCTGATCGAATCGCCTGAGGTTTCCAGGGATGGTGCCAATGCTCCAACCTGAAAACGGATCGGAACGCATCGGCGCGGGGCAGGTGTCACTGCAAGCGCTGACCGAGCCCGTCGTGCTGTTGTTGCTGACGTTCGCCGGGGCGATGCTGCTGCTGCTTCTGACAGCGATGGCCGATGCGGCCTTTAAGCTGGCCCGCTTGACGTAGATCCACGGTGTCCTGATGCCCTGGATGAATAACGCCCTGCTGTTGGGCGTTATGGCATCGCCGCTGGCGTGGATCGCCTGGCGCTGGCGTTCCCTGCACATCGCGCCCACCGCGACACCGGCGGCCGGTGCCACATTGGGCGTGTTGGCCGGTCTCCTGGCCGTGGCAGTTTCCTATTCGACCTACTGGGTGTGCCAGTGGACCGGGAACGATCTCCTGCCACGCAACGCCGAATACGTGGAGCGGTTGCTGCAAGGGCCGTGGCTGCTCACCCCGTTCGTGCTGGTGGTCATTGCGCCAGTCACCGAAGAGATCGTGTTCCGGAAGTTCCTGCTGGCGCGCTTCCTCAAATCAGGCCATCCCCTGCTTGGAATCGTGCTGACCAGCGTCCTGTTCGGGCTCATGCACGAGCCCTTCCCCCGTGGAGAACAGAGCATCGCCGGATGGGCGTTGCTGCTGGTTGACTACAGCGTCATGGGCGCCCTGTTTGCCGCCGCCTATTGCATCACTGGACGTCTTTCGGCGGCCATCCTGGCCCATGACACCAACAACCTCATCGCGTGCCTCGCGTACTTGTGGTCGTTTTGAAGAATGCGCCGAAGCTTCGGCTTCGGTCCCTGCAGCACAGTGCTGTCACCGCCTTCTTCCTCGACCTGCTGTTGGCGCTACTGGCCATGACGGCCTTGATGGTGGTCGCGGCGATGAGCTGGGTCGTGTGGCGAGGCGTGGAGGTCAGCCTGGGCGTCGGTGGGCTGCCGGACACGGACTCCTTGATCGCCGCCATCGGTGAGCCGGGGGTGGTGGCCTTGTTGCTCATCAGCGCGATCAGCACCGGTGGCGCTGCGCTGCTGCTGTACTGGTGGCGGCGGCGCGCGAGTGCTGGGGAGATCGCCGTGTCGCTCGCCGCGTCCAGGCGAACGAGCACCTGGGGCTGGGCGGCGCTCACGGGCGTTGCAACGCACCTGGCCAGCAGTTCGATCTCGGCGCTGGCCCATTACTGGGGGATGCAGCCGCAACCGACCAACGTTGCTGTGATCGAATCCGGCATGGACGCCAATCCTGCGCTACTGCTCGTCTTCGCGATAGTCGTAGCGCCGGCCTACGAGGAGCTGCTGTTCCGTCGCGTCCTGTTCGGCCGGCTCTGGTCTGCCGGGCGACCCATCCTCGGCCTGGTGTTGAGCAGCATGGCCTTCGCCGCCCTGCATGAAGTGCCGGGCGTGGGCGGCAACAGTCTTGCGGCCACCTTGTGGCTGTGGTTGGTCTATTCGGCAATGGGCGCTGCCTATGCGGTGCTGTATTGGCGTACCGGCACCCTGTGGGCGCCAATCGCCGCGCACGCGTTGAACAACGGCCTGGCCTTGGGCGCCCTGAACCTGTACGGGGGCAGCTAGGACTTCTTGCACTTGACGAGACGTTAAGGCTTTGTTGTACACACTCAGCGCCCGAACCAAGGGGTTGCCTGATGAAAAACTGGATCCTGTCGCTTGCCATCGCTGCCTCCGTCGCTGCGTGCGCGACCACGACCTCTTCCACCGGACGTACCCAGTACGTCGGTGCCGTGTCGGAGCAGCAGCTCGAACAACTGGGCGCGCAAGCCTTCGCGCAAGCCAAGGCCAAGGGCCCACTCAGCAACGATCCCCGGCAGAACGGCTACGTGCGCTGCGTGGTCAGCGCGCTGGTGCAACAGCTTCCCGCCAATCAGCGGGGCGCCGCGTGGGAGAGCGCGCTGTTCGCGATCAAGGAACCCAACGCCTTCGCACTGCCGGGCGGCAAGGTTGGCGTCAACACCGGAATGTTGAGCGTGGCCCGCAACCAGGACCAGCTGGCTGCGGTGCTGGCGCACGAGATCGGTCACGTGGTGGAAAACCATCACAACGAACGTATCACCCGGCAGATGGGTGCCGGCGCGCTGCTTCAGGGCGTCGGTGCGCTGGCCGGATCGCGCTACGGACAGGGCGCGGCCAACACGGTGGGCCAGCTGGGCGGCGTCGGCCTGCAGGCAGGTTTCCTGCTGCCAGGCACCCGCGCGCAGGAGACCGAAGCCGACGTCGTCGGGCAGCGCCTCATGGCACAGGCCGGGTTCAACCCCGAACAGGCCGTCGACCTGTGGCAGAACATGATGTCTGCCGGTGGCGCGCGCCAGCCCGAGTGGCTGTCCACCCATCCCGATCCGCAGGCGCGCATGCAGGAGCTGCGTACGCGTGCCGCCGCCCTGATTCCTGTCTATGAGCAGGCGCGGGTGTCGGGCCGTACTCCGTCCTGCACATGACTGAAGGCATCCGCAACCCGTCCTCGGGGTCAGCTCCCGGGTGTTGTTCGTTTCTGGTAGCGTTGCCGGCCGAGTTTGCCCGCCGGACGGCGGCGCCCGCCGGCCACCAAGAAAACCATCAAGAGGTAACGCCATGTCGTTTCGCAACTTCAAGCAAGCCGCCCTGTCCCTGGCCATCATGTGCTTCCTGGGGACCGCTGCGTTCGATGCGGACGCCCAGCGCAGCACGCGCGAGCGCGCCGATGCGCGCAAGCAGGAAGGCAGCACCGAAAAGGCCGAAGCCCGCTACCCGGACGCGACCCGCCAGGATCCCACGGAGAAAGGCGCGCGCAAGCTGCAGACCAAGCTGCAGAAAATGGTCGAGGTCTACAACAAGGATGACTTCGCCGCCGCCCGCACCCAGGCTGACGAGATCCTCGCCAGCGACATCGCCACCCCCTACGACAAGGCGGTGTCCGCACAGATCGCATCGCATGCCGCCTACAACAGCGACGACACGCCCGCGACCCTGGCCTACATCCAGCAGGCGCTGGATGCCAATGCGCTCGACAACAACAACCATTACCAGCTGATGTACATGCTGGCGGGGATACAGCTGCAGGAAGAACAGTACGCTGAAGGCCTGGCGACGCTGGAGCGATTTCTGGGCGAGACCAAGAGCAAGGATCCCGAGGCCTTGGCACTGAAGGGCCAGGGCCTCTACCAGGCGGAGCGCTTCGCCGAAGCCATTCCTGCGCTCAAGCAGGCGATCGACGCCTCGCCCGAGCCGAAGGACAACTGGCAGCAGCTGCTGATGGCCTCCTACGCCGAGGTCGGCCAGTCGAGCGAAGCGATGGCCATGGCCGAAACCATCGCCGCTCGCGCCCCGGGCGACAAGAGGGCCCAGATGAACCTCGCCGGCGTCTACCTGCAGGCCGACAAGTACGAGCAGGCTGCTGCGGTGCTTGAGAAGATGCGCGCTTCCGGGCTGCTCACGGAAGAGAAGGACTATCGCCAGCTCTATGCGACCTACGCGAACATGGACGGCAAGGAAAAGGAGGTCATCAACGTCATCAATGACGGGATCGCCAAGGGCGTGCTGAAGGCGGACCACCAGACCTACCTGGCCTTGGCGCAGTCCTACTATTACTCCGACCAGATTCCACCGGCGATCGCGGCCTGGCAGAAGGCAGCCCCGATGGCCCCGGACGGTGAGACCTACCTCAATCTGGCCAAGGTGCTATGGCAGGAGGACCGCGTCCCGGAAGCCAAGCAGGCCGCACGTGCGGCCCTGGAGAAGGGGCTCAAGAAGCCGGACGAAGCGAAGAAGATCGTCGCCCTGCCGTGACTGCGGGCAGCGATCTAGAGTTTCTGCACGCTTAGAAGATGGTACTGACGTAGCCGATTGGTATAAGCTTGGGGTTCCTGTGGCGGAGACGCAACGGGCCCCCCAATCTCGCGGTCCGCACTGTCGACCCAAGCAATGAGTTCATTGGCGCATGGCTGAGCAGCTGGTCATCAGAAGCAGATATAGCGAAGAACCGGAGACCGGTCTCAACTGGCCCCGCGTTATCGGCATGGCGTTCGTCATTGGCCTGCACGTCGCGGCATTCCTGCTGCTGCTGATTCCGGCGGTAGCCCCGCCTGCGGCAGAAGAGCTGGAGCAGAAGACGATAGTGACCATCGTCGATGCGCCACCGCCGCCGCCGCCACCGCCGCCGCCGCTAAAGCAGCCCGACACGCCGCCACCGCCGGTCAAGAACCTGGTGCCGCCGAAGCCGACGCAGACGCCGCCGCCGCCCGAAGCGCCGCCCATCGAGATTGCCCAGCCGCGACCGACGGACGTGTATTCCCCGCCCTCGCCGCCCTCGCCGCCCGCGCCGCAGTCCGACATCGGCGCCAGCGTGGACATCTCGTCCAAGAACATGAATCCGCCCAAGTATCCGCCTGCCGCTGCACGGGCCGGAATCACGGGCACGGTGATCCTGATCATCGACGTGGACGCCAACGGCAACGTGACCAACGTTTCGGTCGAGAAATCCAGCCGCAACCGTGACCTCGATCGCGCCGCGATGGACGCGGCACGCAAATGGCGCTTCAATCCCGGTATGTCGGATGGACAACGAAGTGCAGGCCGTGTACGTGTCCCCGTTGACTTCAAGATGTAAACAGCGGTCCCCACGAACCACCCACCGCCCCACCCTCATCATCACAAATAAAAGGTAAGCGTCATGCTGCAAGAAACCACCGCTGCTGCTGGAGCCACTTCCGACGCGCAGGCCATGTCGAACATGGGCTTTGAGCACCTGATCAGTGAGATGACCGCCCATCCGGGCGAGTTCGCCGTATCGTGGATCGTGCTGATTACCCTGGTCGTGATGTCGGCCCTGTCCTGGTACTGGACCGTCATCAATTTCCTCAAGAACGTGCGCCTGAAGTCGCAGGCTGACAAGGTCACCACGATGTTCTGGGAAACCTCGAACGCCCAGGACGCCATCCGCCTGATGGAGGAGCAGCCGCGCAACGAGCCGTTCTCCAAGATCGCGCTGGACGCCGCCCAGGCCGCCGCCCACCACCAGCGCAGTGAAGGCTCGGTGCTGGTCGAGTCGCTCAACCGTTCCGAGTTCGTGGATCGCGCATTGCGCCAGTCCGTGACCCGTGAAAGCTCGAAGCTGCAGACCGGGATGACCGTGCTGGCATCGGTCGGCGCGACCGCGCCATTTGTCGGGCTGCTGGGTACGGTGTGGGGCATCTACGGCGCCCTGATCCGCATCGGCGCCACCGGCTCGGCATCGATCGACGCCGTGGCCGGTCCCGTCGGCGAGGCGCTGATCATGACCGCACTTGGCCTGTTCGTCGCGATCCCGGCAGTGTTGGCGTACAACTTCTTCAACCGGGCCAACAGCGACACCAATGCGAAGTTCGACACGTTCGCGCATGACCTGCACGACTTCTTCGCCACCGGCTCGCGCGTAGGCTGAGCCGGTAACCCGGTAGTCGAACGAGCGCACCCAACGGAGCCTTTGAATGGCCTTCAGCACCGGCACCAAAAGCAGCGGCCCAATGGCCGACATCAACGTCACGCCCCTCGTGGACGTGATGTTGGTGCTGCTGATCATCTTCATCATCACCGCGCCGTTGATGGCCCACAAGGTGCAGATCGACCTGCCCGAGGCGCAGCTGATCCAGGACCTGGACGCAGAGGCAAAACGCCTGTCGCCGATCACCATCGCGGTCCAGGAGGATGGCGCGCTGTTCTGGAACGACGAGCCGATCAGCAAGGAGATCCTGGAGTCGCGCCTGTCGAGCGCGGCGCAGATGACGCCGCAGCCGCCGTTGAACCTGCGTGGCGACCGCACCACCAAGATGCGCACGATCAACGAGGTCACCAAGATCGCCCAGAACCAGGGAATGCTCGACGTCGGCTTCGTTGCCACGAAAGAAACAAGGGGTCCATAAGCCATGGCATTCACAACCGGTTCCGGCAAGGGCCAGCCGATGGCCGACATCAACGTCACGCCGCTGGTCGACGTGATGCTGGTGCTGCTGATCATTTTCATCGTGACCGTGCCCGTCCTGACCTATCCCATCAGCGTCGACCTGCCGCAGCGTGTGATCAACCCGCCACCGCAGCTACAAGAGCCGCCGCCGCCGATCGAGCTGCGCATCGATGCCGCGGGCCAGGTGTACTGGAACAACAGCCCGGTTGCGATTGCCGCGGTGCAGTCGATGATGGAAAACGAAGTTCAGCGTGATCCGACCAACCAGCCGGAGCTGCGCATCGACGCCAATCCCGACTCGCAGTACGAGGTCATGGCCAAGGTCCTGGCCGCAGCCAAGAACTCGCGGATGCAGAAGATCGGGTTCGTCCAGCAGTAGAGGACGGCAGTAGCGAAAGATCCACGCAAGATGAAAGCGCCGCCTTCGGGCGGCGTTTTCGTTGGCGCTCCGGTAAGCCCGCGGCACCTGTGTTGCAAGGGAAAAGGAAGCGGCGTGGCGTCAGGCCTGCTCGTCGCCTTTGGAGTACGCCATGGCTTTCTCCGTATCGATGCAGGACAACGCGGTCGCTGAAATGAACATCACCCGGCTGGTGGATGTGATGCTGGTGCTGCTGGTGATCTTCATGGTTTCGGTGCTGATCATTGCCGAGCCGGTGCGGGCAAGCCTGCCGCATCCCTCGCGCCTGGCGACGCCTCCATCTGGCGACGCCTCCATCGCAACCGGCCCTGCAGCTCGACATCGCTGCCGACGGCACCTATCGGCTGGATGGACGCCTGCTGCCGGTCGCGGACTTGCCGCTTCGGCTCGACCAGGCGGTGGCGCAGGGAGATGGCCGCGCCGCCTTGGCCGTACGCGCAAACTCAGACGCCGATTACCAGTCGGTGGTCACGGCGCTGGCCGTGGCTCGCAGCAGCGGTGTGGCCGACATTGCCGTAATCCCCGAACACCGAACACCGAGTGGTCAAGGCGTGACCGACGCCACGGAGGCGCTGGACAGGATCGCAAGATATCGCGCCACCGTGGCCTCGAGCCCGGCATACAGCGATTCGGAAATCAGCGCGTGCCC
>JBDNHW010000069.1:0-11005 GCA_041688625.1 Pseudoxanthomonas sp.
ACCACCGCTACTGGTTTGCCGCCCGTCTTGAGCAGCCGAACCGCCTCTCGCTTGAACTCTGCCGTGAACTTCTGACGCTTCTCCATCGAACACCTCCGTGCGAGGATTGTCCTCGCTTTGTAGTGTCCGAAAAATCAGGGTAGTCCAGAGTGCCTTTGGCGCGGGAAGGAGTTGTCAGAGGTGCCGGTTGTGTTCAAGCGCAGCCACGGGAAACAGCGACAGCTAGAGCGCCCCTCCTCAATCCTCCCCTGCGCTGACGCGCAAGAGAGGAGGCGGAAGCAACAGCAGTATCAAAAGCAGCCATTGCGCCTTTTGCCTCCTCCCTTTGCGCAGCAAGGGGAGGATTGAGGAGCGGTGCCTTTGGCGCGGGAAGGAGTTGTCGGATATGCGGGTTGTGTTCGGGCTGGACGGCGAGAAACGCAAACAGCAACGACAACAGCAACAGCTGAGAGCACCCCTCCTCGATCCTCCCCTGCGCTTTGCGCTAGGGAGGAGGCGGAAGCAAAGGCAGGATCAACAGCACCCACCTCGATCCTCCACTGCGCTGCGCGCAAGGGAGGAGGCTGGACCCGCGGTCAGGCGGCCTTTTCGGCGAACTGCTCTTCCTCGGTCGAGCCCTTGAGCGCGGTGGTCGAGGACTGGCCCTGCTGGATGGCCTGGGTCACCGAGTCGAAGTAGCCGGTGCCGACCTCGCGCTGGTGCCTGACCGCGGTGAAGCCACGATCGGCGGAGGCGAACTCCGCTTCCTGCAGCTCCACGAAGGCGCTCATCTGGCGGCGCGCGTAACCGTGGGCCAGGTGGAACATCGAGTAGTTGAGCGCGTGGAAGCCGGCCAGGGTGATGAACTGGAACTTGTAGCCGTAGGTCGCGATTTCCTTCTGGAACCTGGCGATGGTGGCGTCGTCCAGGTTCTTCTTCCAGTTGAACGAAGGCGAACAGTTGTAGGCCAGCATCTTGCCCGGGAACCTGGCGTGGATCGCCTTGGCGAACTTGCGCGCGAACTCCAGGTCCGGTTTGCCGGTCTCGCACCACACCAGATCACAGTAGGGCGCGTAGGCCAGGCCACGGCTGATGGCCTGGTCCAGGCCATTGCGGGTGCGGTAGAAGCCTTCCATGGTGCGCTCGCCGTCAACGAATGGCTGGTCGTTGGCGTCGACGTCGCTGGTGATCAGATCTGCGGCTTCGGCATCGGTGCGTGCGATCAGCAGGGTCGGCACGTCCATCACATCGGCGGCCAGGCGCGCGGCGTTCAACTTCTCCACCGCCTCGCGCGTGGGCACCAGCACCTTGCCGCCCATGTGCCCGCACTTCTTGACGCTGGCCAGCTGGTCCTCGAAATGCACGCCGGCCGCGCCGGCCTCGATCATCGCCTTCATCAGCTCGAACGCGTTGAGCACGCCGCCGAACCCGGCTTCGGCATCGGCCACGATCGGCTGCAGGAAATCGATGCTGTCATCGCCTTCGGCGTGGTGCAGCTGGTCGGCGCGCAGCAGGGTGTTGTTGATGCGCTTGACCACCGCCGGCACCGAGTCGGCCGGGTACAGCGACTGGTCCGGATACATCTGCCCGGCCAGGTTGGCGTCGGCCGCCACCTGCCAGCCGGACAGGTAGATGGCCTTGAGTCCGGCCTTGACCTGCTGCATGGCCTGGTTGCCGGTCAGCGCGCCCAGCGCGTTGACGAACTCCTCGGTCTGCAGCGACTTCCACAGCTTGTCCGCGCCGAGACGGGCGATGGAATGCTCCACGTGCACGGTGCCGCGCAGGCGCACCACGTCGGCGGCGGTGTAGTTGCGGGCGATGCCGGCCCAGCGCGGGTTGGTGTCCCAGTCGTTCTGGATCTGTTCGGCGGTGTGTTGTGTGGTCATGATCTTGGCTTCCGAGAGTGAGGTTGTGGCAACGGTTTTCTGTAGGAGCGGGCCCTGCCCGCGAGGGGCTTCACCGGTAACGCCCTCGCGGGCCGGGCCCGCTCCTACAGTCAATGGATCGCGGTCAATCGAGGCGTTCGTACGCCGGCAGAGTGAGGAATTCGACCAGCTCGTCGGCGCGGGTGAGGTCGTCGAGCATCTGTATCGCTTCGCCAATGCGCGAGGCGCCGGGCATGGCGCTGGTGTCGCCCAGGCGTGCTGGCAGGTTGAGCAGCGCGCGCTCGAGCAGGGCGAAGTCGATCTGGGTGCCGTCGGCCAGATGCAGGTTGTCCGAATGCAGCCACTGCCACAGCTGGGTGCGGGAGATCTCGGCGGTCGCCGCGTCCTCCATCAGGAAGTGGATCGGCACGCAGCCGTTGCCGTCCAGCCATGCAGCCAGGTAGCGCACGCACACCTCCACGTTGCCTTCGAAGCCGCTGCGGGTAATGGTGCCCAGCGAAGGCTTGATCAGGTCCTCGCAGGTGACGTGCACGTCTTCGCGCAGCACGCCGTGCTGGTTCGCATGCGGCATGTGTTCGTCGAAGATGTCGCGCGCGATCGGGATCAGCGCCGGATGCGCCACCCAGGTGCCGTCATGGCCGGCATTGACTTCGCGCAGCTTGTCGGCGCGCACGCGGGCCATCGCCTGCTCGTTGGCCGCTTCGTCATTGCCGATGGGAATCTGCGCGGCCATGCCGCCCATGGCGTGGGCGCCGCGGCGGTGGCAGGTCTGGATCAGCAGCTCCGAATAGGCCTTGAGGAACGGCTGGGTCATGGTGACCTGGCCGCGCTCGGGCAGCACCTTGTCGCGATGCCGGCGGAAGGTCTTGAGATAGGAAAAGATGTAGTCCCAGCGCCCGCAGTTGAGGCCGACGATGCGGCCGCGCAGCGCATGCAGGATCTCGTGCATCTCGAACACCGCCGGCAGCGTCTCGATCAGCACGGTGACCTTCATCTGGCCCTGCGCCAGGCCCAGCGTGGTTTCGATGTGCGACAGCGCGGTTTCCCACAGCGCGGCCTCTTCCATCGACTGCAGCTTGGGCAGGTAGAAGTACGGCCCGCGGTCCCTGGCCGCCAGCGCCGTGGCGTTGTGCAAGGCGAACACGGCCAGGTCGAACAGCCCGCCCGCGATCGGCATGCCTTTGATGCGCACGTGCTTCTCGTCCAGGTGCCAGCCGCGCGGGCGCACCACCAGCACGGCCTGCTCGGCGAAAGGCTTGAGCGCGTAATGCTTGCCGGGCGTGTCGCCGGCAGCCGGGCCAGTGAACTCCAGGTCTCCGGCGACCGCGCCGATCATCGACTGCTGCCCGGCCATCAGGTTGATCCAGGTGGGGGCGGTGGAATCCTCGAAGTCGGCCATGAACACCTTGGCGCCGGAGTTGAGCGCATTGATGACCATCTTCGGGTCGACCGGCCCGGTGATCTCCACGCGCCGGTCCTGCAGCGCCTGGGGGATCGGGGCAACCGTCCAGTCACCCTCGCGGATGGCGCGGGTGTCGTCGCGGAAATCGGGGACGCCGCCCTGGTCGAAGAAAGCCTGGCGCTCGACCCGGGCCGCGAGCAGCGCCTGCCGCCGGGGCTCGACCAGGCGATGCAGGCCCGCCAGCAGCGCCAGCGCCGCAGGCGGAAGCAGGGCGTCCTGGCCTGGCACCCGGGCGGTGAGCTCGACCGCGTCCGGGCCGGAGGAATGAGCTTGGTTGAGTACGGCCGACATCTGGAGACTCCTTTGCAGTGGGCTTTGCAGCCAGTGCGGTAACGTGCTCCCCGGCCTGTTATTTGACAATACAGTTTTATCAATGCAATAAATAAGCTGTGCTTATATGGTGCATCGCAATGTCAGCGGAAAGCGTTCCAACCCCCCGATTCCCCTACAAATCCGACCGTCTGAAGCCGCTGCGGGCGTTTTGCCAGACGGTGCGCCTGGGGTCGGTGTCGAGGGCGGCCGAGGCCCTGTTCGTGAGTCAGCCGGCCATTACCCTGCAGCTGCAGGCGCTGGAACGGGAGCTGGGGGTGGGCCTGTTCGAACGCAGCGGCCGCCGCCTGTCCCCGACCCGCGAGGGCCAGCTGCTGTACGAGCTGGCCCAGCCGCTGGTGGAGAGCTTGGACGGGCTAGAGGGAAGCTTTCGCGAAAAAGTCCGCGGCCTGGACGCCGGCGAGCTCAACATCGCGGCCAACAGTTCGACCATCCTGTACCTGCTTCCGCGCATCGTGGAGCTGTTCCGGACCCAGCACCCGGATGTACGCCTGACCCTGCACAACGCGGTCAGCGCCGACGGCACCGACCTGCTGCGCTCCGATGCGGTGGACCTGGCGGTGGGCTCGATGCTCGACGTGCCGGCCGACCTCAGCTATGCGCCCGTGTACCGCTTCGAGCCGCTGCTCATCGCACCCCCCGGACACCCGCTGATCACCCAGCGCAGCCTGAAGCTGGAGGACCTCTCGCCGCACGGGCTGATCCTGCCGCCAAAGCGCGTCATCACCTATCGCCTGGTCGACCTGGTGTTCCAGCAAAACCGGGTCCCCTACACGGTGGCCCTGGAAGTCGGCGGCTGGGAGGTGATCAAGCAGTACGTGGCCATGGGCATGGGCATCTCGATCATCACCTCGGTCTGCCTCACTGAGTCCGACCGCGATCGGCTGGCGGCGCGGTCCTTGAGCAAGTGGTTCCCGAGCCGCAGCTATGGCGTGGTGGTGCGCAAGGGCCGCTATCTGTCACCGCAGGCGCGCGCCTTCATCGAGCTGATCCAGCCCGATCTGTTCGCCGCCCGCGATTACGACCAGACCGGCCAGTCGCAGCGCTGAGTAGCGCCGCGCGGGGTGACGACCCGCCACCAGCCTCGCAGCAAATTCCGCCCGGCCCAGGCCTTTATGTCGCCTACGGGCCGGCGCAAGCCAGAGCCGGCTGGAGCGGCCATGGTCTATCATTGTGCAGTTGCAGCATTGCTCCACGCCTGCCTCGCACCCGCAGATTCCCGGACCAGCCGCCCATCGATCCATCAACTTGCCACCCTGGCGCGGTGGCACGCGCCTGCGCCCGTCGCGGGTGCCTTCTGTCAGTCGTTCTGTTATTGCTTGCCCCTCTCGTACGCAGGCGCTCAGCGCCCCGCACTGGAATCCGTCTTGAAAATCAGCTCCCACCTGCGCGAACACTGGTTCGGCAATATCCACGGCGACGTGCTCGCCGGCCTGGTCGTGGCCCTGGCCCTGATCCCCGAAGCGATCGCGTTTTCGATCATCGCCGGGGTCGACCCGCAGGTCGGCCTGTACGCCTCGTTCTGCATCGCGGTGGTGATCGCCTTCACCGGCGGTCGACCGGGCATGATCTCGGCGGCCACCGGCGCGATGGCGCTGGTCATGGTGACCCTGGTCAAGGACCACGGGCTGCAGTACCTGCTGGCGGCCACCCTGCTCACCGGCCTGCTGCAGATCGTGGCCGGGGCGCTGAAGCTGGGCGCGCTGATGCGCTTCATCTCGCGCTCGGTGATCACCGGCTTCGTCAACGCGCTGGCGATCCTGATCTTCATGGCCCAGCTGCCCGAACTGATCGGCATGCCGTGGCTGGTCTATGCGATGACCGCCGCCGGACTGGGGATCATCTATCTGTTCCCCTATCTCACCCGCTCCATCCCCTCACCGCTGGTGGCGATCGTGGTGCTGACCGCGGCGGCGATGTTCATGCAGATGGACATCCGCACCGTCGGCAACATGGGCGCGCTGCCCGACAGCCTGCCGGTGTTCCTGTTCCCGGACGTGCCGCTGAATTTCGAGACGCTGCGGATCATCTTCCCGGTGTCGGCCACGCTGGCCGTGGTCGGACTGCTGGAGTCGCTGCTCACCGCGCAGATCGTCGACGACCTGACCGACACACCGAGCAACAAGAACCGCGAGTGCGCCGGCCAGGGCGTGGCGAACATCGCGTCCGGCCTGCTCGGCGGCATGGCCGGCTGCGCGATGATCGGCCAGTCGGTGATCAACGTGAAATCCGGCGGTCGCGGGCGACTGTCGTGCCTGGTGGCCGGCGTGGTGCTGCTGATGATGGTCGTGTTCGCCGGGCCGTGGGTGAAGCAGATCCCGATGGCGGCGCTGGTGGCGGTGATGATCATGGTCTCCATCGGTACCTTCAGCTGGAGCTCCATCGTCAACCTGCGCACGTATCCTGCGACCTCGAGCATCGTGATGATCGGCACGGTACTGGTCACCGTGTTCACCTACGACCTGGCCAAGGGCGTGCTCGCCGGGGTGCTGCTCTCTGGCCTGTTCTTTGCGCGCAAGGTGGGCCGGGTGCTGCATATCGCCTCGGTGCCGGCCGACGACGGCCGGACGCGCACCTACACGGTCACCGGCCAGGTGTTCTTCGCTTCGGCCGACGCCTTCGTGGCGGGGTTCGATTTCAAGGAGGTGCTGGAGCGCGTGACCATCGATGTGTCCGGCGCATACGTCTGGGACCTGAGCGGCGTGGGCGCGCTGGACAAGGTGGTGCTCAAGTTCCGCCGTGACGGCACGCAGGTGGAGATCCTGGGCATGAACCAGGCCAGCGCCACGCTGGTGGACACGCTGGGCGTGCACGACAAACCCGACGCCGAACGCCTGATGGGCGGCCACTGAAGGACGATGCTGACATGACCACCGCCCTGCTCCACACCGGAGGCCGCGTCCTGGCCGCCATCGATACTTCCGTCTATGCCGAGAGCGTGGCCCGCCACGCCGGCTGGGCCGCGAGCCGCCTCAGGGCACCTCTGGAACTGCTGCACGCGATCGACAAGGCGGCTGATGCGACCAGCCGCGACCTCAGCGGAAACCTGGCGCTGGGCACGCGCGAGCGCCTGCTAGACGAGCTCGCGACGCTGGATGAGCAGGGCGCGCGGCTGGCCCAGCAGCACGGACGCGAACTGCTGGACGGGCTGCGTGCCCAGCTGCAGCACGATTCCGGCGTGCAGGCGGAGATGCGCCAGCGCCATGGGCATATTGTCGACACGCTGCTGGAACTGGAAGAAGGCGTGCGTCTGTTCGTGATCGGCAAGCGCGGCGAGCATGCCGACTTCGCCAAGGGGCACCTGGGCAGCAACCTGGAGCGCGTGGTGCGCGCCGTGCATCGCCCGGTGCTGGTGGCTTCGCGAGCGTTTCGCCCGATCGGCAAGTTCCTCGTGGCCTTCGACGGCAGCGCCACCACGCGCAAGGCCGTGGAGATGGTCTGCGCCAGTCCACTGCTCGACGGCGTGCACTGCCACCTGCTGATGGTCGGCCAGGATGATGCAGAACACACCCGGCAGCTGGAGTGGGCCATCGGGCAACTGCAGCAGGCGGGCTTCACGCCGCAGGCGCAACTCGTTTCCGGCGACGTGGAGAAGGTGATCGCCCAGCAGGTGGAAGAGCACGCGATCGACCTGCTGGTGATGGGTGCCTACGGGCACTCACGCATCCGCAGCATGATCCTGGGCAGCACCACCACCCACCTGCTGCGCACCTGCAAGGTGCCGGTGCTGCTGCTGCGCTAGGCGCGTCTCCTTGCCGTTGCCGCATCACGGCAGCGGACGAATCCCCAGGGGGGAATGTGCTTATTTCATCCTGATTTCACGGGCGTTTTCGCCGCCCGCTGCCAGACTGCCGGCCTTGGAGGCGGTTGCCTCTTTCCAGGGTTGCGCATGCCGAATACGTGGAGGATCTTCAGCCGTTGGCTGAGGCTGCGCAGGCGCATCTGGCGCTGGCAGCGGTCGACGATCGCGACACCTCAGACCTCGCTGCCGCCGCTGCGCTCCGCGCTGTTCAACGTCGAGCAGATGGAGCGCCACGGGCTGGTCCTGGCGCGTGCGCACCGGCTGCAGGATCGGGCGGGACCGGAACTGCTGCTGGCGCGGCTGCGCGAAAATGCGCGGGTTCTCGAGGATGCATCGGGGCTGCTGAGCAAAGTGGTGCAGGAGGAAGTGCCGGTGACGCCGGCAGGCGAGTGGCTGCTGGACAATTTCTACCTGATCGAGGAACAGGTGCGCATTGCGCGGCGCCACCTGCCCAAGGGCTACAGCCGGGAACTGCCCTCGCTGGCCGACGGGCCGTCGGCAGGGCTTCCCCGCGTCTACGACCTGGCGAAGGAGGCGATTTCCCACGGCGACGGGCGCATCGATGCCGAAGGACTGAGCCGCTTCGTGGCCGCCTACCAGAGCGTGGCACCGCTCAAGCTGGGCGAGCTGTGGGCAATCCCGATCATGTTGCGCCTGGCGCTGATCGAGAACCTGCGGCGCATGGCGGCGCAGGTGATGCGCGACGGCGCCGACCATCGCCTTGCCGGAAAGTGGGCCGATCTGCTCAACGAAACCGCCGCCGAGCGGCCCAAGGACATCGTGCTGGTGGTGGCGGACATGGCGCGCTCGCAGCCGTCACTGTCGGGCGCATTCGTGGCCGAGTTCACCCGTCGCCTGCAGGGCCGCAGCTCCGTGCTGGCCATGCCGATGGGCTGGATCGAGCAGTGGGTGGCGGGCAGCGGCCGCAGCATCGAGGAGCTGGTGCACGCCGAAAGCCAGCAGCAGGCCGCCGACCAGGTGTCCATCAGCAACAGCATCGGCAGCCTACGCTTCCTGGCCAACATGGACTGGCGCGAGTTCGTCGAGACCCTGAGCCTGGTCGACCATGCCCTGCGAGAGGACCCCGCCGGCACCTACGGACTGATGGACTTCAGCACCCGCGACACCTACCGGCACGTGGTGGAGAAAATTGCCAAGCGCAGCGGGGCAGGCGAGACCGAGGTTGCCGCAATCGTCCTGGAGCTGGCGCGCGCGTGCCCGCAGGTCGAAGACGCACAGGCCCACGTTGGCTACTACCTGATCGACGATGGCCTGGCCCGGACCAGGTCGGCGGTGGCCGAAGCCGATCGATCGCATCGACCGGTGCGCCTGCGACCGCGGCGCATCCCGCTGCCGCTGTACCTGGCGCCGATCGCGCTGGTGGCGGCGCTCTTCACCTACGCCCTGCTGTCCTCGCTGTTCGACCAGCCGGTGGCGCTGGGCCTCGTGGTGGCCTGCGGCGTGCTGGCCGCGATCGTCTTCAGCGAATTGGGCATCACGCTGGTCAACTGGCTGGCCACCGTGCTGGTGGCTCCGCAGCCGCTGCCGCGCCTGGACTACTCGGCCGGCATTCCCTCCAACGAGCGCGCCCTGGTGGCGGTGCCGTGCATGTTCGGCAATGTCGACGCCATCGACAGTCTCGTCGAAGCACTCGAGGTCCGCTTCCTTGCCAACCGCGATGCGCACCTGCATTTTGCGCTGCTCAGCGATTTCCTCGATGCCGACCAGCAGGTGATGCCCGATGACGAGGATCTGGTGGCGCACGCGGCGCACCAGGTTGCGCTGCTCAACGCGCGCTATGCGCCCGAGCACGGCGATCGCTTCTTCCTGCTGCATCGACCGCGCACATGGAATGCATCGGAAGGCATGTGGATGGGCCACGAGCGCAAGCGCGGCAAGCTGGCCTCGCTCAATGCACTGCTGCGGCCGACTGCGCATCCGCTCGCGGCGGGGGTCTTCATGCGCATCGTCGGGGCGACCCACGTCCTGTCCAACGTGCGCTACGTCATCACCCTGGACACCGACACCCGCCTCCCGCGCGATGCTGCGCGCGAGCTGGTCGGCACCCTGTCGCACCCGCTCAATCGCGCGCGCTTCGACGAAAGACACCGGCGGGTCACCCGCGGCTACGGCATCCTGCAGCCGGGCGTGGGCAGCAGCATGGGCGGACGCCGCTCCTCGCGCTACGCACGCATGTACGGCAGCGAGCCAGGCATCGATCCCTATACCCGCGCGGTGTCGGACGTCTACCAGGACCTGTTCGGAGAAGGCTCGTTCGTCGGCAAGGGCATCTACGACGTCGACGCCTTCGAGCACGCGCTGGAAGGTCGATTCCCCGAAAACCGCATCCTCAGCCACGACCTCCTGGAAGGCTGCTACGCCCGCGCCGGGCTGGTCAGCGACGTGCAGCTGTTCGAGGACTATCCGTCCCGGTACCTGGCCGACGTCAAGCGTCGCTACCGCTGGATCCGCGGCGACTGGCAGCTGCTGCGGTGGCTGTTGCCCTGGGTGCCGCGAATGGGTGGCGGATACGAGTTCAACCCGCTGACCTGGCTGTCGCGCGGCAAGCTGCTCGACAACCTGCGCCGCAGCCTGGTGCCTGCCTCGGCCACGTCGCTGCTCGTGGCCGGCTGGGTGCTGCTGCCGCAGCCTCTGTCGTGGACCCTGCTGCTGTTGTCGCTGCTGTTCCTGCCATTGCTGGTGCCGGCGATGCGCGACGTGCTGTCCAAGCCGGTCGACATGACCCTGGAAAGCCACCTCGTGCAGGTGGGCAAGGCGACCGGGCGCCAGCTGCATCGCGCGCTGGTCGACCTGGCATGCCTTCCGTACGAGGCGTTCTTCAGCCTGTCGGCGATCGTGCGCACGCTGTGGCGGATGCTGGTCAGCCGTCGCCACCTGCTGCAGTGGGCACCTTCGAGCGAAGTGGAGCGCGGGCTCGGCGCTGGCGGCGAAGTGCGGGCCATGGTTTTTGCGCCGCTGTCTGCGATCGCAACCGGCATCGCGCTGTGGCAGGTGAATCCGCCGGCGCTGTGGGTGGCGCTGCCGATCCTGGTCCTGTGGCTGGGCTCGCCGCTGCTGATGAGCTGGCTGGGTGAAGCGCCGCCGCGACGCCGCGCTCGTCTGTCCGCCGACCAGGTGGCTTTTCTGAGCCGCCTCTCGCGGCGCACCTGGGCTTTCTTCGAGACCTGGATACGACCAGAGGACCACTGGCTGCCGCCGGACAATATCCAGGAGCATCCGCTGCTGGTGGTCGCGCGGCGCACGTCGCCAACCAACATCGGGCTGTCACTGCTGGCCAACGTGGCCGCCTACGATTTCGGGTACCTGCAGGTGGGCGGGGTGATGCAGCGCTGCCAGCGCGTGCTCGCGACCATGGAATCGATGACCCGTCACCGCGGCCACTTCCTCAACTGGTACGACACCGAGACCCTGCAGCCGCTGCACCCGCAATACATTTCCACGGTCGACAGCGGCAACCTGGCCGGTCATCTGCTGACCTTGCGCCAGGGACTGCTGGCGATGATCGATGCGCCGCTGCTGGCGCCG
>JBDNHW010000070.1:0-11138 GCA_041688625.1 Pseudoxanthomonas sp.
CCCACGCCTGGCGCTGCTGCGCGAAACGCGCCGCGTTGAGACCGGCCAGCAGGCCCTGTGCCGCCGCTTCTTCGTAGCCGGTGGTGCCGTTGATCTGCCCGGCAAAGAACAGGCCCGACACCGCCTTGGTCTCCAGCGAAGACTTCAATCCGCGCGGATCGAAGTAGTCGTACTCGATGGCGTAGCCGGGTCGGGTGATGTGCGCGTGCTGCATGCCGGCGATGCTGCGAACCAGCTCCAGCTGCACGTCGAACGGCAGCGACGTGGAAATGCCGTTGGGGTAGATCTCGGTCACGTCGAGGCCTTCGGGCTCGACGAAGATCTGGTGCGAGGCTTTCTCGGCGAAACGCACCACCTTGTCCTCGATGGACGGGCAGTAACGCGGTCCGATGCCTTCGATCTGTCCGCTGTAGAGCGGCGAGCGATGCAGCGCGCCGCGGATGATGTCGTGGGTGCGCTCGCTGGTGTGGGTGATCCAGCACGACACCTGGCGCGGGTGCTGCGCCGCCTCGCCCAGGTAGGACATCACCGGTATCGGGTCGTCGCCGGGCTGCTCGTGCATGACCGAGTAGTCCAGCGTGCGCCCGTCGATGCGCGGCGGCGTTCCGGTCTTCAGGCGGTCGACCACGAACGGTCCTTCGCGCAGCCGCTGGGCGAGCGTGGTCGCCGGCGGATCTCCGGCCCGGCCGGCGGCGTACTGCGCATGGCCGACGTGGATCCTGCCGGCCAGGAAGGTGCCGGCAGTGAGCACGACGGCGGGCGCCTGGAAGCGCAGGCCGGCCTGGGTGACGGCCCCGCGCACGGATCCATTCTCGATCACCAGGTCGTCCACCGCCGCCTGGAACAGGCTCAGGTTGGGCTGGCGCTCGACGATGCGGCGGATGGCGCTGCGGTACAGCGCGCGATCGGCCTGGCAGCGTGTCGCGCGTACGGCCGGTCCCTTCGACGCATTAAGGGTGCGCCACTGGATGCCGGCCAGGTCCGCTGCATGCGCCATGGCGCCGCCCAGGGCGTCGATCTCCTTGACCAGGTGCCCCTTGCCGATGCCGCCGATGGCTGGATTGCAGCTCATTGCCCCGATGGTTTCGAGGTTGTGGGTCAGCAGCAGGGTGCGCGCACCGCCACGCGCCGAAGCCAGCGCGGCCTCGGTGCCGGCGTGGCCGCCGCCGACCACGATCACGTCGAATTGGTTGAACGAAGGATCCATGGATTGATTTTCGCATTGGGCGACCGTGGCCACCATCGCGGGTGCCTGAGAGAAGTTGGCACACTACGTGCTTCAGACCTTGGGCACCCACAGTGACAGCGCCCAGGGGCGCAGGCTGGAATTGGAACAGGGGCCAGCCACGTGCACTGCGGGGACGCCGGGGCCGGTAGTCGGGGGACTACCGGCCCCTTTTTTGCCTGCGATTCGGCCTGGACATGCGAAGGCCCGGGTTACCGGGCCTGGATTTGAGTGCCGACGCCCGGCAGGGCCGGAACAGGGGGGATCCAGAGTGTCCCGCCGGGCGTCGACATGGAGGCTTCCTAACCGGTCACGTCAGAAAACGACGCAGCCGGTCAAGCTTGGAAGCCTAGAGTGCGACCGTGCCGCGCACCGCGCAAGCCTCAGTTTTCCTCGTCCCGGACACCGGACTCCTGACGCGGACGGGGCGCGGGCCGTTCCGACTGCGCTGTGCCGGCTGCTCGCTGCGGCGGCGGCGCCGACGGACGTGGAGCCGCCATGGGCTGCGGCGCTGTCATCGACCGCGGCGCCGTCATTGGCCGGCTCGGGTCGGCCAGCACGCGGCTCGGGGTGGACGACTGGGGCAGCGCCCGGTTGCGCGGCGGGACCATCACGCTTCCGGTGTCCCGGTAGCGCCCGTCGGGCGCGCGCCAGGGTGGCGGCCGTTCGCCACGCGGGTCGTCATCGTGGTGATGGTCGTCATCGTCATCACGGTCGTCATGCGGTGGGCGCACGACGTAATAGCGCGGGTACGGGTAATAGGGGTTGTAGCCGCCGTAGCCGTAGTAGCGGTAGTAGCTGCCGCCATGGCGGTAACCGTAAGGGGCATAGCCGCCGTATCCATAGGTGCCATAGCCGCCATAGCCGGCGTACCCGCCGTAATAGTCGGCTGAGGGACGGCCGTGGTAATAGCCGCCGGCACCACCTCCGGCATAGTCGTATGACGCGCAACCGCTGAGGGCGGTGGCGGCGACCAGCACACTCAACAGTCGTAGCTTCATCTGATCTCTCGCATCGGGTCCGACCCCCAGAGTCCGCCCAAGGCATTGAATCGGCCCTTAATTTGGCGCATCGCCTGTTGCGACCCTTCGGCGATCACATGCGTAGAGCGCTGCCGCTGGCGCTCTGTACGTTAATCTTTGCCGATGCACTGCACTCCCCCTACCTTCGACGACGTGCTTTGCGCTGCGGCGCGAATCGCCCCGCACGCCCAGGTGACTCCGGTACTGCAGTCACGGGTGCTGGACGCGCACATCGGCGCCACCGTGCACTTCAAATGCGAGCACCTGCAGCGGGTGGGTGCGTTCAAGTTCCGCGGCGCCTGCAACGCGGTCTGGTCGCTGTCCGATGAACAGGCCCGTGCCGGGGTGGTCACCCACTCCTCGGGCAACCACGGCGCGGCCCTGGCGCTGGCGGCGCAGACGCGTGGCATCGCCTGCCACGTTGTGGTTCCTGATGGCGCGGTCGCGGCCAAGGTCGCATCGATCCGCCGCTACGGCGCCGAGCTGCACGCCTGCGCCGCGAGCATCACCGCCCGGGAACACGCCTGCGCCCGTGTCCAGCAGCACACCGGTGCCGTGCTGGTGCACCCGTATGCGGACGCGCGGGTGATCGCCGGCCAGGGCACGGCGACGCTGGAGCTGCTCAACTGCGTCGGCGAGCTGGACGTGATCGTGGTGCCGGTAGGTGGCGGCGGCCTTGCCGCGGGAACCGTCCTGGCCGCGGCGGCACGTGCGCCTCGATGCAAGGTGGTACTGGCCGAACCCGAAGGCGCGGCCGACACCGCCCGGTCGATCTCCGCCGGAAAGCGCATGGTGGACTTCACCCCCGACACGCTGTGCGATGGCCTGCGCGGCAGCCTGGGGCAGCCCAACTTCGACCTGCTGCAGGCGCATGCGGTCGAGGTGCTGACGGTATCCGATGCGGACACGATCGCAGCGATGCGCCTGCTGTGGCAGGTCACCAAGCAACTGGTCGAGCCCTCCTCGGCCATTGCCCTTGCCGCCATCCTGCAGCAGCCCGCCCGCTTCGCCGGACTTCGCGTGGGCGTGATCCTGTCCGGCGGCAATGTCGACATCGATGCGCTCCCATGGCCGCGTGCATGAGAGCGGCACGCCGGCGAAAGCGCGGCCTGTTGGGCTGGAGTTGGCGCCTGCTGCTGCTGGTGGCGCTGTGGCTGGCGGGCGTGGCGGCGTACGTGGTGTGGGTGGGCGAACGCGACGAGGCCGCGCCGGCCGATGTGGTCATCGTGCTGGGCGCAGCCGCGTACGACGCGCGGCCCTCGCCAGTGTTCGAGGAGCGGATCCGCCACGGCATCGACCTGTACATGAGCGGCCTGGCGCCCCGGATCATCTTTACCGGCGGCTTCGGCACCGGTGCGCGCTTTGCCGAATCCGAGGTTGCGAAGCGATATGCACTGCGCCGCGGCGTTCCGCAGGATGCGATCCTGATCGAGACCCGGTCCCGCACCACCCGTCAGAACCTGCAGCAGGCCGCCGTGCTGATGCAGGAGCACGGAATGCGACGGGCGATCATCGTCAGCGATCCGCTGCACATGGCGCGGGCGCTGCGCCTGGCGCGCGAGTCGGGCATCCCTGCCCTGGGGTCATCCACGCCCACCACGCGTTTCCGCAGCTGGGAAACGCGCTGGAAATTCCTGCTGCAGGAGGTGTACTTCTTCCACCGCGACCTGCTGCGGGATTCGGCCTGACCAGGCGTCAGCGCGCCGCCGGCCAGGGTGCTACCGGCGGCGGCGGATCGGAATCTGCGAAAGCGGTACTGCCGCCACTTCAGCGCCGCCCTCGCGCACCGGAGCACCGGGAGCCGGTGACCAGGCGTGTGCATAGATGACTTCCCACGTGCTGGGCAGCACGCCCTCGGCCGTACGCAGGCTCTCGTATGCGGCGCTGGCCGCGGCAAAGCGGGAACGACCGGTCAGGGTGTGGCGGCGTGTCTGCAGGGCGTTGGTGGCGCCCATCGCGCGCAGCTCGCGCATCAGCGCCGGCAGGTCCGGATAGGTCAGGGTGAAGCGGTCGCGGTCCAGCACCGGGTCGCGGAAGCCGGACGCCATCAGCGCATCACCGAGCTGGTTGATGGCCGGGAAGCGGCTGACGTGCGGCACGCTGTCGGCCTGCTCGAACGATTCGCGCAGTTCCACCAGCGTCTCCGGCCCGAAGGTCGAGCACAGCAGCATGCCGCCCGGTTTCAGCGCACGGCGGAATCCGGCGAACACCGCCGGCAGGTCCTCGACCCACTGCAGGCACAGGTTGCTGAAAAGCACGTCCACGCTGCCGTCGGCCACGGGCAGCGCGCGGGCATCGGCGCACACCCGCGAGAACGGCTTCCACCAGCCCGAGTTCTTCTTCGCCTGGCGCAGCATCGGCAGCGCCAGGTCCAAGGCCACCACCTGGGCGCGCGGCCAGCGGCGGCGCATCGCCGCGGCGGCGCGGCCGGGCCCACTGCCCACGTCGAGCACGACCTGGGCCGGGCGCTCGCCGTAGTAGTCCAGCGACTCGAGCAGGCGCTTCTCCACCTCGTGCTGCAGCACCGCCGCCGCATCGTAGCTGCCTGCCGAGCGCGAGAAGGCGCGCTGGATGTGGCGCCGATCGAACAAAGGATTCATCGGGCTGGTTCTTCCATGGCGGGGTCGGCGAGGAACGCCCGGAGCTGCCCGGCCACCTCGTCGGCATGGCCGAGAAAGGGCGCGTGCCCAGCACCGGGAATGTCTACGTGGCGTCCTCCGGCCATGGCGGCCGCGGCCGCCATGGCCGCAGGCGGCACCAGCCGATCGCGACGGCCGGACAGCCACAGGCTGGGGCTGCGCAGCCCCGGCAGCAACGCGCGCAGGTCGCTGGCCTGCAGCAGCGACAGGCCCTGGCGCAGCGCCACCGGAGCCGGTTCGCCGCGTGCGTAGAGGGTGTCCTTCAAGGTGCGAAGCTCGCTGCGTGCATGGTCCGAGCCCAGCGTATCGAGCGCAAGGAAGCGCTGCAGCGTGGTGCCATGATCCTGTTCCAGGTCGCGTGCGAACTGCGCGAACACCTCCGGCTCCACCGCGTGCGGCCAATCGGCCGCGCGCACGAAGCGTGGAGTGGATGCGAGCATCGCCAGCGCCTTGACCTGCGGCGACATGGCGGCGGCACGCAGCGCGAACAGCCCGCCCAGCGACCAGGCGATCCACGTCGCTGCCGGCGTCTGCCGCAGGACCTGCGCAGCGCATTGGTCCAGCTCCAACGGGAGGGCGCAATGGCGGCTGTGGCCATGCCCGGGCAGGTCCACCAGGTGCAGCTGAAAATCCGCCGCCAGTCGCTCCACCAGCGGCGCGAACACGCCACCGTGCAGGCCCCAGCCGTGCAGCAGCACCAGCGGCGGGCCGCGGCCCGCGACTTCGATGTGGAGGGCCATGGGTCAGGCGACGCTGCGCAGGCGCTGCATGGATTCCCAGGAGCGGGCCAGCGCGTCGACCAGTGCGTCGACGTCCTGCGGCGAATGCAGGGCCGACAGCGTCACCCGCAGGCGCGCCTTGCCTTCGGCCACGCTGGGAGGACGAATGGCCGGGACCAGGAAGCCTGCGTTTTCCAGGGCGGCCGCCAGCGCCAGCGCGCTGGCATCGTCGCCGCACAGGATCGGCTGGATCGGCGAGTCCGATTCCATCAGCTGCAGGCCGTGCCGCGAGGCGCTACTGCGAAACCGGTCCACCAGGCCCTGCAGCTTGTCCCGGCGCCAGTGGTCGCGGCGCGCGTGCCTGACCGCCGTCAATGCCGCCGCCGCCTGCGCCGGAGGCAGCGCGGTGGTGTAGATGTAGGGCCGCGCGGTCTCGGCCATGTGCTGGATCAGTGCCTCGGCGCCGACCAGCACCGCGCCATAGCCGCCCAGCGCCTTGCCCAGCGTGGCCAGCTGCAGCGGCACTTCGGCCGGGCCAAGGCCGGCCTCGGCCACGCTTCCCCGCCCTTCGGGTCCGCGCACGCCGACGCCGTGCGCGTCGTCCACGTAAAGCAGCGCCTGCTGCATGCGCGCGGCCAGGGACAGTGCGCGCAACGGGGCCACGTCGCCGTCCATGCTGAAGACGCCGTCGGTGGCGAGCATCGCCGCGCCCTCGGGCGCGTTGCGCAGCTGCCGCAGGGCGCCCTCGGCATCCCCATGCGGGTAGCGGCGAAGGCGGCAGCCGGCCAGGCGCGAGGCGTCGAGCAGGCTCGCGTGGTTGAGGCGGTCCTGCACGCACAGGTCCCCGTCTTCCAGCAGCAGGGCCTGCTGCACCGCCAGGTTGGCCAGGAACCCGCTGCCGAACAGCAGCCCGCGCGGGTAGCCGAGCCACTCGGCGAGTTCGCGCTCGAGCGCCTCGTGCACCGCGTGGTGGCCGCTGACAAGGTGCGACGCGCCGGCGCCGGCGCCGGCGCGGGCCGCCCCGTCCTGCAGCGCACTCACCACCTCGAACTGCTGCGCCAGCCCCAGATAATCGTTGCTGCAGAATTCGGTGAGGGCGCGTCCGTCGATTTCCACGCGCACACCGTCGCGGCGGCTGATGATGCGGCGCACGCGCACGCGTCCCTGCTCGATGCGCAGCTGGCGCAGTTCGTGGACACGCTGGCTGAGGTCAGTCCGGCTCATGGTCGCGTTGCTGGTGGCAGTGGGGAGGAAACTGGCTCACAAGGATACGGCGCCGAAAGCGGCACGACCTGCGTCCCCGGGTCGCCTCATCGGGCCGTCAGTGGCGGCTGGCCAGGAACTCGACGAGCATCCCGCCCATCAATCCGATCCGTGCCGCCGGAAACGGTCCGCCGAGGGCCAACCCGCCGACCAGGACGCCCAAGGCGAAACCGGACACCAGGAACGGTCCACCAATCCCCGGCTGCGTGGCAGTCGGCAGGCTCCGGCGCCGATGACGAGGCGGGCTTCGGCTTCGGCTGCTGCAGCCGGGCCGCATCGTTCGCGCTTGGTTCCACTCCATAGGCATTACGCATGCTGACACCCCTGGTCGGTCCTGCTGTCTCCGCTCAGCGCGGCCGCTATGCGGCCTGTCCGCAGACCCGCGCGTCCTCCACTATCCCCGCAGGCACCGTTCCCGCCGCGGCATGCACCTGCATCGGCCGCATCCCCAGCCTTGCAAACAGGGCCCGGTCGCGCTCCACATCGGGGTTGCCGGTGGTCAGCAGCTTCTCGCCGTGAAAGATCGAATTGGCACCGGCCATGAAGCACAGCGCCTGGAGCTCGTCGCTCATCGATTCGCGACCGGCGGAAAGCCGGACCATAGACTGCGGCATGGCAATGCGCGCAACTGCGACGGTGCGCACAAATTCAAAGGGGTCCAGATCAACCGTACCGTGCAGCGGCGTGCCCGGGACCTGCACCAGGCGGTTGATCGGCACCGAGTCGGGGTGCGCCGGCAGGTTGGCCAGGGCCTGCAGCAGTCCAGCCCGCTGCTCGCGGGTTTCGCCCATGCCCACGATGCCGCCGCAGCAGGTTTTCATGCCTGCGCCGCGAACGTGCGCCAGCGTGTCCAGGCGGTCCTGGTACTCGCGGGTGTGGACGATCTGCCCGTAGAACTCCGGCGCGGTGTCCAGGTTGTGGTTGTAGTAATCCAGGCCGGCCGCCTTCAGCGCCGCGGCCTGTGGCTCGCTGAGCATGCCCAGGGTGGCGCAGGTCTCCAGGCCCAGGGCCTTCACCCCCGCGATCATGGCGGCCACCTTGGGGATGTCGCGATCCTTGGGCGAGCGCCAGGCAGCGCCCATGCAGAAGCGTGACGCCCCGGCATCGCGTGCCTGCCTGGCCTTCTCCAGCACCGCTTCGGTGCTCATCAATTTCTGCGCCTCGACGCCGGTGTGGTAGCGCTGCGCCTGCGGACAGTAGCTGCAGTCTTCCGGGCAGCCGCCGGTCTTGACCGACAGCAGCGTGGACACCTGCACCTCGGCCGGATCGAAGTGGCGCCGGTGCACCGATGCGGCGCGATGCAGAAGTTCGGTGAGCGGCAGGTCCATCAGCGCCATCAGCTCCTCGCGCTGCCAGTCGTGGCGGATCGGATCGGTGGCAGTGGCCGGTTGGACGGACATCGGGCTCTCGCAGCGGTAAAGTCGTGGCAGTCTGGAAACGCCGGACGGGACTGTCAACTGCATGGATGCTTTGAAAGTTGACCGGCTGCTGGGCCGGATGGGCAGGTGGCTGCTGCCGCCACGCTGCCTCCTGTGTCGCGAGGCCTCCGGCGGCGCGCGCGATCTGTGCGCGTCCTGCGCCAGCGCGTTGCCCTGGTCCGGCTACGCGTGCAGGCGCTGCGCACAGCCGCTGCACGAATCCGGCACCTGCGGCGCCTGCATGCAGCACCCCCCGCCGCTGACCGCCGCCCATGCCGCGTTCGTGTACGGCTTCCCGCTGGACCGGCTGCTGCCGCGCTTCAAGTTCCACAACGACCTGGCCGCCGGGCGCCTGCTGTCGCAGCTGATGGGCGATGCGCTGGCCCACCTGCCGCGCCCCGATGCGCTGCTGGCGGTGCCGCTGCACCAGTCTCGGCTGCGTAGCCGCGGCTATGACCAGGCACTGGAGCTGGCCAGGCCGCTGGCCCGGAGGCTGCAGATCCCGCTGCTGGGGGACGCGCTGGTGCGTCGGCACCAGACCCGGCCGCAGTCCGAGCTCGATGCGGCCGCACGCTGGCGCAACCTGCGCGGCGCCTTCGCCGTGGGAAGCCACCGCTCGCTGCCCCGCCACGTGGTCCTGGTGGATGACGTGATGACCACCGGCGCCACCCTGCATGCCGCCGCCAAGGTGCTGCTGCGTGCGGGAGTGCTCCGGGTCGATGCCTGGGTGTGCGCGCGGGTGCCGTGAGCGTGCACGCATGATGCGATGCCGCTGCCTGGGTCAGCGGTCCAGCGCGTACTGCAGCACGATCCCCGCGAACACCACGGCCCCGACCCAGCTGTTGTGCAGGAAGGCGCGGAAGCAGCCGCTTGGGTCGCGCCGCCTTGCCAGGGCGAACTGGTAGACCACCAGGACTGCAGCCACCGCCAGACTCACCCAGTAATACAGCCCAAGCCCGGCCTGCCGCCCGACCAGGGCCAGCGCCAGCAAGGCCAGTGCGTACAGGATGCCCTGGGCCACCAGATCCATGTCACCGAACAGGATGGCCGTGGACCTGGACCCTGCACGGATGTCGTCGTCGCGGTCGACCATCGCATACCAGGTGTCGTAGGCCGTGGCCCAGAGCAGGTTGGCCGCATACAGCAGCCACGCCAAAGGCGGCACTTCGCCCTGCACCGCCGCGAAGGCCATGGGAATGCCCCAGCCGAAGGCCAGCCCCAGGTACAGCTGCGGCAGGTAGGTGTAGCGCTTCAGGTAGGGGTAGCTGGCAGCGAGGAACAACCCGATGACGCTCAGGTAGACGGTGAGCCGGTTGAGCGTGAGCACCAGGGCGAACGCGGCCAGCATCAGCACCGCGAATACCGCCAGCGCCTCGCGGCCCGAAACCCGTCCGGTCGCCAGCGGCCGGTCTCGGGTGCGAGCCACCTGCGGGTCCAGCCAGCGGTCGGCGTAGTCGTTGATCACGCAGCCGGCCGAACGCGTGAGCCAGACCCCGGCGGTGAACACCAGCAGCACCGGCCACGGGGGCGTGCCCTCGGCCGCCAGCCACAGCGCCCACCAGGTCGGCCACAGCAGCAGCAGGATCCCGATCGGCCGGTCGCCGCGCACCAGCTTCCAGTAAAGCGAAATCCGCGAAGCGCCACTCCGGGCCGGAGGTACAAACCGTTCGTAACTCATGATGTAGATCCAATGCCCGTGCCAGGCGATACGAGGCCATTGTCCGCGATCCAGGTCCACGCCTCCTCGAGCGGGAAACACCTGGCGCAAGCTTGTGCCGGCTTGGCCTGTGATTACTGCACGCAAAAAGCGGCCAGTGAACTGCGCACGAACGTAAAGGGCCTTGGCCCCGGCATGTTCGTCTGCCGCTTGGACCGATCGTGGCTGGAAGCCGATTTCCCGCTCGAAGGCCTGCTGATCAAGACCCTCGCCGAGGTGAAGAAGCTGCAGAGCGCATGCGCTTATGTGTACCTCGACATCACTCGTGGCGCATCGCCAGAGCCGCGCTACATCCTACGCGACCAGCCCTCGCTGATGCAGCAGGCCACTGCCTGCGAGGAGATCGAGGCGCTGCGCAGCACCCGGTGGGCGATCGAGAGCGCGTTCGCCGCAGAACTGCCCCGGGCAGAGGCGGCGCAGGCCCTCCTGGGACAGAACATCCGTGAAATGATGGGCGACCTGGCGGCCAAGCGCTCGGTCGACCTGCCGAGGCTGCGGCACGGCGTGGAGGCGATGGTGGCCTCCGTAGCGCGCAACCCGTCGGCGTTCGCCTGGCTCAACGAAATGAAACGCCTTGGATGACTACTCCTACCACCACGCCATGGGTTGTGCGATCTGGGCGGCCAGCTTCGGGCGCTTCCTCGGCCTGGAAAAAGCCGCACTGAATACCCTGGCCCTGGGCGGGTTGCTGTTCGACGTCGAGCTCGCCAACGACCACAAGACCAGCGTGGGGCTGGTGGTGGTGGTGGTGGACATCAATGGTTTTTCCCGTCTCAACGCCACCCACGGCTTCGACATCGGCGACGCCATCCTCAAGGAGCTGGCGCTGCGGCTCGCGCAGGTGGCCCGGCTGCAGGATTACGCTGCAAGGATCGGCGACAACCGTTTTGCCTTGATCCCCACCCGGATCGTGGACACCGGCCACGTCGACCTGGCGGTCCGCAAGTTGTTCCGGTCGCTCGACCCCCCGTTCGAGTTCGGGGGCTTGCGTTTCAAGGTGGCAGTAACTGTGGGCGCTGCGCTCTGCCCGGCGCACGCATCGCAGGCAGACCACCTGCTGCGCCAGGCCGAAAGGCACTGGAAGCGGCGCGGGCGGGCGAGCTGCCGTACATGCACGCGCCCGACAGTGGCGTCG
>JBDNHW010000011.1:0-21938 GCA_041688625.1 Pseudoxanthomonas sp.
CCCTTGTGGGAGAAGCTGCCCGACAGGGCGGAAGAGGGGGAGCTCTCGTGCACCTGCAGCACGTCACCCTTCTCCCCTTGTGGGAGAAGCTGCCCGACAGGGCGGAAGAGGGGGAGGCCTCGTACACCTGCAGCACGTCACCCTTCTCCCCTTGTGGGAGAAGGTGCCCGACAGGGCGGAAGAGGGGACGCAGGCGAAGCCTGCTGCGCAACCGGTCGGACACGCGAAACCGCAGCGGGAGAACTACCGGCTACCGCACCCCTCGAGTACCCGCAAGACCTCCTCCAGCACCACGTCGGTCCGCAGCAGCGCGTCGTCATTCCAGAACCGGATCACCTCGAAGCCCTGCGACCTGAGCCAACCAGTCCGCTGCAAATCCTGGTCGAGGCGATCGAGGTGCTGCCCGCCATCGAGCTCGATCACCAATTTGCAGCGCATGCACGCGAAGTCGACCACGAAACGCCCGATCGGTTGCTGGCGCCGGAACTTGTAGGCGCGCATCCGGCCGGCACGCAGACAACGCCAGAGTCTTGCTTCTGCATCGGTGGGCGACCCACGCATACGGCGCGCACGCACCAGCATCTCCTGGTCTTGCTCCATCGAGACCTCCCTGTCCCGGGTGGCGAACACTCACCGCTTGTTCGGGTTGACCTCGATGAAGCGCAGGAACTCGGCGCGGGTGCGGGCATCCTCGCGGAAGGTGCCGAGCATCTTCGAGGTGACCATGCTCACGCCGCGCTTGTGGATGCCGCGGGTGGTCATGCATTCGTGTGCGCCTTCGATCACCACGCCCACGCCCAGGGGCTGCAGCACGTCCTGGATACAGCCGGCGATCTGCGCGGTGAGCTTTTCCTGCACCTGGAAGCGGCGCGCGTAGGCTTCGACCACGCGCGCCAGCTTGCTGATGCCCACGACCTTGCCGTCGGGCAGATAGCCGACGTGGGCGCGTCCGATGATCGGCGCCATGTGGTGCTCGCAGTGGCTTTCGAACTCGATGTCGCGCAGCACGATCATCTCGTCGTAGCCGCCGACTTCCCTGAAGGTGCGCTCCATGTATTCGCGCGGGTCGATCTGGTATCCGCTGAACCAGTCCTGGTAGGCCTTCGCCACGCGCTTGGGCGTGTCCAGCAGCCCCTCACGCTGCGGATCTTCGCCGGCCCAGCGCAGAAGCGTGCGCACGGCATCCTCGGCCTGCGCCTGGCTGACTTCGGGAGGAAGAGGTTTGTCGGACTGGCTCATGGTCATTTCTCTGCAACGGTTGCAAATTTTACCCCACCGGTCCAGTCGGGCCGTTGAGGACGGGACCGCCGGTGGAAGGGCTCTGGAGTCTGGAGGCCAGTCCTGTATGCGGACGTGCCGTCGGGAACGCAAGGCAATCGCGCGCCCAGGGCGGCTTTCTCGACAGCAGACAGTACGCATGGCGAGTGGTGCTGGATGCGCTTGCGGGTCGATGGTTCGAGGCCTCCCCGCCGGCGCTCGGAGGCCGGCGGCCTGCCACGCGCGTGGCCCCACCGCCGCACGGCTGCGATGTGCCGGGGCAACTGCGCGTTATCGCCTCAGAACAAGGAGCCCTGCGCGACCTTGCCTGATCCATGGGGAAGCAGTGGCGCGACCGCGACTTCTGCTGTGCCGCGCAACCTCCACCCCAACCCCGACCACCTGCTCGCATGTCGCGAAAGCGCTTCGCCGATCAGCGCCTCGCTGCCGGCCAGGTGCAGATGGCTGCGGGCGCGGGTGATGCCGGTGTAGACGAGTTCGCGAGAGAGCACGCGGTTGAAGCGGACGGGGAGGATGAGCCAGACCTCGTCGAACTCAGAGCCCTGCGCCTTGTGCACGGTCATGGCGAAGGCGCTTTCGTGCGCGGGTAGGGCGGCCGGCTGGAAGGGGCGCGGGCCATGTGCATCGATGCCCGGGAACCAGGCCATCAGCGTGCCGTCGTCGTCTTCCAGGCAGATGCCGATGTCGCCGTTGAACAGGCGGTGGCGGTAGCTGTTCTCGGTGACCAGGAGCAGGCGGCCGTGGAAGTAGCGGTTTGCGGACGTGCCGACGGCCGTGGTGCGGCGCGTGCCCATACCCGCTGCGCGCGATGCCAGCATGTCCTCGATGCGTGCGTTCAGCACGCGCGCGCCCTGCGGGCCTTCGCGCACGGCGGTGAGGATGCGCAGACGACTGGCGAGGACGAGGGCTTCGCTCGGCGTGGCGGCTTCGGTCAGTGCGGTCCAGTGGGCGAGCAGGCGCTCGCGTTGGACATGCAGCGGGTCTGCAAGGTCTTCGTGGAAATGCACGCCGGACAGTGCATCGCTGCGCAGCAGGGAAAGTGCCGTGGTGGCGTTGCCCTCGCGCACGGCGCTGGCGAGAGGAGCGAGGTCCAGCGTCGCGTTTTGACGGTAGCCGCGATTGAGGTGCACGCGGCGGGCGGGGAAGGTCCCGGCGCGTGCGTCGGCTGCGATGGGCGGTCGTGACGGGGCTGCGCCAAGGGTGTCCTCACCCGCGACTGCAGCGCGACCTCTCCCGCTGGCGGGAGAGGTGCTCTGCGCGACACCGCCTTGGCCGAGCAGTGGGCGCAAGGCCTCGGCGTCTTCGCGGGCTAGTCGATCGCCATCGCCGGCGGCGCCGAGGATGGCGGCGAGCACGTCGCCGGCTTCGACCGACGGAAGCTGGTCAGGGTCGCCCAGCAGCACCAGGCGCGCACCGTCGGCAACGGCCTCGACCAGCTTGGCCATCAGCGGCAGGTCGATCATCGAGGCTTCGTCCACCACCACCACGTCGAACAGCAGCGGATTGTCGGCGTTGTGGCGGAAGCGCGGCGAGTCGGGAATGGTGCCAAGCAAACGGTGCAAGGTCGTGCCGGTCACCGGCAGCTGCGCGCACAGCGCATCGTCGACGCCCAGCGCGGTCAGCGCCTGGCCCGCGTTGCGCAGGCTCTCGGCCATGCGTTCGGCGGCGCGACCGGTGGGCGCGGCCAGGGCGATGCGCGGCGCCGGTTCGCCCGCAAGACTCGCCTGCGCGGCCAGCAGCACCAGCACCCGGGCGATGGTGGTGGTCTTGCCGGTGCCGGGGCCGCCGGTGACCAGCAGCAGTGCATGGCGCAGCGCCAGCGCCGCGGCCCGCGCCTGGCGGTCGTCGCCGGCTGCGGCATCAGGGAACAGCTGCGCGAACAGCGACGCGAGCGATTCGAGATCCCCTTGCGCGGGTGCGTGCATGCCGATGCGCCGCAGGCCGTGCGCGAGGCGGCGTTCGTATTCGCGGTAGCGGCGCAGGTAGAGCAGGCCGTGTTCGAGCACGAGCGGCGCGCTCGTATGCGATACAGCCAGGCCGTCGTCGGGTGTGTCGACCCACCGCGAACTGCCCAGCTGCGCCAGCCAGTCGTTCGCACGCGGCCAGTCAACTTCGACATCGGACAGGACCTGCGGTTTTGCGGGCATGAAGGCCGCATGCCCCATGGACACCGCCAGCGAAGCGAGCGCGGCGCCGGCGAGCACGGCGTCGGGCGTCGCTGGATCCAGGCGTCGCAGGCTCTGCGCCAGCGCGTGGTCGATGGCGCGCAGATGCCCGGCGCGGTACAGCGTGTCCAGCAGGGAAGCAGCACTCATTGCGATGCGTCCCCGGCAAACAGCGCGTCCAGTGCGTGCACCAGGTCCGGTGCGAAGCACCGTGCATGCACGCCGGGCGAAGGATCGCGTTCGGCATCGAGTCCACGGCAGAAGAGATAGCGGATGCCGCCGAAGTCGCGGGCATAGTCGTAGGGCTCACCCAGGCGGAAGCGCAGCCAGCGGTGCAGGGCGACGGTGTAGACCAGCGCCTGCAGATCGTATTCGCTGTGCGCCATCGCCTCCTCCAGCGCTGCGGCGTCGTAGGCGGGCAGGCGGTTGGACTTGTAGTCCAGCACGTACCAGCGCCCGCCGCAGGTGTAGGTGAGGTCGATCTTGCCGGTCATCAGGCCCTCCAGCTGCCGGCGCAGGCCGAAGCCCTGGCGTGCCTGCACCACCCCGTGCGCGTGCAGCAGGTCCAGCAGCGCCGGCACGGAAGTCGGCTGCATCGCGAAATGGAACTCCATTTCGGCGCGGCGCTGGTCCGCAGGCAGCGCATGCAGCGCGATGCCTTCGGGCAGCGCAACGGTCAGCGTGCGGCCCACCAGCGTGGCCAGCATTGCGACGCCGTCATCGAGGTCTTGGCGACCGTAGCCTTCGACGCACAACGCATCGCGCAGCGGTGCGTCCTGATCGGACGGCGCCCCTTCGCCCTCGCGCCAGTCCGCCCAGGCGGCGAAGTCCACCTGTTCCAGCGCGGCGTGCAGCACGTTGCCGAAGCGGCTGCCGGAGAAGCGCGGATCGAACTCATCGGCAGGGGCTGCAGGGCCTGCATCGGAGCGGGCGGCCAAGGCGTCGGCCAAGGCTACCGCCGGTTCATCGCCGGCACCTGCGTCGGCCTGCGTCGATGCGGCGGCGACGTCGTGGCCGCCGTCGGCGCGGGCTAACTGGGTGAAGCTGTACACCCACCAGTCGTTGGGGATCGCGCGGGTGGCGATGCGCGCCGGCGATGGCGCGGTTCGCTCCCCCGGCTGCGGACCCAGCCACGGCAGGCTGGCCGGTGGCACGCCGTGGTCGACGTGGAGCGCCGGTCCGAGCTCGGCCTGGAGCGCGCCCGGGTCCTGGATCATGTGCGCGATCGCAACCTTTTCCCCGCAGTAGAAGTGGCCCTGCGCCACCCACAGCGCATCGCGCGCGCGGGTCAGGCCGACGTACAGCAGGCGCGCGTCCTCGGCGCGTTGCGCATCGGCCCATTGCTGCTTGGCTACGCTCCAGTCGGTGAGCGTGGGCAGCAGCTTCCACTGCAGCGTGCGCCGGCCCTCGTTGGCGACGGTGACGTGACGGCCAGCGTCGCGCGGCTTGCCGCCGATGCCCGCGAACGGCAGGAACACCAGCGGGTACTCCAGGCCCTTGCTCTTGTGCAGGGTCACTACCTGCACACGGTGCGCATCCGATTCCAGGCGCAGCAGCTGGCTGTCGTCTTCGGCGCTGGATTCGGCGATCGCGCGCGCCAGCCAATCAACCAGGCCGTGCAGGCCCAGCGCCCGCGACTGTGCTTCCTGCAGCAGTTCGGCCAGCTGCAGGTAGTTCGTGAGGCGGCGCTCGCCGTCGAGCAGGCCCAGCAGGCGCACCGCATGCTGGGCGCACAGGTCGTTTACCAGCGCCAGCGGGCCGCCGCGCTGCAGGCGCTGGCGCCAGGCGAGCGCGGACAGCTGCCAGTGGCGCAGTGCCTCGCCCTGGTCATCGAGCGCGGCCAGATCGCGTGCGTCCACGCCCAGCAGCACGGTGGCCAGCGCGGTGCGCAGGCGGCCGTCGTCGACGCCGTGGATCAGCGCCAGCAGCAGCGCGTGCAGCTCGCGCGCCTCCTCGGTGGCGAACAGGCTCTGTTTCCCGGCTGCGACTGCGGCGATGCCGACCATCGCCAGCGCCTGGCGGATGCGCATGGCCTCGGCGTGGGAACGCACCAGCACGGCGATGTCGCCCGACTGCACCGGGCGGCCCTCGAGCATGGCGGTGCCGGCGCGCGCCTCGGTCAACAGGCGGTGGATCGCCGCGACGCAAGCCTGCGTGGCCAGCTCGCGGGAGCGACCCGCGCTGTACGCCTTCATCGTGCCCTTGTGGTCGGGCTCGGGCGCCGGCGCTTGCCACAGCGTGAGCGCGGGGGCAGGCGCGCCGTTGCGCAGGAAGTCGTCATCGTCGCGCGAGCCCCCGGGGCCGACTTCGCGGAACTGGATGCGCGAATCCACGAACGGCGGCTCGCCCGATGCGTCGGCCTGCGCGTACAGCGCGGCGATCGCACGCAGCACGCTGGGTCGCGAACGGAAGTTGAGCGCCAGCGGTGGCGCCGGTTCGGCAAGCGCCTGCGCGGCCAGGTAGCTCTCCACGTCGCCGCCACGGAAGCCGTAGATCGCCTGCTTGGGATCGCCGATGACGAACAGCGCCGGCTCGCCGCTGGCCGCGCCGAAGCTGCGTTCGAAGATCCGCCACTGACGCGGGTCGGTGTCCTGGAACTCATCCACCAGCGCCACCGCGTACTGCGCGCGCAGCCTCGCTACCAGCGCTTTACCCTGCGGACCGTCGATGGCTTCGGCCACCCCGTCGATCAGGTCGTCATAGCCCTGCACGCGCTGCTGCTGCTTGTAGCGGGCCACGCGCAGGCGCGCATCGTCGCGCAGGCGATGCAGCAGCCGCACGCGGCGCGCGTCCTGCCACTCCTGCACGGCGGCGAGTACGTCGAGGTAGGCGGGCACGAAGTCGCAGATCGGCGAGTCGGGTGTGCGGCCGGTGGCCTTCACACTGGTTCGCAGCACGAGGGTGTCGCGCTGCAGCTGCAGCAGCTTCGGGTGTTCGAAGGGCTGTTCGGCCCGCTCGCCGTTGCACCAGGCGTGCAGCGCGTCGAACAGCGCACTGATCCAGTCCGCCTTGTAGCTCCCGCCATGCAGCACCTTGCCTTCCACCGCCTCCAGCAGCGAAGCGCGGAAGACGTCGCCGTGCGCGCGGAATGCCTGGACGAGAGCATCGCCCGCGGCACGCAGCCTCGGCGCGGGGTCGTCCGGCAGCTCGGCGAGCTCCGGACGCAGCAGCGGCTCGCGCACCAGCGGTGACAGGTCGCGGGCCAGCGCGTCGGGACCGCCGGGCCACAGCGCCAGCAGGTCGTCGGCGGCCTCGGCGTCGGCACCGTGCGCGCGCCACAGGTCGGTGGCGATGACTTCGCGCAGGCGGGCGTCGCTGGTCATCAGCTCCGGCACATCGAAGCCCTGCCCCGCCTCCAATGCGTGTTCGCGCAGCACGCGCGCGCAGAAGCCGTGGATGGTGAAGATGGAGGCGAGGTCGATGGCCTCGGCCGCGGTTCGCAGGCGTCGGCGCAGCGCGTCGGCGCTCTCGACGCCGCGCGCGAGGTGGCCCTGCAGCATCGCGTGGGTAAGCGCGGCCTCGGGCGACGGGTCGTGTGGCAACGGCGCATCGGCCAGTTCCGCGGCCAGCTGCAGGCGCGCGCGGATCCGGCTGCGCAGCTCCTGGGTGGCGGCTTCGGTAAAGGTGACGGCGAGGACCTTGCCGACCTGCAGTCCAGCTTCCACCACCAGCCGCACCACCAGCGTGGCCAGGGTGAAGGTCTTGCCGGTGCCGGCCGAGGCCTCAATGGTGCGCACGCCGTCCAGCGGCAGGTCCAGGTAGAGGTCGCGCGCGACGGCATTCATTCGGCCGGCTCCAGGTCCAGGTCGGCAGCGAGCTTGCGCAGGGCGTCGTGGTCGCTGCCGCCGTACAGCACGCCGTTGACCACGGCGTTGTAGATGGTCAACGCCTGCTCGACGAAGGCGATTCCGGTGGCCTCGTCCGTAAACGGATCACGGCCGCGCAGGGCCAGGCGCAGGGCCTCGCCCTGCCCTTCGCCCCAACCGTGGTCGCTGCCGCGCCACGTGTCGGCCGCCAGCTGCAGGCCGCGCTCGGGCGTGGGCGCGTTGAACAGCGCCCAGCCGCTGTATGGCGCGAACGCGAGCGGCGCGCGCAGGCCGCTGGCGCGCAGCCCCAGCAGCCGCTCAAGCAGCGTGCGTGCAAGCTCTGGTTCAAGCGGGGACCTGGTGTGCGGCCCGACATGTCCCTGCTCGTCGAGGTGGAACTGCACCAGGGGCGTCTGCCGCCCGGCTGCACTAGCCAGCAGCCAGTCCAGGCCGTTGCGCAGGGAAGAGGTGCCGTTGGGCGGGTCAAAGCGCACGCGGGCGATGCCGTGTGGGTAGGTGTCGGCGATACGGCCATGCAGGACGAAGCCTTCGAAAGAGACGTCCAACGGCGGCGCATCGGCCACGGCATCTCCTCGCCAGGCAGCGAACGCCTCGGCATGGGCCTCGACTTCGCCCTGCAGCTTTTCCAGCGTGCGCCGGCCCAGCGGCCCGGACGCCAGCTGGCCGCGCGCGCGCAGCAAGGCGTGGGTGGTGGTGGCATCTTCGCTGCGCAGGTGCGCCTCGAACACGGCACGCTGCAGGGCCTGACGGGCCATGCCGCGTCCGGGCGCAAGCAGCGGCTCGACGTCGCTCTCCGGTGCATCGATGTCCGCCAGGCGCAGGCCGAGCCGGTGGCGCAGGAACGCCTCGGCTGGCGCCTGCAGGAACCGGCGCAGCGTGTCGATCGACAAACGCTTGCCGTCTTCGCCATCGGTCGCGGCCTCGAGCGCGGCACCGGCGAAGAAGGGCGGCAGCGCCGTGCGCCGCTGCTGCGGCTGCGAGGCCGCAGGCCACCACTGCTGCCGATACGAGAAGCGCCGCAGTTCGCCCTCACCGAAGGCCGCCACCGCGAACGGCTGCAGCGGATGGCGCACCACCAGCGAGCGTGCTGCCTCGGCGCGGTCGTCATGCTGGTCGGCGGCGGCCTCGATCAGTTCGCTGACCAGCGTCGAGGGCTCCCGCACGCTGCCGTCGCGCGGGTCGGCGCTCAGGTAGCTCAGGTAGAACACGTCCTGGGCCGCAGCGAAAAGCTGCAGGAACAGAAAGCGGTCGTCCTCGCGCAGCGAGCGGTCGCCGGGACGGCGGCGGGCGGTGCCGAGTTCGGCGGTGAGCCGGCTCAGGCCTGCGGCCGGATCGCGACGCGGGTAGTCGCCATCGTTGAGCCCGAGGACGCAAATGACCCGGAACGGCAGCAGCCGCATCGGCACCATCCGGCCGAAACTCACCCCGCCGGTGAGCAGCGGCGCGCGCGTGTCGGCTTCGGCCAGCGCGGCGGCGAAATGCGCACGCACCACCTCGGCCGGCACCGGTGCGTCGAAGCCGGCACGTTCGGCCTGCTGTGCAAAGTCGCCGATCAGCCGGCGCAGGCGTTCCAGCGCGCGCTGGCTGGCGGCATCGGCCGGCTCATCGGGCAGGACTGCTTCCAGCAGCCCGAGCAGGCGCTCGCGCCAGGCCGCCGGCGGCAGCGCGTCGCCCAGGGTCTTCTGGTGCCGGGCCAGCACCCGCAACAGGCGAAGCAACGCATCCAGGGCATCGAGCGCGCTGCCTTCCAGTTCCGTCCACGGCGCCACGCGCTGCCCTTCGGTGCCGAGGATGTCGTCCTCGCTGCCGCTGGCGTGGCCCAGCAGCAGCCGGTCCAGCGCGAACTGCCAAGTGCAGGCGTCGTCGCGCGGCGCGTCGAAACCCTGGCGATGCGCACCATCCAGGCCCCAGCGCGCGCCGGCAGCCAGCAGCCAGGCGTCCAGCCGGTCGAGCGCGGCCGTGTCCAGCCCGGCCGCGGTGGCGATGGGCGCGCTGGACAGCAGGTCGAGGATTTCGCTGCGACCGAAGCGCGACACCGGCAGGGCCAGCAGCTGCACGAACACCTGCGCCAGGGGCTCGTCGGCCAGCGGGCTGGTGTCGGCCAGCGCGTACGGGATGGGATCGGCGCCCTCGCCGCGGCCGCCGAACACCGCCTCCAGATACGGCGCGTACGGATCGATATCCGGCGCCAGCACCGCGATCTCGCGCGGCTGCAGGGGCGGGTCGAAGCGCGGGTCCTCCAGCAGGCCGCGCAGCTGGTCGTGCAGCACCTGCAGTTCGCGCAGGCGCGTGTGGCAGGCATGCACCTGCAGGCTGGGGTCGTCGCGGCGCAGGGCGGGCAGCCGCTGCGGCGGAGCCGGCCGGCGGTGGAACAGGTCGCCGTGCAGCCGGTGCAGCAGGCTGTCCGACAGTCCGCCGGCGTGCAGCGTGGGGCCGGCATCGGTCTCCGGATCGGCATAGGCGGCAATCTCGCCCGAAGGATGCACCACCTCGTAACTGCCCAGCACCGCGACGAAATCGCGGCCGGCTGCGCCCCAGGCCTGCAGCAGGGGGTTCTCACCCGCGTGCAGGCCTGCGGCCGGCCCGAACGGATCGGCCGCGCCGCTGCGCAGCCGGCCCGCCAGCGACTGCAGGTCGCCCCAGTACGCGCGGGTAGGCGTGGGCATGTAGAAGTGCAGCGTGCCGACCCGCGCCTGGGTGGCAATCACCCGCAGCACGTCCGGGGAGACGTTGAGGGTTGCAAAGGCGAATACGCGCGTGGGCAGTCCTCGCGGCAGCGGCATGTCGTTGCCTTCATGGCCGTCCAGGTAGGACTGGATGCGGCGTGCGCGGTACTGGCGCCCGGCAGCGATCCGCCGCCACAGGATCGCCTGCGGATCGTCCGGCTCGGCGCCCGCCTCCCAGCGCAGCAGCCAATCGCGGCGCCAGGCCTGGTACTTCTCGAACACCGAGGCCAGCTCGCCGGACAATGTCCATGGCTTCAAGGCGTCATCGTCGGCCAGGTAAGCCGCCAGTTGCGCCATCGCCGGACGCGCCAGCACCGCCGGGTCGGTCAGCGCGGCATACAGCCGCCAGTGAACGGCGGCCGCACCGAGATCGTCGACAGCGGGCCCCAGATTGGCGTCCAGCGCGCGGGCCACGAACTCTCCCGGAGTCAGGAACTCCAGGTTGGCCGCCACCCCGTGGCGCACGGCCAACGCGGCCTGCAGCCAGCGCCGCATGGCCACCTGTGGAATCAGCACGGTGTCCGGCGCCAGTAGCGACTGGCCGCAATCCGGCGCGCGCAGCTCGTTCGCCAGCAGACCGGCCAACACTCCCAGCGAATTGGAGTGGTACAGGCGAAAGTCCGGCTGCAAGGCTTCAGGCATGCCGGGCATCTTGCCGCAGTCGCGTCGCAACCGCCGCGACTGACTCACGGCGTCGATGCCATGGAGCAACGTGGCGGCAGCGCGCGTGATGCAACACTGGCGCCCGTGGTCGCACCGTGTTCAGCCAACCACCCTGATCCTAGGCGGTCGTTTTGGAGCCCCTGTCACGATGACATCGTCCGCAGCCCCCGCCGTTCGCCTGTCCAAGGTCCGCATCGACCGGTGCGGACGCACGATCCTGCGCGATATCGATTTGACCGTGCCCACCGGCAGCATCACTTCGGTGTTCGGTCCCTCGGGTAGCGGCAAGTCGACCCTGCTGGCGGCGCTGACCGGCGAACTGGTGCCGGTGTCGGGCACGGTTGAGCTGTTCGGCACGCAGGTGCCGCGCGCCAGCCGCGCGCTGCTGGAGATGCGCAAGGGCATTGGCGTGCTGCTGCAGGGCAACGGGCTGCTGACCGACCTGAGCGTGGGCGACAACGTGGCCCTGCCGCTGCGCACCCACACCAGGCTTCCGGCCGCGCTGATCGAGCGCATCGTGGCGTTCAAGCTCAATTCGGTCGGCCTGCGGGCGGCGGTCGATGCCTGGCCGCGCGAGCTGTCGGGCGGCATGGCCCGGCGCGTGGCCCTGGCCCGCGCCCTGGCCCTGGACCCGCCGCTGATGATCTACGACGAACCGCTGACCGGGCTTGACCCGATCGCCAGCGGGGTGATCATGAGCCTGATCCACCAGCTCAACGAAACCCTGGGCCTGACCAGCGTCATCGTCACCCACCACGTGCACGAGACCCTCCCGCTCACCCACCAGGCCGTGGTCATCGCCAACGCCGGCGTGGTGTTTGCCGGAACCCCGGCCGAGCTGGAAGGCAGCACCGATCCGCTGGTGCGCCAGTTCCTGCGCGGCGAGCCCGACGGCCCCATCCCCTTCGACGCCGTACCCCGGACGCAGGCCGCCTGATGCCGGTCGCCGCCTCCATCCGATCGGTCGGCCGCGCCGGCCTGTTCACCGTATCGGTGCTGCGCGCCTCCAGGCCCACTTCCGACTTTTTCGCCGAACTTGTGCGCGAAATATACAAAGTAGGCGCACGTTCGCTGCCGATCATTGCCGTGGGCGGGGCCTTCGTGGGCCTGGTACTGACCCTGCAGGGCTACCGCACCCTGACCACTTTCGGCGCCGCCGATGCGCTCTCGACCCTGCTGGGCCTGTCGCTCTACCGCGAACTGGGCCCGGTGCTGACCGCGCTGCTGTTCATCGGCCGCGCCGGCAGCTCGATCGCCGCCGAACTGGGCCTGATGCGCGCCACCGACCAGATCAAGGCGCTGGAGCTGATGGCCATCGATCCGATCGCCAAGGCCGTGGCGCCGCGCTTCTGGGCCGCGGTGCTGACCGTGCCGCTGCTGACCGGCTTCTTCTGCAGCATGGCCATCAGCGCCAGCTATCTGCAAGCGGTGCACGTGCTGGGCCTCGACAACGGGGTGTTCTGGTCGGCGCTGAGCAACAGCGTCGATTTCTGGGACGACTTCGGCGTGGCCCTGCTCAAGGCGGCGGTGTTCGGCGGCATCACTGCGCTGGTCGCGTCCTACGAAGGTTTCCACGCCGAACCCACCATCGAGGGCACCTCGGTGGCCACCACGCGCGCGGTGGTGAACGCCTCGCTGCTGGTGCTGATGTTCAATTTCGTCCTTTCCGCACTGTTGTTCAGGAGTTGACCCATGGCCGTTCGCGGACCCCGTCTTGAATTCGCCGTTGGTGCCTTCCTGCTGCTGGCCCTGGCCTCGCTGCTGGTGCTGGCCTTCGCCTCCACCAACAAGAAGTTCGGTTTCGGCGCCGGCAGCTACGAGCTGCGTGCGAGTTTCAGCAATATCGGCCAGCTGCGGGCGCAGGCGCCGGTGAAGATCGGCGGCGTGGTCATCGGGCAGGTGGCCCGGATTCAGCTGGACCCGGTCACCTTCGACTCGGTCGTGACCCTGGCCATCAACGACGACTACGACGAACTGCCCGCCGACACCTCCGCCGGCATCTACACCAGCGGACTGCTGGGCGAAAACTACATCGGCCTGTCGCCCGGCGGCGATCCGGACGTGCTGCAGCCGGGCGAGGAAGTCGCCTTCACCCAGCCGGCGGTCGACCTGCTGCAGCTGGTCGGCAAATACATGTTCGGCGGCGGCACACCGCCCGGCGCAGGCGCAGGCGAGGCCCCCGAAGCCGTCCCCACCGACGATGCCCCCATCGACGACGCCCCATCCCCCGAGGAACTACAACCATGAAGAAGTCACTGCTTAGCCTGTTCATCGCCTCCGCCCTGCTGGCCGGCGCCCCGATCGTGGCCGCCGCGCAGGCTTCCAGGCCCGCCGCCGCAACCGCCCAGGGTTCGGCCAGCAAGCTGGTGCTGGACAACAGCACCCGCGTCCTGTCCACGCTGGAAGAGCGCCGCGACGAGTTCCGCAAGGACCGCTCGGCCCTGAAGCGCTTCATCGAGAGCGAGTTCACCGTCGTGTTCGACCAGAACTACGCCGCGCGCCTGGTGCTGGGCGTGCACGGTCGCGGTGCCTCCGATGCGGACGTGAAGCTGTTCGCCGAGGCGCTGTCGGACAACCTGATGTCGCGCTACGGCAACTCGCTGCTCGACTTCAACCAAAAGCTGCGCGTGCGGGTGAAGTCCGAGACCTCCCTGCCGGGCAATCGCGGCGTGCGCGTGTCCACCGAGCTGTTGCGCGCCGGCGGCGAGCCGATCCCGGTCGACTACCTGATGCGCAGCGTGGGGGGTCAGTGGAAGATCTTCGACGTGATGGTCGAAGGCATCTCCTACGTGCAGACCTTCAGGAACCAGTTCGACGGCCCGCTGCGCCAGAAGTCGATCCCACAGGTGGCCGCCGAGCTGCGCTCGGGCAAGGTCAAGGCCGATGCCCCGGTCAACTGAGGCTGCCGTCCGTCGCGACGGCGACGCGCTGGTGTTCGGCGGGGCGATCGATCGCTCCGCCGCCGCATCGCTGTGGCCGGCGGCGAACCGGCTGCTGGAAGGGACGCAACGCTTGGTCCTGACGGAAGTCACTTCCGTGGACAGCGCCGGACTGGCATTGTTGTCCGAGCTCGCCGCACGCCTGCGTACGGCGGGCGCCACCCCGGAAATCGTTGGCGAGCCCTCGGGCCTGCTCGAACTCTCCACCGCCTACCGCTTGACCCCGGGGCTGGATTTTCCCGGTGCCACACCAACGCCGTAACGTCCAGGGAAACAGGATGAAATCGCTACGCTTCGCCGCTGTCATTGTTCTCGCAGCGAGCGCTTCGGCCTGCGCCTCGGCGCCTTCGACCACGGCAAACGACGCGCTGCCCGGGCAGGTCCTCGTGGCCGGCCAGGAGCAAGCCGTTGCGCCGGCAGGACAGGCGGTCGACCTGCCGCCCCTGACCGATGCACCGCCGGCCCCTTACCCGCCCTCGACGGGCGAGCCTGCCGCGGCCGTCGACGATCCGACCTTGGCCGAGGACGACTTCAATTCGATCTACGGGCAGGACCCGTACAACCCCTTCGCCGATCCGACCCTTCCGGCCAGCGTGGAGCTGCCGGCCAGCTACGATCCGTGGGAAGGCCTCAACCGCAGGGTGCACCGCTTCAACAACGCCGTCGACCGGACCATCGCCCGACCGCTGGCCCTGGCCTACGTCGAGGCGGTGCCGCGCCAAGTGCGGTTGGGGGTGAGCAACTTCTTCAGCAACCTGGGCCAGCCGATCAGCGCGCTCAACGCGCTGCTGCAGGGCAAGCCAACGCAGGCCGGGGAGTCTATGGGCCGCTTCCTGATGAACTCGACGCTGGGCATCGGCGGCATTTTCGACCCGGCCACCGACGCCAACCTGGCCAACCGCAGCGAGGACTTCGGCCAGACCCTGGGCGTGTGGGGCTGGCGGCGCTCGCGCTACGTGGAGCTGCCGCTGTTCGGGCCGCGCACGGTGCGCGACGTGGTCGGCCTGGTTGGCGATGCGCCGCTGTCGCCGATCCGCCAGATCAGCGACGACCCCAGCCGCATCTTCCTGCAGGGCCTGCAGCTGGTCGACGTGCGCACCCAGCTGCTGGCCATCGACGGCATGATGGAAGGCGCCGTGGACGAGTACGCCCTGTACCGCGACTCCTGGCTGCAGCGCCGCAATTACCAGATCGGCGCGGGCATCCGCAATCCGGAAGAGGAGGAAGGCCTGCCCGACTACCTGCTGGAAGAAGAAGACAATCCGACCGTACCGGCCAATGCGATGCCGGTAATCAATCCGGCAACGGGCGGCTGACCGGCGCTCGCGGCGTCAGTCTTCGCTGCGCGCGGTTTCCGCCGCTTGTGCCAACGGCAGCTCGGCCAGTTCGGCCGAATCGACCGCCAGCTCGGCGGTCAGCTGTTTCTTGCCGCGCACCCCCAGCTCCACCAGCCTGCGGCCACGCGGCAGCAGGCCCTGCGAGGACTCCAGCCGATTGACCGCCTTGCCATAGGCGTCGTGGGACTCCTCGATCTTCCTGCCTACGGACTTGAAGTCGATGAGGAAGGCGTTGAGCGAGTCCAGCACCTTGCTGCCGGCCTCGGCGATCTGCATGGCCTGGCGCTGGCTCTTGTCACGCGACCACAGGCGGTCGACCACCCGCAGCAGTGCCATCAAGGTGTTGGGCGAGGCAAACACCACTTTCTTTTCGAAAGCGAATGTCTGCAGCGCCGTGTCCGAGCCGAGCGCGGCCGACAGGGCGCCTTCGATCGGAACGAACGCGATGGTGATGTCCAGCGCTTTCTCGCCCAGCGCGCCGGGGTAGTTCCGTTCGCACAGGTCCTTGACGTGCTGGCGCAGGCCCTCGGCGTGGCGTCGCAGCGACAGGCTGTGCAGCTCCGGGTTGTCCATGTTGTTCATCGCTTCCTGCCAGGCGACCAGGTTGACCTTGCTGTCGACCACCACCAGGCGTTCGTCGGGCAGGGCCACCACGATGTCCGGGCGCAGCGCACGGCCCTCGTCGTCGCGGGTGCTGGCCTGCTTCTCGTAGTGCAGGCCTTCCTCCAGGCCCGAGCCGCGCAGCACGCTTTCCAGCATCAGCTCGCCCCAGTCGCCGCGCACCTTGGAGCTGCCCTTGAGCGCGCGCGTCAGCGAATCGGTGCTCAGGGCCATCGTCTGGTTCAGCGTCTTGAGTTCCGTGACAGCGCCTAGCAGCGCCGACCGCTCCTTGGCTTCCTCGCCGTACAGCGTGTCGACTCGCGAGCGGAACTCGCCCAGCTTTTCGGCGAACGGTTTCAGCAGCGTTTCCAGATCGGTCTTGCCCTGTGAGGCGGCCAGCTTGACGTTCTTCTCGAACAGCTGGCCACGCTCGTCGAACACGCGTCCGGCCAGCTCGGCGAAGCTGCCCTTGAGCTTCTCCTGTGCCTGCTCCAGGAACAGGCGCATCTCCGCGTTGGCGGCGTCGGCATGACGCAGATGTGCCACGGCATCCGAATGCTCCTTGCCCAGCACCGAGAGCTTCGCGTTGAGCGCCGCCGCTTCGGCTTCGAGATCGTCCCGGCGCTTCTGCACCTCGGCCAGGGTGGCCTCGCGCTGCAGCAGCGCGGCGCGCGCGCCCTGGCTGGCGACGCTGCACTGCTCGGCACGGGCCTGGTGCTCGGCCACCAGCTGTTCCAGGCGCACCGAATCGGTGCAGCGGTTGGCCAGCTCGGTTTCGAGCGCGCCGAGCCTGCCGTTGAGGCGGCCGGCTTCGGCCGTCTGCAGGCGCGCGGCCTCGCGCTCGCGCTCCAGCTCGGCGCACAGGCGCTCACGCTCCGCCTCCCCTCCAGGGGCGTTGGCAGGTCGCTTCAGCAGCAGCACGACCAGCAGGCCGACGACCAGAAGCAACAGGCCGGCCAGCAGCATCAACAGCGCGTTCGTATCCATCGTGCCAGTGTACCTAGCGCCGTCTCATGCGCTGCGCCTGCAAAGGTCAGCCAAGGCATCCGAGCAAGCTCGGTTCTACGCGGTCGCGCGCGGATTGCACGGCACAGGGCCGGCTGCACATGCCATGCCTGCGTGTAGCTCCGGGCGTGCCCGGATGCCGTTCGCCTTCAAGCCAAAGGATCCAGCAGGTCCGGATCCACCCCTGCCTCGGAGCCGTCCGGGCAAGGTCGGCTGGGGTTATCAGGGCCGCTCAGAACACCCTGCAGAACACCGCTTTCAGGTAGCGCGATTCCTGCACGTGGGCCATGAACGGGTGGTCGGCGCCGGCGCCGGAGAGCTTGAGGATCTGGATGGTGCGGCCGGAGAAATACGCGGCGCGGCGCAGCATGTCCAGGAACTCCTGTTCGCTGACCAGGCCCGTGCACGAGAACGTGGCGAACAACCCACCCGGCTTGACCACGCCGAGCGCCAGCTTGTTCATGTCCAGGTATTTCTTCAGCGCAGTGATCACCTGCTCGCGGTCGCGGGTCATCTTGGCCGGGTCCAGGATCACCACGTCGTACAGGTCTTTCGCATTGGCCGCATCGCGCAGCCACGGGAAGATGTCGGCCTGCACGAATTTCAGGCCGCCGTCATTGAGCTTGATGCCGTTGAGCTTGGCGTTGCCCTTGGCGATCGCGATCACGTCCTCGTCGATGTCGACACCAACCACTTCCCCGGCGCCGCGCACCTTGGCGTAGATGCCGAAGCCGCCGGTGTTGCAGCACAGGTCGAGCACGCGCTTGCCCGCGCACTGCTGCGACAGCCACTCGCGATTTTCACGCTGGTCGGCGAAGAATCCGGTCTTGTGCGCACCGGCCGGATCGGCGCGGAAGCGCACCCCGTGCTCGGTGATGATGGCCGGCTCCGGCGCTGCGGAGCCCTCGCTGCTGACCGGTTTGTAATCGAAGCTCTCCTGCTTCTGCACGTGCTCCTCGGCAAAGCTGTAGAAGCGCGCACCGGGAAACTGTTCCTTCAACGCCTCGTAGATCCACTCGCGGTGGCGGAACATGCCGGCGCTGAAGAACTCGACCACCAGCAGGTCGGCGTAGCGGTCGACAATCAGGCCCGACAGGCCGTCGCCCTCGGCATGCACCACGCGCCACGCGTCGGACACCTCGTCCAGCCGCAGCACCGCGCGGCGCAGCGACACCGCCTGCGCGATCTTGCGCGAAAACCAGCTGACGTCGACCGGCACGTCGCGGTCGGTTTCGAGAATGCGCACCGCAATGCGCGAATGGCCGTTGTAGAAGCCGCGGCCGATCCATTCGCCATCGACGCTGATCACATCGACGATGGTGCCGGGCCTGGGTTTCTGCTCCGGCTTGGCCACCAGCTTCTGGAAGATCCACGGGTGGCTGGAACGCCACGCGTTCTTGAGGTGCACGGCGGGAAGTGCGGTGGTCATGTGCGTATTCTACGCGGCGTGTACCTGCCCCCTTCTCCCCCCGGGAGAAGGTGCCCGAAGGGCGGACGACCAGAGGAAGTGCCCGTGGCATGAGGGCGGGACGTATCCGGTTGTAGTCAAGCTTTGATGGCTGCCAATTCACCCTCCCTCATCCGGCGCTGCGCGCCACCTTCTCCCGGGGGGAGAAGGGAGCCACGCCCTTGCATTCGAGCCACCCGCCGCCATCCAAGTGCGATGGAACTGCACCCCGACGATCCGCGCTTCGAGCCGGCAACCCAGGCGCGCATCGACCGCAGCCGCGTGCTGCGCGCGCTCAATTCCAGCCTGGCCCTGGTGCTGCTGCTGGCGATCGTCTATTCCGCACAGGGCAGTTTCGACGTGCGCGCCTTTGCGGTGTCGCCGCTCACCGTGTCGGGCCTGCTCGGCGTGTTGACCGCGCCACTGCTGCACGGCTCCATCGAGCACATCACCGCCAACGCCACCGCGCTGCTGATGCTCGGGACCCTCGCCGGCAGCGTGTATCCGCGCGCCACCCTTCGGGCGCTGCCGCTGGCATGGCTCGGCTCCGGGCTGGGCGCGTGGCTGCTGGGTGATCCGGGCAGCCATCACCTGGGCGCCAGCGGTCTGACCCACGGCCTGATCTTCATGGTGTTGATGCTTGGCGTGCTGCGTCGCGATCGGCCGGCGCTGGCCGCGGGCATGATCGCGTTCTTCTTTTACGGCGGCATGCTGCTTACGGTACTGCCGCGCGAGCCGGGGATTTCCTGGCAGGCCCACCTGGGCGGCGCGGTCGCCGGATTCCTGGCCGCGCTGCTGTTCCGCAAGCTCGACCCGCAACTGCCGCGCAAGCGCTACAGCTGGGAAGACAAAGAGGACGTCGTCCCGCTCGACGACGAGCTCGAGCCGCCTGCACCGCGCGAGGTGCCGGTGCTGTGGCATCGATCGCCCGAGGAGGACGAGCGCGGCGTGGTGCTGAAGTTTCCGCCCCGCGAATGATGCTTTGGATGCCCGCGTAGAGCCGGGCTTGCTCGGATGCTCCGGCTTCAATGCGAATGGCATCCGGGCAAGTCCGGATCTACGAAGGCAGGGCATTGGCAGCTGAGGAGCGATGCCTTGCCTGGGGGCATCATCAGAACCTTGCGGTCAGCTCCACGCCTACCGTGCGCGGCTCGTTGAGGAAGCCGGTGAGGTTGTTGAAGTCGATGCCACCGACGATGCGCGTCTGGTCGGTGATGTTGCGCCCGAACGCGGCCACTTCGTAGTTGCCGTAGTCCCAGCTGTAGCCCAGGCGCAGGCCGCCTTCAAGCGAGGCCTTGCCGGTGAATTCCTCCGACTCGTAGAGGAAGAAGTTGACCTCGCTGCGATAGGCCCAGTCGGTGAACACAAAGAACTCCGCGCCGTCGCCGGCCGGCACGCCCAGGCGTGCGGTGACGCTGTGCACCCACCTGGGCGCCTGCGGCAGCGGGTTGCCATTGACCTGGGCCAGGCCGCCTACCACCGGATCGGTGACCGTGCAGCCGCCGCCGCACGGTGCCACCGCCAGGTCGTCGTCCTTGATCTCGGTGTCGTTGTAGCTGCTGCCCAGGGTTACCAGCAGGTTGTCGGCCAGGTAGGCCTCCAGGTCCAGCTCGAACCCCTGGCCCACGCTCTTGTCGGCGTTGAGCAGTACCGCCGAATTGCTGGCGCCGCCGACCGCGATCAGCTGCTGGCCGTCGACGTCGTAGCGGAACACGTTGAAGCCCAGTCGCGCGCGCTTGTCCCAGAGATCGGCCTTCACCCCGACTTCGTAGGACACGACCTCCTCCGAATCAGCGGTCGATACCCCGCCGAATGCGACGCGGCCCTGGATCGAGGGGGCGCGAAAGCCCTTGGCCACGCGTGCATACACGTTGACGTCTTCGTTGACGGTGTACACGCCGCTCAGGTCCCAGCTGATGTCATCGACGTCGGTGTCGACGAAGGTCGGCGGGCCGGCCGGGGTTCCGAACGGCACGCCGTCGATCACCTGGGCCGAGAACTCCTTCTCGTCCTGGGTGTAGCGCAGGCCGCCGCGCAGCTTGAATGCGTCGGTGACGTCGTATTCGCCCGAGGCGAACACCGCCCACGCCTTGTTGCGCTGCTGTTGCACCGCGTAGCCGCTCTGCGGATTGCCGGCGCCAAGCGAGTCGTAGTTGAAGCTGTCGATGGCGATGTCTTCATCGAAGTAGAACAGGCCGGCCTGCCAGTCGAAGCGGCCCCATTCGTTGGATTCGATGCGGAACTCCTGGGTGATCTGACGGTGGTCGGGCAGGCCGTCGGCCGATTCGGCGGGGAACGGGATGAAGCCCGGGCCGGCGTTGCCCGGGCCCAGGAACGCGGCGCCGAATCCGCCGTCGATGTCGCCGCGGTTCAAAGACTCGGCGGTCTCGTAGCCGGTGATCGAGTACACGTTGACCCGGCCCAGCTCCCAGCGCAGGCGGGCGCTGCCGCCCCGGGTGTCGAGCTCGGAGGAGTTGAAGCCGTCGATCGATACTTGTTCGCGGTCGAAGCCGTCGACCAGGTTGTTGGTGCCCGGTTCGATGATGTTGGCGCGGAACAGGCGCGCGCTGCCGTTGAGGTGGCGCGCGTGCAGGTTGAACAGGCCCTCGAACGCGTCGCCTTCGTACAGGAACTGCACGCGCGCGGCCGACTCGTCGTAGCCTTCCAGGCCGCGCTCGGGACCGGGCGCGTACGTGTTGGTCACCGAGTCCTCGCGGCGCTGGAACAGCGCCGACACGCGCGCCGACCAGCGCTCGCTCAGCGCCCCGCCGACCGCGCCCTCGAAGTTCCACATGTCGTCGGTGCCGTAGGACAGCTGTGCGTAGCCGCTGCTGTCCTGGGTCGGCTTGGCCGATTCGAACTTGACCACGCCGGCCGGGGTGTTGCGTCCGAACAGCGTGCCCTGCGGCCCGCGCAGCACTTCGATGCGCTCCAGGTCGAACACCGGAAAACCCTTCAGCAGCGGGCTCTCCTGCACTACTTCGTCATAGATCAGCGACACCGGCTGCGAGGCGTTGAGGTCGAAGTCGGTATTGCCCAGGCCGCGGATGTAGAAGCGCGGGAAGGCACGGCCGTAGGACGACTCGATGTTGAGGCTGGGCACGCGACCGGAGAGGAAGCGCACGTCCTGGCCGCCGGAGCCGAGCACGTCGAGCTTTTCGCTGCTGACGGTGCTGATCGACACCGGCACTTCACGGATGTTCTCGACCCGGCGCTGGGCGGTGACTTCAACCGCCTCCAGCGTGGTGGCCTGTTTCTGCGCCGGTTCGGCGGCGGCGGGCGCGGCGTCCTGGGCCAGGGCACCGAAAGGCAGCAGGGCGGCGATGGCGAATGCGAGGCGCTGCGGGCGCACCCTGGGGGAGCGGCTCGGGGACATGATGGTTTTCCGGTCTGGGTGGGAGGGGCGACGGCCTGGCGCATGGATGTTGCAGGACAGCACGAGCCGGGGCAATGGCCGGACGTCGTGGAATTGCGATTACGCCCCTCCTCTGCAGAAGCGCCCCATGGGCGCGAGCTCCGCTGTTTTCCAGCGGGTTCGGGGAAAGGCTCGCGCCCATGGGGCGCTCCTACGACGGAACGAGGTGCCCCAGCGGCAGGGCGCGGGTCTGCTTGACCGTGCGCAGCACGAAGCTGGAATTAACGTCGGCCACGCCGGTCGCGTTGATCAGCTTGTCGAGCAGGAAACTGGAGAAGTGCTCCAGGTCCTGGACCACCACGTGCAGCAGGTAGTCCATGTCGCCGGTCAGCGCATGGCAGGCGACCACTTCGTCCCACTCCCCGACGCCCTCGATGAATCGGTCCAGGCCATGTTGCCCGTGCTTTTCCAGCTGCACGCGCACGAACGCCTGCAGGCCCAGGCCCACCGACTTGGGCTCCACCTGGGCGGCATAACCCTTGATCACCCCCGTCGACTCGAGCCGCTGCACGCGACGCAGGCAGGCCGAGGGGGAC
>JBDNHW010000012.1:0-8100 GCA_041688625.1 Pseudoxanthomonas sp.
GCAGCAAACGCGGCATTGGTCGGGGCGAATACGGTGAACGGCCCTTCACTCTTCAGCGTTTCGACCAGGCCGGCGGCCTGCACTGCGGCGACCAGCGTGGTGTGGTCCTTCGAATTCACCGCGTTGTCGACGATGTCCTGGGTCGCGAGCATGGCTGCGCCCCCGACCATCGGATTGTTCTTCATCTCTTCGTGGTGGGCGGCCACGGCGGCGCCGCTGGCAAGTACGAGGGAAGTGGCGAGCGATGCGACCAGGATCCTGAGTTTCATGCGATGTCTCTCCGTATGAGTGCGGGTAACCCTGCGGGATTGCAGGGTTCCACGTCCATACGGATGGACGCGACGATCCGGATGCATCGCGGTGCACGAGCCGTGACTCGAAGCGCCGGATGCGGACGCCTCGCGAGTCTCTGTCCCGCCGGTCAGTGCAGCACGTCGGCCGCAGTGGGCGTGGCTTCGAAGCGACGCGCGTATCCGCGCTCGTCCGCCACCCGCTCAACTTCCTGGTCGGGAAGCTCCGGCGCCCCATAGACCGCGTAGGCGATGGTGCCATCCTCCCGCTGCCCGACCTGGTGCAGGCGATAGCGCGGCTTTCCGCTGCCACCGTTTTCCGGGTAATGGAAGGGAGGCTGGCTGCCTTCCAGATCCATCTCACTGTTGTCCACCACTCCGCCAACGAACAATGCGCGCATTTCCGCTACTCCCTGGTATTGGTAAGCCACTTCGATTCTGCAGCATGGGCGCCCTGATGTTCCGGCCATATGAAGTTGCCGTTGTCTGCGCGTCCACGAACATGAAAAGCCGGGCTGGGGAGCTGCCGCACACATCAATTACCGCTTAATCCAGAAGCGGCACCAGGGCACGCCAGACGTGGTCGCGCAGCGTGGGCTGCACGGCGGCGGTCGGATGCAGGTTGTCGCGCTGAAACGAAGCCCGATCGAGCATGATCGGCTCGAGCAGGAACGGCAGGAAGGCCGTGTCGTGGCGCTTGGCGAGGTCGCGGTAGTTGCGCTCGAAGCCCTGGGTGTAGTCGCGGCCGTAGTTGGGCGGAATGCGCATGCCCACCAGCAGCACCCGAGCCCCGGAGGCCTTGGAGGCCTTGATCATCCGCTCCAGGTTGGCTTTGGTCTGCACCAGTGAGAGGCCGCGCAGGCCGTCGTTTGCGCCCAGCTCGATGACCACCACGGCGGGCTTGTGGCGCTTGATTTCTGCGTCTACGCGCGCCACACCACCGGCGGTGGTCTCGCCGCTGATGCTCGCATTGACCACGCGCCAGCCAGGCTTCTTCCGGGCCACGCGCTCCTGGGTCAGCGCCACCCAGCCTTGCGCATTGCTGATCCCGTAGGCGGCAGACAGTGAATCGCCCATGATCAGTACAGTTCGAGCCGGCTTGGCGGATGCAGGCTGCGCCATGGCGGGCGCCGTGCCCATCCCCAACAGCAGCAGGCATGCACCAATGGCATATTGCATGCGGAGCAACCAGCCCGCATAAACTGGACCAACATGACGCGCGTGGCTTGCTGCGCGCACCCCTTCCCGAACATTCATTCCGCGTCTCCTGATGCGATTCCAGGATCATCATGGCCGATACACCCGAACTCCGCGCTGAAGTCCCCGCTGCCGGCAACCACGTTGCACAGGTTGCCTTGCGCGCCGAAGGACTGGGCAAGCGCGTGCCGCTGCCGTCTGGTGAATTGATGATCCTTGACGACGTCGGCTTCGAGATTGCGCAAGGCGACACGGTGGCCATCGTCGGCGCTTCCGGCTCAGGCAAGAGCACGCTGCTGTCGCTGCTCGCCGGGCTGGACACGCCCAGCAGTGGGTCGGTGACCGTGGATGGCGAGACGCTCTCGGCGCTGGATGAGGACGGACGTGCAAGAGTGCGCGGCGCAAAGGTGGGGTTCGTGTTCCAGAGTTTCCAGCTGTTGCCGTCGCTCACTGCACTGGAAAATGTGATGTTGCCGCTCGAACTGCGCGGCGACGCCGACGTCGAGTCGCCGGCACGACAGATCCTGGAGAAGGTGGGCCTGGGCGAGCGCCTGGGTCACTACCCGCGCCAGCTGTCCGGCGGCGAGCAACAGCGCGTTGCACTGGCGCGGGCCTTCGTCACCCGGCCTTCGCTGCTGTTCGCCGACGAGCCCACCGGCAACCTGGACACCAACACCGGTCAGGCGATCATCGAGCTGCTGTTCGCACTCAACGCCGAAACCGGCACGACCCTGGTGCTGGTGACCCACGACGAGCACCTGGCGGTGCGCTGCGGCCGCATCCTGCGCCTGGACGGCGGCCGGCTGGTGGCGGACGAGCGCGCATGAACGCGTTGAAGATGGCCTGGCGACAGCTGCTGCGCGACCTGGCCGCTGGCGACATCCGTATCCTGTTCGCGGCGCTGGTACTGGCCGTGGTCGCGGTGACGGCTGTCGGCTTCGTCACCGATCGCGCCGAGCGCGCGCTGGCGATCGAGGCCAACCGCCTGCTCGGTGGAGACGCGGTGGTGCGTGGCGATGCGCCAATCACCGGCGCGATACGCGACGCGGCGCAGGCGCCTGGGCTGCGTCGCACCGAGACCCTGAGCCTGGACAGCATGATCCGCGCCGGAGAAGAGCTGCGGCTGGGCGACCTGCGCGCGCTTGGCGAGGGATTTCCGCTGCGCGGCAGCTTCCGCATCATCGATGCGCCCGGCGGCCCGGAGAAGAGTGCCGATGGCATTCCAGCCGCGGGCACGCTGTGGATGAGCCAGGCCGGTGCCGACACGCTGGGCGCCAGCATCGGAGACCGCATCGGTGTCGGCGACATCGCGCTGCGCCTGGTCGCGCTGGTGGTGCAGGAGCCCGACGCGTCGCTGGATTACTTCAACGTCGCGCCGAAGGTGTTCCTCAACCTGTCCGACCTGCCGGCCACGGGGCTGGTACAGGAGGGCAGTCGCCTAGGGTATCGGCTGGTCGTTGCCGGTGATGCGCAGGCGGTCGAGCGTTTCAGCGCAATCGCCAAGCCGGCGCTGGGTCGCGGGCAGCGGCTCGAAACCATAGGCGATGCGCGACCGGAAGTGCGCTCGGCGCTCGATCGCGCCGGTCGCTTCCTTGGATTGGCCGCACTGGTATCGGTGGTGCTGGCCGCGGTGGCCGTGGCCATGGCCGCGCGTCGCCACAGCGAACGCCATCTGTCCGGGACCGCGGTGATGCGCTGCCTGGGCGCCAGCCAGCGAACGCTGGTCGTCATCCACGTGGGCGAGCTGGTGCTGCTGGGCCTGATCGCCTGCACGGTGGGCGTGATCATTTCCTTTGGCCTGCAGTGGGGCATCGGGCGCTGGCTCGAGCACACGATGCAGCTGTCCATTCCGCCGGCCAGCCTGATGCCGGCGCTGCAGGGCTACGGGGTTGGCATGGTGGTGCTGCTCGCATTCGGCGCGCCGCCGGTGCTCGCGTTGCGGCGGGTGTCCGCGCTGCGCGTGCTGCGCCGGGAACTGGACGGTGCCGAACCCAGCGCATGGCTGGCGGCGCTGACCGGCTTCGTCGGCCTTGGCGCGCTGCTGTGGTGGAAGGCGGGCTCGGCGACGCTCGGTACGTACATGCTGCTGGGTATTCTCGGGACGCTCGCGGTCCTCGCCGTGCTGGCCTGGCTGCTGATTCTCGTGGTGCGCCGCCTGCGTTCGCGCCTGCGCGGCAGCCTGCGTTACGGGCTGGCCAACGTCAGCCGCCGCGCCGGCACCAGCGTGGCGCAGGTCTCCGCCCTGGGGCTCGGCCTGATGGCGCTGCTGCTGCTGACCTTCGTGCGCACCGACCTGCTCGACCGCTGGCAGCTGTCGCTGGCAGCGGACGCACCCAACCGCTTCATCATCAACGTGCAGGAAGACCAGGTGCAGCCGGTGCGCGCGTTCATAGCCGCCCAGCAACTGCAGCCGCCGACGCTGTTCCCGATGATCCGGGGCCGGCTCACCGGGTACAACGACCAGCCGGTCAGCAGCGAGGACTACGCCGGCGAGGATCCGCAGGTCCGGCGCCGCGCCGAACGCGAGTTCAACATCTCGGTGGTGGATGCGCTTGGCGACGACAACAAGGTAACGGCCGGCCAGTTCTGGAGCGGCGCGCCTGCCGGACCGGAGCTCTCGGTCGAAGAGAATTTCGCCAGGGACCTCGGCTGGAAGATCGGCGACCGCATCACCTTCGACATCGCGGGCCAGTCGTTCGACGGCACCATCACCAGCCTGCGCAGCGTGGACTGGGAAAGCTTCCGACCGAACTTCTTCGTTGTCGCTTCGCCCGGCTCGATGGACGGCTACCCGGCCAGCTACATCACTGCGGTGAGCGTGCCGCCGGAGCGCCGGCGCTTCACTGCCGACCTGGTGCGCGAATTCCCCAACCTGTCGGTGATCGACGTCGATGCGGTGCTCAAGCAGGTGCGCAGCACCGCCGACCAGGTATCCAAGGTGGTGCAGGTGGTGTTCTGGTTCTCGCTGGTGGCCGGCGTACTGGTGCTGCTGGCGGCGGTGAGCGCCAGCCAGGACGAGCGCCTGCTGGAAGGCGGGGTGATGCGCGTGCTCGGCGGCAGCCGCCGCCAGCTGCGGCTGGCGCAGGCGTCGGAGTTCGCGGCCATCGGGCTTCTGTCGGGGCTTGTGGCAGCGATTGCGGCGTCGGTGCTGTCCGGCGTAATCGCCACCCAGGTGTTCGACCTGCCGTGGAAGGCCAACTGGCAGCTGGCCGCGATCGGCGGCGGGATGGGGATGCTGGCGGCGCTTGGAGCGGGCCTGTTCGCCACCCGGCGCGTGCTGGATGCGCCGCCGTCGGTGACCCTGCGCGAGCTGCAGGGCTGAGCGACTGCGGTCCCGGAAATGGGCGGGCCATGGTGGGAGCGGCGTCCCGCCGCGAGCTCTTCCCCCCTGAAATTGACGACAGGAAAGCAAGAGCTCGCGGCGGGACGCCGCTCCCACCTCTGCTCCCACCTCTGCTCCCACCTCTGCTCCCACACAGGTCGCGCCCGCGTAGAATTGCCGCCCCTGCCGTATCCCGTGAACGCCTTGGCCCCCATTTCCGATCCGGCGCTCGACGCCCTGTTCCTGCCATTCTCCGGTGGCGCCCTGCGCTGGCCGCAGGCGCCGGTGCTGTTCCTGCGCGCGCGCGATGGCGCGGCGCTGCGCCAGTTCGACCTGTTGCAGCTGGTGTGCGAGCAGAGCTTCAAGCCGTTTGCCGATGAGCTCGTGCAGGGCGGCCTGCAGGTGGTGGCCGATGCCGACACTGCGTCAGCACAGGATCGCTATCCGCTGGTGCTGGTGCTGCCGCCGCGCCAGCGCGACGAGGCGCGCGCGCTGTTCGCACGTGCCGTCTCGCTGGCCGCGCCCGGCGGCATCGTGGTGGCCAGCATCACCAACAACGAGGGCGCCAAGTCCGGCGAGGGCGACCTGAAGCAGCTGGCGGGCCTCGGCGGCAGCCTGACCAAACACCACTGCCGCACGTTCTGGACGCGGCCGCTGGACAGCAGCCACGACGCGGCCTTGCATGCCCAGTGGTCGAAGCTGGATGCGCCGCGCCCGATCCTGGACGGCCGCTTCCACAGCCGTCCCGGCGTGTTCGCCTGGGATCGCATCGATCCAGCCTCGGCGCTGCTGGCCGAGCACCTGCCGCCAACGCTGTCCGGTCACGGCGGAGATCTCGGCGCCGGCTTCGGCTACCTCTCGGCCGAAGTGCTGGCGCGCTGCCCCGGCGTGCAGGCGCTGGACCTGTACGAGGCCGAGGCGCGGGCTCTGGACCTGGCCAGGCGCAACCTGCAGAACCATGGAACGAAGGCAGAACTCGAATACCGCTGGCACGACGTCACCGCCGGCCTGCCGCAGCGCTACGACTTCATCGTCAGCAACCCACCCTTCCACACCCAGAGCCGCGCCGACCGCCCCGACATCGGTCGTCGCTTCATCGCCGTGGCCGCCGAGTCCCTGAAGTCCGGCGGACGCCTGTGGCTGGTGGCCAACCGCCACCTGCCGTACGAGCAGACCCTCGATGCAGGCTTCGGCCAGGTGCGCGTGGTCGGCGAGCGTGACGGCTTCAAGGTGATCGAAGCGGTCAAGGCGACGACGAGTCGGCGATGAAGATCGTCAAGCACATCGCCAACCTGGGCTACGGCAGCCGCAAGCAGGTGGCGCTGATGTTCCGCGAAGGCCGCATCACCGACGCAGCGGGCGAAGTGCTGTACGCGGATGATCCGCTGGACCACGATGCCATCCGCGTGGATGGCGAGCCGCTGGACCCGCCGCAGGGCCTGCTGATCGCCCTGCACAAGCCCGTCGGCTACACCTGTTCGACCAAGGACCCGGGGCGCATCGTCTACGACCTGCTGCCGCCGCGCTTTCGCCTGCGCGCGCCGCTGCTGTCGACGGTGGGGCGGCTGGACCGCAACACCAGTGGATTGCTGCTGTTCACCGATGACGGTGTGCTGCTGCACAGGATCGTGTCGCCCAAGTCGAAACTGGACAAGATCTACGAGGCGACGCTCGGCGAGGACCTGCGCGGAGACGAGGCCGCGCAGTTTGCAAGCGGCACGCTGATGCTGGAGTCCGAACAGACCGCGCTGATGCCGGTGGAAATGGAGACGCTCGGTCCGCGCGAGGCGCGGCTGACCCTGCATGAAGGCCGCTACCACCAGGTGCGGCGCATGTTCGCCGCCGTCGGCAACCACGTGCAGGCGCTGCACCGCAGCCGCATCGGTGGCCTGGGGCTGGAGGCCCTGGAGCCGGGGCAGTGGCGCGCGCTGGGCGAGGCGGACGCGGCGACGCTGTTCAACAGCCAGTGCGGCTGATTCGTTCGCAGCCTGCGTGCGGGTGGATCAGGCGTATTGCATCTTCCGGGTCATGCCGCCGTCGGCGATGAAGGTCTGGCCGGTCACGAATCCCGACAGTTCACTCGAAAGCAGATAGACCGCTAGGGTCCCGATATCCTCGGGCGTGCCCGCGCGCCCGGCCGGATGCTGGGAGTGGTCGCGTCGGCTCAGCGTGGGCTTGCTGCGTTCGGCGGACTTCTTCCAGTCCTCGACCGCGATCCAGCCGGGACTGATGCTGTTGACCCGCACCGCCGGACCGGCGCTGATCGCTAGGGCGTGGGTCAGCGCCAGCAGCCCGCCCTTGGCCGCTGCATAGGCTTCGCTGTCCGGCTCGGACTGCAGCGCGCGGGTCGAGGCGATGTTGACGATGGCGCCGCGGCCGTCCGCACGCAGGTGGGGCAGGGCGTGCTTGCTGCACAGGAAAGCGCCGTGGAGGCTGGACAGGCGCCGGTTCCACTCCTGCAGGGAGAGATCGGTGACCGGCCCCGCGTCGGGATCGGCGACCCCGGCGTTGTTGACCAGCCCGTCGATGCGTCCGAAGCGGCGCAGGGCGGCGGCAACGAACCCGGCCGCGCTGGCCTCGCGCGCCACGTCCAGCTTGCGGAATACCGCCCGTGGACCGACGTCCCATTGCTCGAGGCATTCATGCCCGGCCTCGACGTCCAGGTCGCCGATCATCACCGAACTACCGGCGCCGAGCACCGCCTGGGCGATGCCGCGGCCGACGCCCTGTGCGCCGCCAGTGACCAGGATCACGCGCTGCTGCAGTGGTGCGGGGTTCCAGGGAGTGATCGGGTGTTCCATCGCCATGCCATGCGTCTCCGTGGATCGGTGGCACCTCCGCGAGGGGCGCGCTGTGGGGAACTCGTCAGTCCTGGAGCAGCCGGTGCCAGCCCTCGGCGCCCAGCCGGGTCACCGTTTCGATGTTGCGTTCGATAATCGCGTCGGCGTCGGGGAATGCATCCACCGCGCGACTGACGCTGTCTTCGCGCAGCAGGTGCAGGGTCGGGTACGGCGCGCGATTGGTGAAGTTCTCGACATCCTGGAAGGCGGTGCCGGCGAACTGGTAGTACGGGTGGAAGCTGGCAACCTGGATAACCCCATCCAGGTCCAGCGTCTCCACCGCCGCATCGGCGTTGTCGAGGAAATCGTTGTACTCGAGGAAATCATTCAATACCTCGGGATGGATGATCAGCGTGGTGTCGATTTCCTCGGGCGACACGTCGCGCAGGTACACCAGCTCCTCGGCCAGTTGTTCCAGCAGCGCTTCGGGCGTGGTCGCATCGCTGAGCAC
>JBDNHW010000071.1:0-6438 GCA_041688625.1 Pseudoxanthomonas sp.
CCGGTTTCGCCCAGCGCTATGCCCGGGCCTACCAGGACCAGATTGCACATTTTGCCGAGATCGCCCACGGACGCGCTGCGCCCCTGGTCCACTACGCCGATGGCATCGCCGCACTGGTGCTGGCCGAAGCCTGCGCCGAGTCGCTGCGCAGCGGTCGCGCAATCCCACTCGAAGGGACCTACTGATGCACAGGATCGTACTCATCGGTGCCGGCCGCATCGGCCGCATCCACGCGGCCAATGCCGAGCTGCACCCGCGCCTGGAACTGGCCGGCGTGGTCGACCCCATCCGGGCCTCGGCCGAAGGCCTTGCGGCCAAACACGGCAGCACCGTGATGGACCTTGACCAGGCCATCGACGATGCGAGCGTCGCCGGCGTGATCATTGCCAGCTCCACCGACACGCACCTGGACTACTGCGTGCGCGCAGCGGCAGCAGGCAAGGCGATCTTCTGCGAGAAACCCATTGACCATGACCTGGCGCGCGCGCGCGCCGCGGCCCCGTCGCTGCGCGATGCGCGCCTGCTGCTCGCCTTCAACCGCCGCTTCGACCCCAACTTCCGCGTGCTCAAGGCACGCCTGGACGGCGGCACGATCGGCGCCCTCGAGAGCCTGCAGATCACTTCCAACGACCCGGCCCCGCCACCGCCCGCATACGTTGCCGTGTCCGGCGGCCTGTTCAAGGACATGGCCATCCATGACTTCGACATGGCGCGCTGGCTGCTGGAAGATGACGTGGTCGAGGTCTACGCCGCAGGCAGCTGCCTGGTGGATCCGGAAATCGGCAGGCTCGGCGATGTGGATACCGCGCGTACCCTGCTGCGAACCGCCAGCGGCAAACTGTGCGTCATTTCCAACAGCAGGCGCTCGGGCTTCGGCTACGACCAGCGCATCGAAGCCTATGCCTCGGCAGGCATGGTGCGCGCCGACAACGTCACCGAAAGTACCGTGCAAGTGTGGAACGAACAGGGCGCGGCCGCGGACCGCTTCCAGAACTTCTTCCTGGACCGGTATGCCGATGCCTACCGCAGCGAGATGGACCACTTTGCCGACATTCTGGACGGGGCATCGGCCTGCGTCGGTTACGCCGATGGTGTGGCGGCGCTGGCGCTGGCTGAAGCAGCCACCGAATCGTTGCGCACCGGCCAGCCAGTCAAACCCTGATCTCTTGGGCGCGCGCGGCGGGGGCGCCCACGGCAGGGGATTCTGGAAAGATCGGAAATCCTCGAGCGTTCGACGCGACGTCGGCGGCGCCATGACGGGGAACCAGGATCACGACCGCGGGAGTCCCGCGGTCGCAGCTAGCTCAGAAGGTGTACTGCAGGCCGGTGCGCACCGACCAACCGTAGATTTCCTTCTCACCCAGACGGTTGCGCGAACCCAGGTAGGTGCGCAGCGGCGCGTCGTTGATGTTGGAGCCTTCCAGGAAGACGCTGAGCTTGGGGTTGAACGCATAGCCCAGCTTCAGGTCCCACTGGCGGAAGTCGTCGAAGTAGTTGTCGCCTTCCGGGCCGTCCTGGCTGGCTTCGTTGAGCTGGGCCGAGCGGTAGGTGTAGGCCAGGCGGGCGGAGAATCCGTATTTCTCATAGCTCAGCTGGGCAGAGGCGATGCGGTCGGACTGGTTGAGCAGCGGCAACGTGTCGTCGCGGGTAGGCAGGCCGTTGGCTTCTGAATCGACGAAGGTAACGTTTGCACCTACGTTGAATCCGTCGAACGGCGACGGTAGGAAGCTCAACTCGTACTGCGCATTGAGCTCCAGGCCACTGAGCGTGGCCTCGTCGGCGTTGTCCCATGAAGACACTTCGGCATTGACCAGGTCCAATCCGCCGAAACTACCTTCCTGCCCACTCAGCGTGGTCTCGTAGATCGGATTCTTGATTTTCTTGTGGAACACCGCCGCAGCCAGCACGCCGCGATTGCCCACGTAGTACTCGACCGACAGGTCCAGGTTGGTGGAATACAGCGGCTGCAGTTCGGGATTGCCCGCAGTGACTTCCGGCTCGGCGCCGGAAGCATCCTCGATCGCCACGAACGGGGCCAAAGCCTCGTAGTTGGGACGGCCGATGGCGCGCGTAGCAGCCGCGCGGATCACCAGGTTGTCTCCGATGTCATAGCGCAGGTTCACGCTGGGGAACCAGTCGGTGTAGGTGTCGCCGCCAAAGGAATTGAAGTCCTGATCCAGTGAGGCGTCTTCCAGCTCGAAGCTGTTGGCCGCATACGAAGATTCCGTGCGCTCGACGCGTACACCGGGGATCAGCGTGATGTCTCCGAAGCGCAGCCGGGTCATGACGTAGGCGGCGGTGATCTTTTCCTCGATCAGGAAGTCGCCGGCCAGCGAAGCGCTGAGCGTACCTGCTTCGTCTTCTTCGAACTCTCCCGGGTTGGCCGCCAGATAGGCATCGGCCAGGTCACGGTTGATCACCGGTCCAAGCCGGTAGCGGCCGTCGAACACCGAAGCGATCGAGCGGTTGCTGACGTCTGCCATGGTCAGCGGGCCGTCGTCGTACTCCAGCGCGCGTCCGTTGACGTCGTTGTACTTCTCGCGGTCGATGTACTTCACGCCGAACTGCAGGTCCGACCCGACACCGATGTCCAGCGGCATGAGGTAGTCGGCTCGCACCTGGTACAGGTCCTCCACCGCGCTACGCGATTCCGGCTCATAAAAATCCGGCTCGAAAAGACTCGGATCGTAGGCATCCCCACCATCGGGCGTGACCGTGTACGTGTCCCCGCCCAGCAAGTAGCTGCCGGTGATGCCTTCCTGCACGAAGCCCCATTCGTCGCGGTTGGGATCGTCCTTGTCTGCCTGCGAGTACGTGCCTTCAACGGTCAACTCGCTCTGATCGAACTTGAACGTGCCACCGGTGGATACGGTGATGGTGCTGGTTTCTTCGGTGCGCGAACGCAGCGCGCGCTCTGCCTCGGCATCGACAAAAGTGCCACTGGTGGCCGAGTCGGGGGAGATTCCGTCTTCGTCGAACTCGATGGCGAACGTGTTGCGGCTCTCGCTGTCCTGGTATTGCGAGTAAAGCGTGCGCAGGAACAATTGGGTGTTCTCGTTGGGGCGCCACTCGAAGTTGGCGACTGCGCCGCTGCGACGGCGGTGGGTATCGTACTGGCGGATATCCAGGCCCTCCGGGACCACCTGCCCTTCGACCTCGATCCAGTCCCCGGGGTTCTGGATATTCTGGCTACCCAGCTGGCGGTCCGAATGGTTCACCGCCAAGACAACGCCAAACTGCTTTTCCGGCCCGAACACGCCACCCCATGAAGCATCGACCTCGAACGGGTTGCTTGCGTTTAGATCGTAGTAACCATAGGCGCCGCGAACGCTGCCGAATGTGCGGTTGCGATCGAACGCGCTGAGGGTCTCGATGTTGACCTGGCCGGCAATGGCGTTGGCGTCCATGTCCGGGGTCAGCGTCTTGGACACGGTGACTGCGCCGATCAGCGCGGAGGGGATGTCGTCCAGCTTGACCTGGCGACTCTCCGGCTCGGGCGCGGCCGCGGTCTGTCCGTTCAGGGTGACGTTGAGCAGGTCGGAAGAGACACCGCGCACGGTCAGGTAGCGGCCTTCACCCTGATCGTTGACCGTGGTGACGCCGGGCAGGCGACGCACCGCCTCGGCCACGTTCTGATCCGGCAAGCGGCCCACGTCGTCGGAGCGGATCGCATCCACCTGTCCGTCCGCATAGCGTTTGTCGTCAATGGCCAGGCGGTCTGCTGCTCGCCGGCCGATCACCTCGACGGTTTCCAGGTCGGTGACTCCGTCGGCCTGGGACGCCGGCGCGCTTTGCGCAACTACCACGGCGGGCAAAGCTGCCAAGTGGCCGAGGATGACTGCCGTCAGCACATTTCTGCGAATCGTACGCATGTGAGTCCCTCCCGAGGACAGCCCATCAGCTGACAAAGATGTCAGGTTGAGATGGTTCAGGCCGAAGATTACGAATAAACATTCCAATTTGCAACAAGATTAGAAAATTTCTTGCAAATTGCTGATCGCTGTGGGAATGTCGCAGCACGGGTCCCTGCCCGGCCAGGCCTCCAGCCGCGCAGCGTAGGCACTCCACATGACATTCCCGCTACATTCCAGGAGGGCACCATGAAAATCCGCACCGCCGCCGCATGGGCAACCGCCTGCGCCCTGGCGCTGTCCATTCCGCTGGCTGCGCAAGAGGCCGAGCAGGCCTCGGCGCGTCCGCTGGTCACCGCAAGGGTGCATACCCAGGCCACCGTGGACGGTGGCGAGCCCGGCACCGCAGTGGTGGTCAAGGACGCACGCAATCCCGCCCGCAGCCTGGTGGTGGGCGCAGCGGGAAGCGCTGGCCTGGAGGTGTACGACCTGGCCGGCAAGCGCCTTTCCAGCACCGATGCAGGCGAGGTGGTGTCGGTGGATGTCGCCTACGGCGTATCCATGGGCAAGCGCACCGGCAACGTGCTGGCCGCGATCGACGCCAGCAGCCATCGCCTGCGCCTGTACACGCTGCAGGGCACGGCACTGGAACCGGTGCATGCCCGTGACCTCGACCTGGGCTTCGCTGCCGAGGGCGTGTGCCTGTACCGGAACATGCTCGACGGCGCCCTGCATGCCTTCGTGGTCGGCGACGGCGGCGAGATCGAGCACTTGCTGGTCTACCCCAATGCGGCGGGCAAGCTGGATGCGCGCCAGGTGCGGCGCATCGGCCTGCCTTCGACGATCAAGCAGTGCGTGGTGTCTTCCGACGGCATGCTCTACGCCTCTGAGGAAACCGTGGGCATCTGGCGTTTCAACGCCGATCCGGAAGCCTACGCAGCCCCGGCGCTGATCGACTCGCCGCTGCTCGGCAATTTGGCCGAAGAGGTCGGCGGGTTGGCGCTGTACGACGGTGGCGACGGCAGCCGCTGGCTGCTGGCCTCGGTCGCCTCCGAGGGCCATGTCAACGTGTACGATCGCGCAGCCAATGACCGTTACATCGGCGCGTTCGACATCGCCGCCAGGGGCAGCGAAGAACCCATCGACCAACCTGGCCCGATGTTCGCCCTGAGCGCGGCGCTGGGCAGCGGCTTCCCCAACGGTGTGCTGGTGGTGGCCGACGAGGACGGCCCGGATTTCAAGCTGGTGTCGATCGCCGACCTGGCCGCGGCGCTGCAGCGGTCCCCGGGCACGCCCCAGGATCCGCGCGTCCGTGCCCAGCCACCGATCCCGGTGGTCACCGCCACGGTGGCAACGGTGCCAGTAGCCAGTTTCGGCGATGCCGCCGACGACCCCACCATCTGGGCCGACCGCGCCAACCCGGCCAACAGCGTGGTCATTGCCACCGACAAGAAGGCCGGCATGTACGTGTATGACATGCAGGGCAAGGTCATCCAGTTCCTGCCCGATGGCAGGGTCAACAACGTCGAACTGCGCGAAGGTTTCAAACTGGGCGGGGAGGAGATCGTGCTGGTCACCGCCAGCAACCGCACCCACAAGTCGATCTCCATCTACCGGCTGGATACGGCCACCCGACAGCTGGTAGACATCGCCGACGGCATCCAGCCAACCGGGCTGGGCGATCCCTACGGCCAGTGCATGTATCGCGACCCCGCCAACGGGCGCACCTGGGTGTTCATCAACGGCGATGACACGCGCAAGCGCCAGTGGGAGCTGCTGGACGCAGGCAACGGCAAGGTCCGGGCTCAGCTGGTGCGCGACATGAGTTTCGATTCGCAGACCGAAGGCTGCGCGGTGGACGACAACACCGGCACCCTGTACGTGGCCGAGGAGGACGTGGGCCTGTGGCGGCTGTCGGCCCGGCCCGATGGCGGCAACGACAGGACCATGGTCGAACGCATCACCGACAACCCCGCCGTCAAGGATGACTTCGAAGGCGTAAGCATCTACCACCTGGACGCCGGGCGCGGTTACATCGTGGTGTCCAGCCAGGGCAACGACACCTACGCGGTGTACCGGCTGGAGGGCGACCAGGCCTACCTGGGCTCGTTCGCGGTGGTTGCCGATCCGGTGCTTGGCATCGACGGCATCTCCGAGACCGACGGGCTGGAAGTCACCAGCGCCAACCTGGGCCCGGGTTTCGAACACGGCGCGATGGTCGCCCAGGACGGACGCAACGTCATGCCGGTGGAGAACCAGAACTACAAGTACGTGCCGTGGCAGTCGATTGCGCGTGCGCTGGATCTGGAGATGCGCGGGGAGTGAGCGTTGCGCGGCGGCGCCAGCGCTCAAGCGGACTCAGCCGCGGAATGCCTGTCGCCCCTGGGCATCGACTGCCGCCTCTTCGGTCTCCGTCTTCAGGCCCGGCGCCGCGAACGGACCAGGTCCGGGCGTGCGACCGAACTTGATCGGGCGGGTGACGCCGCGATAGCGGCCCAGCACGGGGTGCTCGATGCTGGCCACGATGTCCTCGGCCAGCACCTGCGGATGGTCGAACATGTCTTCCACGCGGTTGGCTGCCGCGCAG
>JBDNHW010000072.1:0-9942 GCA_041688625.1 Pseudoxanthomonas sp.
CGCGGCTTTGCCGATCCGTCTGCACCGCGATAGCGGGGCTGCGGAGATCTTTCACAAACTCCGCGCAACGCGCACGGCCTTGCCATTGGGTCTGCACCGCGAAGCGGGGCTACGGCGACTGTCACGAACCCCGCGCAAAGCGCGCAGCTTTCCCATTGCCCCTGCCCCGCGAGGCGGCATTACCGCGAGCTTTCGCGAAGGCCGCGCAACGCGCCACCCCCGCCGATCGACTCCTCTGCGCGCCGCGACCGGTACGCAAAGGCGCAGCGTTTCGAGGGTACCGTTCAGTCATGTACAGGGCGTCTTACAGATTTTTGTCGGTTTGGATTTAGGGTGGATTCCTGACATCAAACAGCCAGGCCAATGCGAGCGAAATTCAAATCCGCCTTTCTGCTGCTGACGATGGCGTCCGCGAGCAGCACCGCGAGCGCCCAGGCCCGCCCCGAGCCACCGTGGTGGGGCAACCTCAACGTCGCTTCCAGGCACTTCAGCGGCGAGCGTGATTTCCTCAATCCGGGCGAGAGCTTCAATGAGTTCAACCCCGGCCTGGGCGTCGAGGTCCAGTGGCAGCCGCGCCACGCGGTGGCGGTCGGCTATTACCTCAACTCGGTCGAGGAGGACTCGCTGTACGCGCTCTACCACTACACCCCGCTGCAGTTGGGGCGCCATGTTCGCGTTGGGGTGATGGTCGGCGTGATCACCGGTTACCCCGGTTACAACGACGGCGGCATCGCCCCTGGCGGCGGCTTCATCGCCAAGGTGGAAGGACAGCGCTGGGGCGTCAACCTGATCTACCTGCCGGAGATCAGCAACGTCACACCAAACACGCTCGGGCTCCAGGTCAAGCGCCGCTTCGGACCCTGACCGTTTCCAGCCTCAGCCGGTGCGCTGTTGTCCGCGCCCGCGCAGCACTTTCACTGCGGTGATCGCGAAGCGCAGCCAGATCGATACGTACACCGCGGCACGGACCACCGGTCCGCGCCTGCCCGATTCGAACTTGCGGAAGTAGCGCAACAGGCCACGGTGCTTGTGCCAGTCGACGAACAGCGGCCCGGCGCGGCTGGACACGCCGCGACCGTGCAGTACGCGGACGCCGTCGACCACCGCGTCGGTCGCTCCGGCAAGCCGGGCGCCGCGGCACAGGTCGAGGTCTTCGGCGTGCAGCCGGTAGCCGGGATCGAAGCCCTCCAGCCGCTTGAACAGGCTTCGCGGAATCAGCATCAACGCAACAGAGGTGGCCAGCACCGCCTGCACGTCATCCACAGCACGCCCCAAGCGCGAGCCACTCCGCCGCGCGAGGGCGCCCAGCCCGGACGGCTGCGGTTCAAATCGCTGGAGTAGGCGATCAACAGGCGGCCGGAGCGCAGGTTTGGTATGCCAGCGCCTGAGCTTGCGCATCACCCCGCAGCACGCCGCGCCCAAAAGCTCAGGGGCGAGCCGCGATAGGCGATCAGAGCCGCTGACGGTATGGACGGCTGGCAGTCTGGTTCGACCGGCAAGCCGCCCTTCCCACATGCGACCCAGCGTGACGCCCGGCCGGCCTCCGGTCCATAACGGCGAGGCCGGCGCGTGGAGCGCCGGCCCGCCCGATCAGCCGAGGAAGCCCACGCGAGTCGGGCTGAAATTGTTGAGGCCAGGGAAGATGGTGGGCAGGTCGCCCGGCACCACGCCCATCCACTGCGCCATCGCAGCGCCCATCTGGTTGACTGACGTGGTCGGCACCATGCGTCCGCGGCCGACCGCCTGCTCGCCGTTGAGCTCCAGCAGCGGATAGCGGCCCCACACCTGGCGCCCACGCAGGGAACCACCGTTGGCCACCGCGCCGCCCATCATCAGCTGCACCCCGCCCCAGCCGTGGTCGGTACCGTTGCCATTGCTGTTGAGGGTGCGGCCGAAGTCGCTCATGGTGAAACTGGTGACGTCGTTGAGCGAGTTGATCTCGGCCAGAGCTTCGCGGAAGGCGGCGAGGGAGGAACCGAGCTGGCCCAGCAGCGCACCGTGGCCGTTGGGGGCCATCTGGTTCTGGTGGGTGTCGAAACCGCCCATGCTGGCGAAATAGATCTGCCGCCTGTGGCCGATCCCCGATGCGCGGCTGACCTTGATCATGCGCGCGATCATGCGCAGCTGCGAGGCCAGGCTGCCGCCCGGGAACACGGTGGCGATGTCGCCGCCGTTGACCGGGTTCAGCGCACCGCGCAGGGTGTCGTTGAGCACGATGGCGCTCTCGCCGATAACCCCGTACTGGTCGCGCATCACCGGCGTGTGCGGGGCCTCGACCAGCGCACGCAGCGCTTCGCTGCGGATGCGGTCGGTGGCGCCGGAGTCGGTGCGGAAGCGGTTGAGCACCGCTGGGTCGCCCGAGGACATCGCGAACGGCAGGGTGCTGCGTCCGAACTGGAACACGTTGCTGCCGGCGATGGTGATCGAAGGCGGCAGCGCTACCAGGCCCGCGCCATTGGCCTCGCGCAGGCGATCCGCCATCAGGCCACCCCAGCCGTTGGTCGCGGTGCGGTTGGTGTGTCCCCGCATCCACAGGCCCTGCTGGTCGTTGTGCGAGTACAGGTACGGCGGCAGCAGCTTGGTCTTGCGGTTGACCTCGTCCTTGGTCACCGGTTCGGCCAGGGTGCCGACGTTGGCCATGAAGGCCAGCTCGCCGCGGTCGAACAGGCCTTGCATCGGGGCGCACGACGGGTGCAGGCCCCAGGTCTTGCCGGCGTTGTCGGCGATGGTCACCAGCTCGTCGCGGGCGATGCCCAGGCCCAGCGCATTGGCGGTGGCGTCATGCACGCCGCCGCGGCTGGCCAGGTACAGGTCGTGCTCGGCACTGTCGTGCGGGATCAGCATGTTGAACGAGTCGCTGCCGCCGAACAGGAAGATGCACACCAACGCTTTGTAATCGTTGCCTGGCAGCTGCTCGGCAGCGATCGCGCGGCCCACCAGTTCGAGCTGCGGCAGCAGGCTCACGGCGGCACCGCCTGCCAGCAGTCCGGTCATGGCGCGCAGGAAGGTGCGGCGCTCTTCGCGTGTGGAATGGGTCATGGTCGTGCTCCTAGCGCTGCACCGCGAATTCAGGGGAAGCCAGCGCCAGCAGCACCAGCGAACGTGCACGAACCGCCGGCGTCTCGCGCGCGGTGGCCAGGCTATCGAGCATGGACACCATGGTCTGGCGCGTGGCGTCGGACAGCGTGCCGTAGAACATCAGGGTGTCCAGCTGCTGGACCATGCCGGCGTGGTCGTTGGCGGTGGCCAGGGTCACCAGCCCGCTGAGGTCGAGGATCGGGGCAACGGTGTTGGCGGTGGGAGGGTCGCCGCTGTAGTTCCACAGCAGGGCTTCGTGCTGGTTGAGGGCACTGAGGTAGGTGGCCTCGGTGAGGATCTGGAACTCCGGCGCGAAGATGCCCTGGGCACCGTCGGCCGCGGCCAGACGGTAATCGGGGTCGTAGAAATTGAACACCGACGGGGCGCGCATGGATTCCTGCGACAGCGGCGTGGAGAGATCGCCCGAGTTGGAGTACCGGAAGCGGATCTCGCCGTTGGCCGGGGCCACGTAGCGGGCATTGAACGAGCGCCACATCGTGGACACCTTGACCAGCGGCTCGCGCGCCTTGCCGAAAGCGGCGCTGGTGGGCGGCAGGCGTGCCTCGGTATCCAGCAGCACGGCACGGATCACCTGCCCCAGGTTGCCGTTGCTGCTGACCCACACCCTGGCCACGCGCTCGACGTAAGCCGCGCTGGGATTGCTGGTGACGAAGCGCTGGATCAGCTGGCGACTGATGAAGGGCGCGACATTGGGGTGCGCAGCCAGCGCGTCCAGCACCGCGGCCAGGGTTGCGGCGCAGTCGTTGCCCTTGTCGACGGTGATGCCCTTGAAGATCGTCTTGGGCTGGTCGTCGTGATAGCGGGTGTAGCAGCGCATCGGCTCGTAGCTGCTGTTCTCGTTGCGACCGAACTGGGCCTCGGTGTGCGGGGCGTAGGTCCAGCCGGTGAAGGCGCGCGCCATGGCGCTGACGGTCTGCTCGTCGTAGGTCGGAACCGGCTGGCCGTTGCTGCCCGGCACCGTGCTGAAGTCGAGGTTGCGTTCGACCAGGCCGATGGAGAACAGCTGCATCACTTCACGGCCGTAATTTTCGTCGGGCGTGATGTTGCGGGCGGGATCGGCCTTGCGGTTGTTGACGTGGCTGAGGTAGTAGCCCATCGCCGGGTGGCGGCTGACGTTGTCCAGCAGGTCGCGATAACTGCCGAAGGCACCGCGCGAGAGGGTGTCCTGGTAATCACTGATGCGGTACAGCGTCTGGTTTGCGTTGGGGACGTCGCGGTCGGACACCACGAAGATCTGGCTCAGCGCGAACGACATGCGCATGCGCAGCTGGTCGCTTGCGGTGGCCGACTTCCACAGCCAGTAATTGCGCCGATGCTGCGGGGAGAGGTTTTCGCGGAGGATGCCGTTGGTGACCAGCGCCTGCAGGTGGGGAAGCATCAGGGTGGGCGGGTTGGTGGTGGCGCTCAACTGCTCGTCCAGCCAGCGCGAATATCCGATCTGGCGCAGGCGCGCGATTTCGGCGGTGGTCGGGCCAAACGTGGCCTGGGTGAGGAAGCGCGAGGCTTCTGCATCGGTCCGCGGAATGTTCGGGACCGGCGGCGGGGGGGGCGGAGGCTGTGGGGGTGGGGGCGCGGTCGGTGACTGGGTGGTACCCGTTCCGGCGCTACCGCCCCCGCCGCCACAGGCAGCCATCAGGCCCACTACGAAGACCAGCGCGCATGTGCGCAAACCATGCCTTGATTTCATCGTTGTCCCCAGGTCGGCTGAAGCCCCGCGAGCTTGCAGCCCCGCAAGCTCGCGGGGCAGCGGCCAGCGCAAGCTAGCACGCTGTGCGCCGATTCCAGCGTCCGCCGCGGCGAGTTTTTCCTTCGAGACCGCGATCCACCTCCCAAACCCCGCGACTGCGCTGTTTCGAGCCATGCCGCGATGCATGCCCATGGGAAGCTGGTCGTGCACGGCGGGGGCGCAGAGTTCGCCGGTTCACCCGCCCCTGCAGGCCTTCAGTGCCTTCACCAGGAATCGAGACCAGATCGCCATATATACGCCCCAGCGTATGGGCACCGCCCGGCGTCGGGCTTCGAACTTTCTGAAGTAGCGCCACAGTCCCCGGTGCTTGTGCCATTCCACGAACAGCGGCCGCGCCCGGCTCGACACGCCGCGAATGTGCAGCACGCGCAAGTCATTGGCCACCGCCACGATCGCGCCCGCGTCACGGGCGCGGCGGCACAGGTCGAGGTCTTCGGCGTGCAGGCGATAGCCTTCGTCGAAACCGCCGAGCGCTTCGAACAACGTGCGCGGCATGAGCATCAGCGCGCCTGAAACCGCATCAACGCGCTGCAACGCCTGCGCATCGTCGATGGCCACACCCAGCCGCGAAGCGGCCGCAGGGGACGTCAGCATCGCGGCAAATTCCGGGTCGCGCCTTCGGGCCGCGGGATCGCGCACGCCCGCTTGGTCCACCAGGTCCACTCCCAGCAGGCACTCACCCAGCGGCTGGGCCAGCGCGCGCAGCCGGGCCAGGCTGTCATGTTCGACCATCAGGTCGGGATTGACGAAGGCCAGCCAGGGCGCGGTCGACTCGCGCGCGCCCTGGTTGCAGGCCACCGCGAAGCCGGGATTGTCCGGATTGCCCACGAAGCGAACGCGCGGGTCGGCCAGTGCATGGCGCTGGACGATGGCCATCGTCGAATCGACCGAGGCGTTGTCGATTACCCGGATCTGGGCGACGTCGTGTGCGGCGCGCAGGCGCCCAAGGCAGATGTCCAGCGTGGCCTCGCTCTCATGGCTGACCACCACCACCGCGATGTCGCGAGCGTCAGAGAAAGAGTTCACGCTGCGGCTCCGGGCTGCCGACGTCCCGGATCAGGGAGGCCAGGCGTTCACGCTGCTCGTGCAGTGGATCGTTCATCAGGAAGTTGGCCAGGCGCGCGTTCCAGCCGGGCCAGCGCGCGTTGAGCACGTCGAGGTCTCGCTCGCGAGGGCTGCCTTCGCCACCGCGGGCGACGAACGCGGTCTCGCACAGGGCATTGCGCCAGCCCAGCCCGGACAGTCGCAGCGACAGGTCGATCAGCGCGGCGTAGCAGGAGGCATAGCTGCTGGCATCCAGTCCTCCGGCGCGCTGGCGCGCAGTGCCGCGCAGGGCCACAGCGTGGCTGACGGCTGCAGGCAGCTCCGGATGCGCGGGGGGCATGGCGGCGGCGGCCTGCGCGGTGCGCTCAAAGTCTTCGGGAAGCGGCGCGATTTCGCCCAGGCGCGGCCACGCCGCAGCTTCGCCGGCGTTGCACCACGGCGTGGCGGTGGCGATCGAGGCGTCGCGCGCCAGGCATGCCGATAGCTGCTGCAGCCAACCTGGCAGGGGCTGCGCGTCCGGCGCCAGCACCACCACGTCGGCACCGGCGCAGGCTTTGAGCATTTCGTCCAGGTGCGCGACCTCGCCCAGCATGCTGTGCCGGCGGGTGTAGTCGGCCTGCAGCCGTGTGCGCTGCAGCCAGCGCTCGATGATGGCGGTGCCGCGGGGCCCGGCCTGTGCGTCGTCCGCCAACCACACGCGCGTGCCGTCGGGGGTGCCTGCATCCAGCGCCCCCAGGCACGCATCAAGTGCGTCGTCATCCACGCCAACGGGCAGCAGGATGACGGGCAGCGCAGCGGCGGTGTTCACCTCGCTGGGGGTGCGCGCAGCGGCTCCATCGCGCGGAACCTCTTGCCGTATTCATCGGTCAGGTTGCGCGCTTCCTGCGGGTTGCGTACCAGGGTGGGCGTCAGCAGCACGATGACCTCGCTGCGATCACTGGTCGCGGTCTGGCGCCCGAACAGGCCACCGACGATGGGCAGCCGGCTCAGGCCGGGGAAACCGGCCGAACCGCGGGTCACGCCGTCGCTGATCAGGCCGGCCAGCATCACCGTGTCACCGGCCTGGACTGCGGCTTCGGTCTTCACCTTGCGCGTGTTGATGCGCACGTTGCCGTTTTCGTCGGGGATGTCGCCGGGGGTGCTGACTTCCTGCACGATGTCCAGGAACACCATGCCGTCCTTGGTGATGCGCGGGCGCACCTTGAGGATGATGCCGGTCTCCAGGTACTGGACCTGGCTGACGGTGCTGCCGCCGCCCAGGCCGGGATTCACCGTCACTGACGAAATCGGGATCCGGCTGCCGACGTTGAGCGTAGCTTCGACGTTGTTGCGCACGAAGATCGACGGCGTCTGCAGCAGGCGCACGTCGGTCACTTCATCTAGCGCGGAAATGATCGCCGCAGCGTCGCGGCCGAGGAAGGTGTAGGCCAGGCCGGTGCTCAAGCCGGCGATCGGCACGCCAGTGATGTTGCCGGCGGCGCCGGTCCAGGAGCCGGGGAATCGAGGAAGGCCGACGTCGGTCACGGTCTGCCCGAAGAACCAGTTGACGCCGTAGCTCAGGTCACCGGTAAGGGACACCTCAGCCACCTGCGCCTCGATATGGACCTGCATCGGCATCACGTCGAGCTTTTCCACGACCTCGCGGATCGAGCTCCACGCGCTTGCACTGGCGCGCACCAGCAGGGTGTTGGTTTCCTCAACCGCAGCCACGCTCACGCGATCGCCCCCGACGTCCAGGGTGACGGCAGCGTTGCCGCCCCCGCGCGGGTCGAGCGCCAGCGACCCGTCGCCCAGGCCGCCGCCGGCCGCTGCGCCGCTGCCCGTGCCGCCGAAGTCGACACTGCCGTTGTCCCGGTCCAGCCCGCTGTCGCGGATCTGCACTGGACTGGTGCCGGGCATGAGCGACACGGGTGAGTCGCCGCCGTCCTCGCGTTGTGAGCCGCTGCCGCTGCCGAAGACCTGCGACAGCTGCTCGGCCAGGTCCTTGGCCTCGATGAACTTGAGTTCGTAGGAAAACAGGCGCCGGTCCTGCCCGGCACCGTCGATGCGTTGCAGCCAGTCCTGGATGTCGTCCAGGTAGGCCGGCTGCGGGGTGATGACCAGCACCGCATTGGCGCCTTCAAGCGGCATGAAGCGGAACATCCCGGCGCTGGGAGTGCCGCTGTCGTTGCCGAACACCTTCTCCAGGTCCGCGACGACTTTGGTCGCGCGACCGGACTGCAACGGGAACACGCCCACCGACATGCCCGAAAGCCAGTCGACATCGAAGATCTCGACGGTGCGCAGGTAGTTCTCCAGTTCACTGCGGGTACCGGCCAGGCTGATCAGGTTGCGCGAAGAGTCGATGCCGACGATGGCGTTGGGCCGCGCATACGGCTCCAGGACTTTCTTCATCTCGCTGGCGGAAATGTATCGCAGCGGGACCACGCGCACTTCATAGCCTCGCGCACTGGAAGGAGGACCGGTGCTGGGTGCGACATTGCCGGCCAGGGCGCGATCGGCCGGGACGATGTTGTAGCGACCGCCGCTGTAGACCATGCGCGCATTGTTCCAACCCAGCACCATCTCCAGCAGGCTAAGCGCTTCCGAAGGCGACACCGGCTTGGGCGTGCCCAGGGTGACGGTGCCCTGCACTTCCGGCGCGATCACGTAGTTCTGGCCCAGCATGTCGCCGAGGATCACCTTGACCACCGCGTGCACCGATTCGCCCTCGAAATTGAAGGTGGCCGCGCCGCTCGTCGCACCGGACAGGCCGGGCCGCGGCGCAGCGGCGGCGGCTCGATTGATCATCTGGCCGCTGCCGCGGCGGATCACCGCCTGCGGGCCGGTTTCGGGGGATTCGCGGGATTCCAGCGGAGTGGTTTGCGCGCCGGCCTGCGGAGCCACTGCACCCTTGTTGTCCACACCTCGGCGGATGTCCGGAGTCGGAATGCTCGCGCAGGCGGCCAGCAGGCCGGTCAACACGGATACCAGGATCAAACGTGACTTCATGCCATGCACTCTACTGGGTCTTGTTCGGGGGGGACGGCGGCTGGGACTGCCGCAACTGGGCGCGCCGCGCCTCGATGCGCTGGCGGATCGCCTCCATCTGCTGCTGGGTGGTCTGTTCCGAAGGCTGGCCGGAAGTGTCCACCGGCGCGCCTGTCGAGACGTCCTTGGGACCGCCGGGAGGCGCGGCGACCGGTGGCGCCACCATTGGCACAGGAGCCGGCGCGGCAGCCGGGCCTCCTGCCATCGACGTGGGCATGGACTGCGTCCCCTGCACCGGCGCCGGTGGCGCCATCATGGCCGTCGGAGACTGGCCGCCGCTTCCATCGAATACCCGCAGCTCGAGGGTTCGCGGGCCTTCCGGGCCAATGAAGGACGCGCTGCGCGGCTGCACTTCCACCAGCTGCCAATTGGACATCGTCGGCAGCGCCTGGCCCACCTGCACGCGCACCGATTCGCCGCCGGCGGTGGGCTGCAGGATCGCCAGCTGCGTGCCGGGCGTGATCAACACGCTGCTGAGCACGAAATCGAAGGCCTGGGTCTGCTCGCCGCCGTCGCCGGAGATGAAGAACGGCCTGGGCCGGCGGTCGCTGCTGAACAGCGGGCGCGCACTGATCTCGCTGTACTCCGACAGCCCCGCCAGCCGCTCCTGCGGGTAATCGGGCAGGCGCGGCAAGGGCTGCGTCATCGAGGCATCGGCGGGCAGTGGTTCGACCCTGCCGCCCATGCCCGACAGCGCCAGGATCCACACGGCCAGGCACCAGGCCGCCAGCGCAGCCAGCAGCCAGGTGCGCGGGCCGGCGAGGTCAGTACGCATCGGAACCCAGCGCGTCGGACGCTGGCGCAGTGACCGCTGCGGGCGCCACGCCCGGACGCAGGTAGCCGTACAGGTCGAAGCTCACGTCCAGGCCGTTGTTGTTGCCGGTGCCGCCCATGGCCTGGAAGGCGTAGTTCATGGTCAGCAGGTTGAGGTTGTCGACAAACAGCCGCGGCGATCCGGTCTCCAAAGCATGCAGCACGGCGGCCAGCTCCGGGGTTCCGCAGCGCATCCGCACCTGGACCAC
>JBDNHW010000073.1:0-18092 GCA_041688625.1 Pseudoxanthomonas sp.
CATTCGTAATGATGAGGTCGTAGGTTCGATTCCTATTTCCGGCACCACCCTAGAAATGCCATCGCCAACCGGTGGAAGGCGCCCATGAAGCGAGTCGATCCCGCAGGCGCCCTCAAACACGTGATGGCGCGCGTCAATCCTTTCTCCAACTACACCTGGGCACGTGACCGGGCCACCGGGCTGCGATTTCGCGTGAACGTGCGCGACGTCGTGGGCCGGCACATCCTCCGCTACCAGGGTTACGAGCACGAGTTGACGGCGTGGCTGGTGCAGCGCCTGGATTCAGGCGCAAGCGGGGGCGTGTTCGTGGACGTGGGTGCCAACCTGGGCTGGTATTCGCTGCAGGCGGCGCGCCGCGACAGCGTGGCCAAAGTGGTGGCGATCGAGCCGGAGCTGGGCAACCACCAGCTGCTGCGCACCAATATCGAGCGCAACCAGCTTGGGAAGAAGGTGCATGCCATCGCATGCGCCGCGGGCGCCGGGCCAGGGCTGGCGATGCTGCACAGCTACAAGGCATCGAACCTGGGCAAGCATTCCCTGGCCGTGGACCACGGTCGCGGTGGCGGGTGGGTCGGTGTGGAGGCGCTGGACACGCTGCTGGAACGCCTTGGCCTGGGTGATGCGCCAATCGCGGCCATCAAGATCGACGTGGAGGGGTACGAGCCGCAGGTGCTCCAGGGCGCGCGGCAGGCGCTTGCCCGGACCGGTGCACTGCTGATCGAGCTGTCACCGGACCTGTCGCTGCAGGGTGGCCTGGACCTGCCTTCGATGATCGACGCCATCGCCGCGGCTGGGCTGCATCCGGCGATCTGGGATCGCGAAGGGCCGGTGCCGGACTTCGCGAACATCCGTGCCTCCACCCGTCAGATGACCGTGGGCTTCGAGCGGCGCGGCTAGAGTCTTCCGCGTTCCCGCGTTCCCGCATCTGCTCTCCCGCATGCCTGGCGAAACCGACGCCCCGACGACCCATCGCGTCGGATATCCGCTGACGCACGCGCAGTCTCGCGCCACGCGACCGCATGCGTCTATGCTCGATGGCTGTGAGATCAGGTGGGAACCCGATGGCGAAGAGCAAGACGGCATACGTGTGCGGCGACTGCGGCGCAAGCTCCAACAAGTGGCAAGGGCAGTGCGGCGAGTGCGGCGCATGGAACACACTGGCCGAAATCGTGCTCGAATCCGCCGCTGCGTCCGGTCCCTCGCGCCGCGGCGGCTGGGCGGGCAAGCTCGAAACGCCTGTCATCACCGCGCTGAAGGACGTGCGCCACAGCGAGGAGGCGCGCGTTTCCACTGGAATCGGTGAGTTCGATCGCGTCCTCGGTGGTGGCCTGGTCGAAGGTGCCGTGGTGCTGGTGGGTGGCGACCCGGGCATCGGCAAGTCCACGCTCCTGCTGCAGGCCATGGCGCAGATGTCGCAGACCCTGCCGTCGCTGTACGTGACCGGCGAGGAATCGCTGGCCCAGGTTGCCGGCCGCGCGGTGCGCCTGGGGCTGCCGCTGGAGGGGCTGCAGGCACTGGCCGAAACGGGCATCGAAAAGATCCTCGACCACGCGGTGATCGCCAGGCCGCGGATCATCGTGGCCGACTCTGTCCAGACCTTGTGGACCGACACGCTGACCGCCGCGCCGGGCTCGGTCAGCCAGGTCCGCGAGAGCGCCGCGCGGCTGGTGCGCTATGCGAAGGAAACCGGAACTGCCGTGTTCCTGGTCGGCCACGTCACCAAGGAGGGCGGTATCGCCGGCCCGCGTGTGCTCGAGCACATGGTCGATGCGGTGCTGTATTTCGAGGGCGAGAGCGGCAGCCGCTTCCGCGTGCTGCGCGCGTTCAAGAACCGCTTCGGCGCGGTCAACGAGCTGGGCGTGTTCGCCATGGGCGACAAGGGCCTCAAGGAAGTGCCCAATCCCTCGGCCATCTTCCTCTCCGGGGGCAGCACCCAACAGCCGGGCAGCTGCGTGATGGTCACCCGCGAAGGCACCCGACCATTGCTGGTCGAAGTGCAGGCGTTGGTGGATTCCTCGCCGCTTGCCAATCCGCGCCGCGTGGCCGTGGGGCTGGAGCAGAACCGCCTGGCCATGCTGCTGGCCGTGCTGCATCGCCACGGCGGCATCGTCACCAGCGACCAGGACGTGTTCGTCAACGTGGTCGGCGGCATTCGCCTGCAGGAGACCGCGGCTGACCTGCCGGTCTTGCTGGCGGTCCTATCGTCGCTGCGTGACAAGCCTCTGGCTGAAAAAACCATCGCCTTTGGCGAGGTGGGTTTGAGCGGCGAGATCCGCCCGGTGCCGAACGGCGAGGAGCGATTGAAGGAAGCCGCGACCCATGGCTTCAGGCGCGCCATCGTACCGAAGGCGAACGCCCCCAGGGGCAGCCGCTTTGGAGAACTGGAAATTGTCGGAGTTCAAAAGTTGCAGGATGCCTACGAGCTCAGCTGTTGACAATCTTGGGCGGGGGGTGAAAAACTCGAAAAGCTTTCGTTAAAAGGGAATCTTGCCGTGCTTCGTAAATGCCGTATTGCTGTGCTATTCATCCTCGCCTGTTTTGTACTCCCCGCAAGCGCTTCCGAAACTCCTGGCGAGATTGATCACGATATCGAAAATAATCCAGTCTGCAGAGGCGTAAGCAACTTCATTGTCGGCGCAAGTGCTGTGTTTCTTTTTCGTGGCGCAAATGCGGCCGTCGCAGGTGGCATGGCCGCGGTCATGATCGACGGATTGACCGGCAGCATTCAGGATTCCTGCCAGCGTGAATTAGAGGAGTTCGTGGACTATTACGAAAGAAACCCTATTATTTATGACGATTACGTAAGGGAAGAGTGCGGGGGCAATCCGTTTAACTGCCCGGGAAATTTCGGTACGGCACCAAGCTCCTGCGGTACCTTTATGGTGTGCACCCCCTACATCTTTGATTACGACCATTCTGGAGTCAGCATCTCCAGGCTGTCATCGACCATCCAAAACATCGGTCTCGCGTATCAGTTGGGCGGATGGGGGCCGGTACTGCCGACCGGCCCGATCGACGAGAGGGATATCAATTGATGGTTGGATCCAATTGATGGAGCAGGGATATGTGCTCATTTGTTTGTCGATTATTTTCGGCGCTGGCCGGTTCAGGCGACTCTCCAAGAATCCAGCACAGCCGATCATGCGGAAGCTCTGGATTAGCGTTCTCGGTTATTTCCTAGGCGTTTCATTGGCATTGGATGCACTCTCCCTGCTTGGGTTCCGGGAACAGTCTTTGATATGGCTGCCCTACTTAGCTTGCATTAGCTTTTTTGTGGGAGTCCTTCTCTACTGGTTCGTCGCTGCTTGTCTGCGCTACAAGAGAGTGCACCCTGATTAACGACTGCCCCGGTGACGGATTCTGTAGCTAGCACGTGGGCTTGCTCACGTCCGCTGCAACACCAGTTCCAGCACGAACTTGCTGCCGAAGAACGCCAGCACCAGAAGCAGCATCGCCGCGAGCGTCCAGCTGACCGCGCGCCGGCCACGCCAACCGTAGCGCCAGCGCCCGATCAGTAGCGCGCCGAAAGCGAGCCACGACAGCACGCTGAGTACCGTCTTGTGGACCAGATGCTGTGCGAACAGGTCCTGGACGAAGAGGACACCGCTCAACAGAGTCGCCGTAAGCAAGGCGAAACCCACGGCGATCGTGCGAAAAAGCAGGTCCTCCAGTTCGGTCAGCGGCGGCAGCGCGCGGAGCCACCTGGGGAAGCTGCGCTCGCGCAGCGCGCGATCCTGGACCCACAGCATCAGCGCGAGCAGGGCGGCGATCGCCAGCGCCGCGTAAGCCAGCAGCGCGAGCCATGCATGCAGCTGCAGCTGCCATTCCAGGTGGGGCGCCGCGACGTGCCCATTGAAGTGGTAAGCGGCCAGGAGCAGCGCCGCCAGCGGTAGCGCCACCACTCCCAAGGCCGCCATCCTCCCCTGCGCGCCCACCGCCGCGGTCATGGCTGCCATGCCCAGGCTGACCAGCGACAGTGCAGCGAAGAAGTGCATGTCCGCGCCGCCCATGGTCTGCATGGCCACAAGCACGTGATAGGTGCCGTGCAGCAGGATGCCGCCGAGGGCGAGCCAGTACCAGCCGCGCTGCGAGCCCTGTTCGCTGGCGACGCCGCGAACGAGCACGCCCGTTGCCGCGACGTAGAACAGCATGGCGATGAGAACGATTGTCATCGATGGAGTGTGGCATACCCGGGGGCCTCTCCGGAGCCTCGGTGGCCCGCGTGGAGGCCGTGGGAGCGGTTGCTGCTGCTGGATCAGGCGGCAGGCCGCAGCGGCCGAGCGGCTATAATCGACGGCCGAGTTACGCCATGCCTGACTGCCATGTTTGAATCCCTCACCCAGCGACTTTCCGGCACCATCGAGCGGCTGCGCGGCCGTGGCCGTCTCAGCGAGGAGAACATCCGCGAGGCCACGCGCGAGGTGCGCATCGCGCTGCTCGAAGCCGACGTCGCCCTGCCCGTGGTGCAGGCGCTGATCGAACGCATCAAGGTGCGCGCGGTCGGCCAGGAAGTGCTCAAGAGCCTGACCCCGGGCCAGGCGCTGATCAAGATCGTTCGCGACGAACTGACCGCGATCATGGGCTCGGCCGCCACCGACCTCAACCTCAACGTCCCAGCCCCGGCGGTCATCCTGATGGCCGGCCTGCAGGGCGCCGGCAAGACGACCACGGCGGCCAAGCTGGCCAAACACCTCAAGGATCGGCGCAAGAAGAAGGTGATGCTGGTCAGCGCCGACGTCTACCGTCCGGCGGCGATCGAGCAGCTGCGCACGCTGGCCCAGCAGGTCGACGTGCTGTTCTTCCCGTCCTCGGTGGACCAGAAGCCTGAAGACATCGTCCGCGCCGCGATTGCCGATGCCCGCAAGTCCTTCGCCGACGTGCTGATCGTCGACACTGCCGGCCGCCTCGCCATCGACGAGGCGATGATGAGCGAGATCAAGGCGCTGCACGCCGCCTGCAATCCTGTCGAGACGCTGTTCGTGGTCGACTCGATGACCGGCCAGGACGCGGCCAACACGGCCAAGGCCTTCTCCGAAGCGCTGCCGCTCACCGGCGTGGTGCTGACCAAGACCGACGGCGATGCCCGCGGCGGCGCGGCGCTGTCGGTGCGCTACATCACCGGCAAGCCGATCAAGTTCATCGGTGTCAGCGAGAAGCCCGACGGACTGGACGTCTTCCATCCGGACCGCGTCGCCAGCCGCATCCTCGACATGGGCGACGTGCTGTCGCTGGTCGAGCAGGTCGAACAGAACGTCGACCAGGACAAGGCGGCCAAGCTTGCGGCCAAGGTCGCCAAGGGCAAGAAGTTCGACCTCAACGACATGCGTGACCAGCTTGAGCAGATGCAGAACATGGGCGGTATCGCCGGCCTCATGGACAAGCTGCCGGGGATGGGAAAAGTGCCCGATTCGGTGAAGGCCCAGGTCACCGGCAAGGAGGTGCCGCGCATGGTCGCGATCATCGGCTCGATGACCAGGAAGGAGCGCCGCAATCCTGCGCTGCTTAACGGCTCGCGCCGCGCCCGCATCGCACGTGGCTCGGGCACCACGCCGGCCGACGTCAACCGCCTGCTGAAGCAACACCAGCAGATGGAGAAGATGATGGGCAAGATGGCCAGCGGTGGCATGAAGGGAATGATGCGCGGCATGCAGGGAATGATGGGAGGCCGCGGTGGCGGCATGCCTTTCCGCTGATGGATCTTCGGCACAGCCGGCCGCTGCGGCGCACCAAGTGAAATCGCTGCTGCTCAACGGAAAGCCGGTGGCGGAGGACGCGCTCGGCGCGCTGGCCCTGGTCAACTACGGGCACTACACCACCATGCAGGTCCGCGGCGGCAGCGTGCAGGGCCTCGGACTGCACCGCCAGCGGCTTGAATCGGCCACGCTGGAATTGTTCGGCAGCGCGCTGGACTACGAGCAGGTGCGTGGGCAGATGCGGCAGGCAGTCGCCGCGCGGCCCGACTGCTCGCTGCGGGTGACGGTATTCTCCAGCCGCTTCGACTATCGGCAGCCTGCAGGAAATTTCGCCGTCGACGTGCTGTTGGCAGCTGCGCCGGCATCCAGGCCTGTGCCGCATCCGTCGCGCGTCAAGTCGTACCGGTTCGCCCGCACGCTGCCGCATATCAAGCACGTGGGCACCTTCCCGCTGTTCCACCACCGCCGCCTGGCGTTGCAGGCCGGTTGCGACGACGCGCTCTTCGTGGATCAATCCGGCGCCATCTCGGAAGGTTCGGTCTGGAACGTGGGCTTCATTCGCGACGGTGCCGTGGTCTGGCCCAACGCTCCCGCGCTCGGGGGAACGGCGGCCCAGCTGCTGCATGTGGCGCTGGCAGGGCAGGGGTTGCGGCAGGAGGTGCGTGAGGTCCGGCTTGGGGAATTGGCCCTTTGCGAAGCGGCCTTCGCCTGCAATTCAACCGGAGTCTGGCCGATCGGCGAGATCGACGGGGTCGGTTTCGACACTAGTGGAGAGTGGCAGCCGACGCTACAGGCGGCCCTGGCCAGCCACGCCTGGGAAACGATCTAGGCGCGCACCGGCCCGAATGGCGGCGCCAGGAGTGGCTGGACCCGAGAGGGTTTCCTTCGCCCGTTCAGTGGCTTACAATGCCCGGCTTACCGCGCCGCAATGGCGACTGGGCAACACAGGAAAGCAGCACAATGGTCAAGATTCGCCTTACCCGTGGCGGCGCGAAGAAGCGCCCCTTCTACCACATCATCGTCACCGACTCGCGCAGCGCGCGCGACGGCCGCAACATCGAACGCCTGGGTTATTACAACCCCGTCGCCGCCGGGGCCGAGAAGCGTATCGAGCTGGACACCGCCCGCGTCGACCATTGGGTCGGGCAGGGCGCGCAGATGACCGACAAGGTCCGCAACCTGTACAAGGAAGCGGGCAAGGCCAAGGAACAGGCCGCGGCCTGATCCTGCAGGACGGTGCCAAGGTGCCGTCTGCCCCCATGAGCGATAACGAACGTCGGATCCTGCTGGGCAGGATCGTCGGCGCCTTTGGCATACGCGGACAGATCAAGATCGAGTCCTGGACGGAGCCGCGCGACGCGATCTTCCGCTACCAGCCGTGGATCCTGCGCGAGGCTTTAGGCGAAGAGCGCGAATTCAGTGGCGCTCGCGGCAAGGAGTCCGGCAAGCATCTCGTGGCCACATTCCCGGACGTCACCGACCGCGACGTGGTCGAAGCCATGCGCGGAACCGAGATCTTCGTGCCGCGTTCCTCGCTGCCGCCGCCCAGCCCGGGCGAGTTCTACTGGGTCGATCTGGAAGGGTTTCGCGTGTCCAACGTGGACGGCCAGGACTACGGCACCGTGTCGCACCTGTTTTCGACCGGGGCCAACGACGTGCTGATGGTGCGCGGCGACCGCGAGCGCCTGGTGCCATTCGTCGAGCCTGACTACGTCAAGTCGATCGATTTCGAGGCCGGCTTGATCACCGTCGACTGGGATCCGGATTTCTAGGAGCGGCGGGGCGGCTTGCTGCACCAAAGCTTGTGCGAGGCTCCAGGCAGGGGCAGCAGTCCTGCCCTGGCGCGAATCAAGAGGCGATCAGCCATGCGCATCGATGTGATCAGTCTGTTTCCGGAATTCATCGCCCAATGTGCCGGCTTCGGCGTGGTGGGACGGGCGCAGGAGCGGGCGCTGCTGTCGCTGCACGGCTGGAACCCGCGAGACTTCGCCCACGGCGGCTACCGTCGTGTCGACGACCGGCCGTTCGGCGGCGGGCCCGGGATGGTGATGATGCTCGACCCCCTGCGAGCCTGCCTGGCGGCCGCGCGCGCCGCCGACCCAGCTCCTGCGCCGGTGATCTATCTGACGCCACAGGGTCAGCCGCTGGACCAGCGCAAGGTGCGCCAGCTGGCCGCGCTCCCGCGCATGCTGCTGCTGTGCGGGCGCTACGAGGGTATTGACGAGCGGCTGGTGCAGGCCGAAGTGGACGAGGAGCTGTCGATTGGCGACTACGTGCTTTCCGGTGGCGAGCTTGGCGCCGCGGTGGTGATCGATGCGGTGGCGCGCCTGCAGGACGGCGTCCTGAACGATTCGGAATCCGCAGCCCAGGACAGCTTCGAGAACGACGGCCTGCTGGACTGTCCCCACTTCACCCACCCGGCCAGCCACCAACTGGGCGACGTCCCGGACGTGCTGCGCTCCGGTGACCACGCTGCCATTGCGCGCTGGCGCCGGCAGCAGTCGCTGGGGCGGACCTGGTTGCGACGCCCGGACCTGCTGGATGAATCGTCTTTGTCCCGGGCCGACAAGGCGCTGCTGGAGGCGTTCCGGCTCGAACACGATGCGGCGGGCCGGGGCAAGGCCTGAGCTTCAATGGCCGCGGAAAATCAGGTACCATGGCCGGCTCGCGGGCGTGCCACGCTTTCGGACCCACAATAATATCGTGCAGCACAGTCCGGTGACTGCATCAGTTCCTTGTTGTCGAACGACACGCCCACGACACTTACACGGTGCCACCATGACCAAGCTCAACATGAACATCCTGGCTGATTTCGAAGCCGCCCAGATCCAGCGCGAGCTGCCCGCTTTCGGCCCCGGTGACACCGTCGTGGTGAACGTGAAGGTCAAGGAAGGCACGCGCGAGCGCGTCCAGGCCTACGAGGGCGTGGTCATCGGCAAGAAGAACGCCGGCCTCAACTCCGCCTTCACCGTGCGCAAGATCTCGCACGGTTTCGGCGTCGAGCGCGTGTTCCAGACCCACAGCGCCACCATCGACTCGGTCGAAGTGAAGCGCCGCGGCAAGGTCCGCGCAGGCAAGCTTTACTACCTGCGCGAGCTGGAAGGCAAGGCCGCCCGCATCAAGGAAGACCTGGCTGCTGGCCAGCAGGCCAAGCAGGCCAAGCGCGTCGCTGCGGCCGCTGCCGCTGCGCCCAAGACCCCGGCTGCCGCCGGCGAGTAATGGCTTCGAAAGACGCTTGCCAGACGGCCACCTTCGGGTGGCCGTCTGCGTTTGCGCGGTGCCGAGATGCTGTGAGTATTCGTTGAAGTGGCCGGTTTCCCCGCTCGGCTTTCATTGGCCGAAGCCGACTCATTCACCTCGCGTAGCGCCCGACTTGCCGACCATGCCCTCGCGCTCGTGATTGCCTCGCGCGACGACTCCCTCGACATAGAGCCACAGACCTCCAGATACCATGCCTGAAACCCCTGCTTCCCCCGATGTGATCCGCCTCGATGTGTGGCTGTGGGCCGCTCGCTTCTTCAAGACCCGCAGCCTGGCCAAGAGCGCCATCGAAACCGGGAAGATCGACGTGGACGGGCAGCGTGCGAAGCCATCGCGAGCGATACGCGTGGGCGATGCCCTGCGGGTCACAAGGGGGGAAGAGGCATTTGAAGTGTCGGTGGTTGCACTGGCAAGCCGGCGTGGCTCGGCCGCCCAGGCGACGGCGCTGTTCCATGAATCCGACCAGTCGCGTCTGCAGCGCGAGCAGATTCGCGCGCAGCGAACTGCTGAGCGCAATGGCTATCGCGCGCCAGAAGGCAAGCCGGACAAGCGTGCGCGCAAGCTGATCCAGGCATTGGGCGACATCGACGCCTTCTAGCCGCGTCAGATGAAAAAGGGCGCAGCTTTCGCCGCGCCCTCTGCTTCGAAAATGATTCTGATGGGCAGCTCGGAAGGTCGAACTCCCGCGCCCTCCGGCTCACACGAGGTCGTAGCGGTCCAGGTTCATCACCTTGTGCCATGCCTTCACGAAGTCACCCATGAAGACCTGCTGCGAATCGCTGGCCGCGTAAACCTCGGCCAGGGCCCGCAGCTGCGAGTTGGAACCGAACACCAGGTCCACGACCGTGCCGGTCAGCTTCAACTCGTTGCTCTGCCTGTCGCGGCCCTCGAGCACGAACTCCGAATCGGCCGACTTCTCCCACTTCGTATTCATGTCCAGCAGCTGCACGAAGAAGTCGTTGGTCAGTTCGTCCTTGCGCTCGGTGAACACGCCATGCCTGGCCTCTCCTGCATTGGCACCGAGCGAGCGAAGACCGCCAATCAGCACCGTCATCTCCGGCGCCGTCAGCGTCAGCAGGTTCGACTTGTCGACGAGCATCTCCGCAGCCAGCGCTTCCTGGCCCGGCTTGGCGAAATTGCGGAAGCCATCGGCGACGGGCTCAAGTGGAGCGAAGGATTCGACGTCGGTCTGCTCCTGCGTCGCGTCGGTGCGCCCCGGGGAAAAGGGCACGGTCAGCTTGTGGCCGGCATTCTTCGCAGCGGCCTCGACCGCAGCGCCGCCACCCAGCACGATCAGGTCGGCCATCGAGACCTTCTTGGCTGCGGATTGCGCGGCGTTGAAGTCCCGCTGGATACCTTCCAGTTTCGACAGCACCTTGGCCAGGTCTGCGGGCTCGTTGGCCTCCCAGTCCTTCTGCGGGGCCAGGCGAATGCGCGCGCCATTGGCACCGCCGCGCTTGTCGCTGCCGCGGAAAGTCGAAGCCGAGGCCCATGCGGCCCGCACCAGCTGCGGAATGGTCAGGCCCGAGGCCATGATCGTCGACTTGAGCGAGGCGATGTCCTGCTCATCGACCAGCGGATGGTCCACCGCCGGCACGCGGTCCTGCCAGAGCAGCTCCTCGGTGGGCACCAGCGGCCCCAGGTAGCGATCGATGGGCCCCATGTCGCGGTGGGTCAGTTTGAACCAGGCGCGCGCGAACTGATCGGCGAACTCCTGCGGATTCTCCATGTAGCGCCGCGAGATCTTTTCGTAAGCCGGATCCATGCGCATGGCCATGTCGGCCGTGGTCATCATCGGCGGGTGGCGCTTGTCCGGGTCGTGCGCGTCGGGGACCTTGCCATCGCCAGTGCTGCCCACCGGCTTCCACTGGTGCGCACCGGCCGGGCTCTTGGTCAGCTCCCACTCGTGGCCGAAGAGGTTTTCGAAGTAGCCGTTGTCCCACTTGATGGGGTTGTTGGTCCACGCGCCCTCGATCCCGCTGGTGAACGCATGCACGCCGTGACCGGTTTCGTGGTTGTTGAACCAGCCCAGTCCCATGTGCTCGATGGCCGAGGTCTCCGGATCGTCGCCGATATGTTGGGAGTCCACCGCGCCGTGGCACTTGCCGAACGTGTGCCCGCCGGCGGTGAGGGCGACGGTCTCTTCGTCGTTCATCGCCATGCGCGCGAACGTCTCGCGGATGTCGCGTGCCGAGCCCAGTGGATCGGGATTGCCGTTCGGGCCTTCGGGATTGACGTAGATCAGGCCCATCTGCACCGCGGCAAGCCCGTGGGCGAGTTCGCGATTGCCGCTGTAGCGCTGGTCTCCCAGCCACTCGTCTTCGGGACCCCAGAAGATGCTTTCGTCCGGCTCCCACACGTCGGGGCGACCGCCGCCAAATCCGAAGGTCTTGAACCCCATCGATTCAAGCGCGACGTTGCCGGTCAGGATGAAAAGGTCAGCCCACGAGAGCTTGCGGCCGTACTTGGCCTTGATCGGCCACAGCAGCCGGCGCGCCTTGTCCAGGTTGCCGTTGTCGGGCCAGCTGTTGAGCGGTGCGAAGCGCTGCTCGCCCGACCCGCTGCCGCCGCGACCATCGTGGGTGCGGTAGGTCCCGGCCGAGTGCCAGGCCATGCGGATGAAGAACGGGCCGTAGTGGCCGTAGTCCGCCGGCCACCAGGGCTGCGAATCGGTCATCAATGCATTCAGGTCCTGGATTACCGCATCCAGGTCCAGGGTCTTGAACTCCTCGGCATAGCGGAAGTCGTTGCCCATCGGATTGGAGAGCTCCGACTGCTGGTGCAGGATCTTCAAGTTCAACTGCTCGGGCCACCAGGCCGCGTTGCTCCGGGTCCCGGCCGTGGTGTGCGTGTGCATTCCACCCGCGACGGGGCATTTCATTTCGGTCGACATGCTCTTTACCTCCACTGGTCTGGGCGGGACGAATCGGTTCATCCCCGTTGGTTTGGGGAGGCACCACAGGCTAGAAGATTCCTGCTATTGATGGAAGTAGGCGAAAAGCACTAATTCGATTGTCGGTGCCTATTCAAATCCTTTAGCGCAGCTTTGATGAGGCCAGAAAGTGGGCCAATACATCACGAGCAGGTCCGCGGCGGCTCAATGCGCGCCTGGCTGCCGATGATGTCCGCAGCCGCGCCCGCCTACAGCAGCGACTTGAGCCGGTACAGCGCCTCGAGCGCCTGCTTGGGCGTCAGTTCGTCAGGATCCAGTGCGGCCAGTGCTTCCTGTGCCGCCGATGGCGCGGCCGCGAACAGCCCGAACTGCTGCGGCTGGTCCAGCGCCTGTGGACCCATCTGCGCGGCGCGGGTCTCGCCACCGCGCAGCTCCAGTTCGGCGAGCCTGCGTCGCGCCTGTGCCACCGCCGCCTTGGGCAGGCCGGCCAGCGCGGCCACCTGCAGGCCGAAGCTGCGGTTGGCCGGGCCGTCCTTGACCGCGTGCATGAACACCAGCGCGTCGCCGTGCTCGACCGCGTCGAGATGCACGTTGGCGATCCCGCTCGATGCGCCATCGTGCGCATCGGCCGCCAGGGCGGTCAGTTCGAAATAGTGCGTGGCGAACAGGGTGTAGCAGCGATTCACCGAGGCCAGGTGCCTGGCCACTGCATCGGCCAGTGCCAGGCCATCGTAGGTGGACGTGCCGCGTCCGATCTCGTCCATCAGCACCAGCGAGTCGGGCGTGGCGTGATGGAGGATGTAGCTGGTCTCGGCCATCTCCACCATGAAGGTGGACTGCCCCCGCGCAAGATCGTCGCCGGCACCGATGCGGGTCAGGATGCGGTCGATCGGGCCGATAGTCGCGCGTGCCGCCGGGACGAAGCTGCCGATGTGCGCCAGCAGCACGATCAGCGCGTTCTGCCGCATGTACGTGCTCTTGCCGCCCATGTTGGGGCCGGTGATCACCAGCATGCGGCGCGACTGGTCCATTGACAGGTCGTTGGGTTCGAAGGGTTGTTCGCGCACTGCCTCGACCACCGGATGGCGCCCACGCTCGATGTCGATGCAAGGGCTGTCGACCAGCACAGGCTGCGACCAATCGAGGGCCTGCGCGCGCTCGGCGAAGGCGGCCAGCACGTCCAGCTCGCTCAGCGCCGCCGCGCATCGCTTCAGCGGCTCCAGCGACCGGTTCAGCTGGTCCAGGAGTCCTTCGTACAGCAATTTTTCCCGCGTCAGCGACCGCTCGCGCGCCGACAGCACCTTGTCTTCGAACGACTTGAGTTCCTCGGTGATGTAGCGTTCGGCGTTGGCCAGGGTCTGGCGGCGCGTGTAGTGCACGGGTGCGCGCTCGGATTGGCCCTTGCTGATCTCGATGTAGTAGCCGTGCACGCGGTTGTAGCCGACTTTCAGCGTGGCGATGCCGCTACTCGCGCGCTCCCGCGTTTCCAGGTCGATCAGGTACTGGTCGGCGTGCGTGCTGAGGCGCCGCAGTTCGTCGAGATCCACATCGCAGCCATCGGCGATCACGCCGCCGTCGCTGAGCTTCAGCGGTGGCTGTTCGGCCACGCTGGCGCGGAGCAGGGCAGCGGTGGTTCCGTGTTCGCCCAGTTCGCTGGCGAGCGCCCCGAGCCGAGGCGAGTCGAGCGGCGACAGCAGCGCTCCTACATCAGGTAGCAGCGCCAGCGCATCGCGCAGGGTCGACAGGTCGCGCGGCCGGGCAGAGCGCAGGGCGACGCGGGTGAGGATTCGTTCCACGTCGCCGAGCGCACGGAAGCCATCGCGCAATCCTGCATCGGTGCCGGAGTGCAGCAGCGCCGCAACCGCGTGGTGACGCTCGGCGAGCACGCGCCGATCGCGCAGCGGGCGGTGCAGCCAGCGTCGCAGCATGCGGCCGCCCATGGGCGTGATCGTCGAGTCCAGCACCCCGAGCAGCGTGTGCCTGGTGTCGCCGTCGACACGGGAGTCCAGCTCCAGGTGGCGGCGGGTCGCCGCGTTCATGGCAATGGCGCCGTCCGAGGACTCGAGCACGATCGAAGACAGGTGAGGCAGGCGCTGCTTCTGCGTTTCCTCCACGTACCCCAGCAGCGCGCCGGCCGCTGCCGTGGCCAGGCCAAGCTCCTCAATGCCGAAACCGGTCAGGTCATGCAACTTGAAGAACTGCAGCAGCTGCCTGCGCGCGCTGTCGGGGTCGAACAGCCAAGGCGGCCGCCGGCGCATACCGATGCGGCCCTCCAGGAACGGCGGCAGCCCGTCTTCGTCGGGGAGCAGCAGCTCCGCCGGCTCAAGCCGCGCGATCTCGGCCTCGAGCGCATCGGCGCTATCGACCTGGTTCACCAGCAACCGCCCGCCCGCCAGATCCGCCCAGGCCAGGCCGAACGAGCTGCCCCTTGCGCCGGTGCCGCGCGAGACGGCCATCAGCAGGGTGTCGCGGCGCTCGTTGAGCAGGGCTTCGTCGGTCACCGTGCCGGGCGTGACCAGGCGCACGACCTTGCGCTCGACCAGCCCCTTGGCCAGAGCCGGGTCTCCGATCTGCTCGCAGATGGCTACGGACTCGCCCAGGGCCACCAGCCGCGCGAGGTAGCCTTCATGCGCATGTACCGGCACGCCCGCCATGGGGATAGGGCTGCCGCCCGAACTCCCGCGCTGGGTCAGGGTGATGTCCAGCAGACGCGCCGCCTTCCTGGCGTCGTCGTAGAACAGCTCGTAGAAGTCGCCCATGCGAAAGAACAGCAGCAGGTCGGGGTACTCCGCCTTGGCGGCGAAGAACTGCTTCATCAAGGGAGTGTGGGCGGGAGCGGGCGCGTCGCTCGAGACTGGCGCCAGGTGATGGTTGGACAAAGGCTGGGGCAAGAGGAAGTGGGCTGGATTCTAGCGCCTGCACGGCAGCGGCTCGCGCCCATACGGGTCCGTACGCAATGTTGCAATGCGGTATGGGTGCACTGCAAAATGCACACAACGTAAAAATGATGTTAATTTCGGCCCGTGGAAGGAAACAGGGCTGCGACATCGGCCTCTGTCACGGCACGTCGGGACACTTGCGGAATTCATCATCCAGCTTTGCTTCACATCACGACCCTGGGAGGGGACAACAAAATGGTTGCTTCAAAACCACAGCACAAAGTGCTTGCCGTAGCGGTCTTCGCCGCGCTATGCGCCGTGTCGCAGGCCCAGGCGCAGACCGCGCCTGCTGCTGCCACAGATGAGGAGCCGACCACGCTCTCCACCATGACCGTCACGGCGCAGAAGCGCGAAGAAGCCATGCAGGACGTGCCGATTTCGGTGACCGCGCTGCCCGAGCAGCTGCTCAAGGACGCCGGCGTGCGCGACATCAAGGACCTTCAGGTCCTGGTGCCGGGTCTCACCGTGACCAGTACCCAGAGCGAAGCCTCCACCACCGCGCGTATCCGCGGCATCGGCACTGTCGGTGACAACGCCGGGCTGGAGTCGTCGGTCGGCGTGGTGATCGACGGCGTGTATCGCGCACGCAACGGCGTCGGCTTCGGCGACTTGGGCGAGATCGAGCGCATCGAAGTTTTGAAGGGCCCGCAGGGCACCGTGTTCGGCAAGAACACCTCGGCAGGTGTGATCAACATCATCACCCGCCGCCCCAGCTACACCCAGAGCGCCGAAGGCGAAATCACCGTCGGCAACTACGGCACCATGGGTGTCGCCGGGACCTACAACGATGCGCTGGGTGAGAACGCGGCGTTCCGCGTCTACGCCGCCAAGCGCAAGCGTGATGGCTTCCTCGATATCAAAAACGGTCGCGGTCCCCGTTCCGAGAACGAAGACAACGACCAGAACTTCCACTCCCTGCGTGGCCAGCTCCTGCTGGAGCCTTCCGACACGCTGGACATCAACTTCATCGCCGACTACACCAGCCGCGAAGAGAACTGCTGCGCGGCCGTGCAAACGGTGATCGGCTCCACCGCCGCCATCCTCAACGGAGTTGGCGGGCCAGGCTCGATCCCGACGGTTGCTGATCCATTTGCACGGATTGCCCACAGCAACCGTTCGACCGAACAGGACATCAAGGACAAGGGCGTGTCGGGCGAAGTCAACTGGGAGTCGCCGTGGTTCGGTGGCGCCACGATGACGTCCGTCACGGCCTACCGCGACTGGCAGGTGATCAATGCACTGGACTTCGACTACTCCGGCGCAGATCTGCTATATCGCAATGCCCGCGAGAACGAGTCGCTGACCAAGTTCGAGACCTTCAGCCAGGAATTCCGCCTGACCGGTGCCACCGACAACATAGACTGGATGGTGGGCGCGTTCTACGCGGATGAAGATCTGACCCGCAACGATTCCTACAGCATCGGCGTCGGTTACGAGCCGTATCTGTCCACCGCACTGCTGGCGCGCATCAATCCCGCGCTGGCCGCACTGCCAAGCGCAGCGACGTTCCTGTCCGAGACCACGGGCCGTGCTTTCGGCACCGCCTTCGCACCGGGCCTGGGCGCACTCGACCGCCACAAGCAGAACGCCAAGAGCCTAGCCCTGTTCACCAACAATACCTGGCACACCACCGAAGCTTTGGACCTGACCTTGGGCCTGCGCTACACGCAGGAGAAAAAGGAGCTCAGCTCGCGGTACTCCAATCCCAATGGCGCACCGGCTTGCGCTTCCTACTTCGGACCGACCGGTGCGCCCAGCGCCGCCGCCATCGGCCGTATCGCGGGCGCGCTGACCCGCCGTGGCATCCCGTTTGCGGCGTTGCCACCGGCCAGTCAGAATTCGCTGATCAGCAGCATCATCGGCTTCAGCTGCCTGCCCTGGGCCAACGCGCTGCACAACGGCCGCAGCGTCGACCAGGACCGCGAGGAGAAGGAATGGTCCGGCACCGTCAAGGCGGCCTACCGCTGGAACGAGAATGTCATGACCTACCTGTCGGCCGCGCGCGGCTACAAGGGTGGCGGCTTCAACCTTGACCGCGTGCAGAGTTCCAACGGCCTGTCCAGCGGCGCCTCCTCAGGAATCGTCCCGGTCAACGACACCTCGTTCGGCGGTGAGTTCGTCGACAGCTTCGAGCTGGGTACCAAGACCACCTGGATGGACGGCAACCTGCTGCTCAACGCCACTCTGTTCCACCAGACTTATGACGACTTCCAGCTCAACAGTTTCCTGGGCACCAGCTTCGTGGTGCGCTCGATCCCTGAAGTGACCTCGCGCGGTATCGACACCGAGATCCTCTGGCAGCCCACCCGCGGCCTGATGCTGCAGGGCGGCCTGATGTACGCCGACACATTCTACGGCGACAACATCCCGGGCGCGGACTTCGTCGGGCCGGACGGCGCGTTGTTCAAGCTGCCGGGCAGCAAGACCAGCTTCGCGCCGGAGTGGTCAGGTACCGCGTCGGCGACCTACGAGTGGGACTTCGGTGCCAGCCTGCTGGGTCGCTTCAATGTCGGCGCCAAGTACACGTCCGAGTTCAACACCGGCTCTGACCTGGACGTCGAGAAGCAGCAGGATGCCTACACCGTCGTCAACGCGCGATTCGGCATCGGTTCGCAGGACCGCCGCTGGCAGCTGGAGTTCTGGGGCCTGAACATCTTCGACGAAGAGTACGTGCAGGTCGGCTTTGACGGTCCGCTGCAGACGGCAAGCCCCACGCCGAATGATCCGCGCAATACCTACAACGCGTTCCTGGGCGCGCCACGCACCTACGGCATGACCTTCCGCATCCAGTACTGAGCAACACCGTTTAAAGCAACGGCCCGTCACGCAAGTGGCGGGCCGTTCGCATTCAGGTCGCGGTGCAGACAGGGCAGCGGAATTCGGATACAACGTCAGCGCCTTCAACTGAAACCCGCCGATGCCAGTTCCCACCGACTCCGACCTGCGTCGACAGGCTGAAAACCTTGGCGCACGCCTGACCGAAACCCATCACCGGCTGGTGACAGCGGAGAGCTGCACCGGCGGCTGGATCGCCAAGACGGTGACCGACGTCGCCGGCTCCTCGGGCTGGTTCGAATGCGGCATGGCGGCATACAGCTACGAGGCCAAGCAGGCGTTGCTGGGGGTTCGGCCGGAGACGCTGGAGACCCACGGCGCGGTCAGCCGGGAGACAGTGATCGAAATGGTGTCGGGCGCGTTGGTCAATTCAGGCGCCAGCATCGCCGTGGCCGTGACCGGCATCGCCGGCCCTGGCGGCGGTAGCGACGGCAAGCCCGTCGGCACGGTGTGGGCAGCCTGGAAGAAACG
>JBDNHW010000074.1:0-5097 GCA_041688625.1 Pseudoxanthomonas sp.
GGCGTGGCCGAAGAGCTGGCCGAGCACCTGTTCCTGCCGCTGGTCAGCGGGCGGGCCGAGGGCAGCGGCCTGGGCCTGGCGCTGGCCCAGCAGGTCGCGCGCGAGCACCGCGGCAGCCTGAGCTACCGCTCGCGCCCGGGCCACACCGTATTCACCCTGCTGCTGCCGCAGCCGGAGGACGCGCGCCATGTCCATTGAGCCGGGCGCCACGCCGCGCATCTGGGTGGTCGACGACGACCGCTCGGTGCGCTTCGTGCTGGCCACCGCGCTGCGCGATGCCGGCTACGACGTGGCCGCCTTCGAAGATGCCGCCTCCGCGCTGCAGGCCCTGGACGAGCGGACCGCGCCGGACCTGCTGTTCACCGACGTGCGCATGCCTGGCGACAGCGGCCTGGTCCTGCTGGACCGGCTCAAGCAGGCGTACCCGCAGCTGCCGGTGATCGTGATGTCGGCCTACACCGACGTGGCCAGCACCGCCGGCGCGTTCCGCAGTGGCGCCCATGAATTCCTGTCCAAGCCGTTCGACCTGGACGATGCGGTGGCTCTGGCGCAGCGCACCCTGCCGGGCGCCGATGCCGGTGCAGCCGGTTCGTTGCCGCTGGCCGCCGTGGGCGACGGCCACGCCGGCCTGATCGGCCCCGCTTTGATCGGTGCGAGCCCGGCGATGCGCGCGCTGTTCCGCGCCATCGGCCGGCTCGCCCAGGCGCCGCTGTCGGTGCTGGTCACCGGTGAGACCGGCACCGGGAAGGAGCTGGTGGCGCGCGCGCTGCACCGTGAGTCGCCGCGCGCGCGCAAGCCCTTCATCGCGCTCAACACCGCGGCCATTCCCGCCGAGCTGCTGGAAAGCGAGCTGTTCGGCCACGAGGCCGGCGCGTTCACCGGTGCCCAGCGCCGGCATATCGGCCGCTTCGAACAGGCCGACGGCGGCACCCTGTTCCTGGACGAAATCGGCGACATGCCGCTGCCGCTGCAGACCCGGCTGCTGCGGGTGCTGGCCGAGGGCGAGTTCTTCCGCGTCGGCGGCCGCGAGCTGATCCGGGTGGACGTGCGCGTCATCGCCGCCACCCATCAGCAGCTCGAACGGCTGGTGGGCGAAGGCCGTTTCCGCGCCGACCTTCTGCATCGCCTGGACGTGATGCGCCTGCAGCTGCCGCCGCTGCGCGAGCGCCGCGCCGACGTGGCCCAGCTGGCCGAAAACTTCCTGGCCGTGGCCTCGCGCAAGCTTGACGCGCCGGCCAAGCGCTTTGCCCCGGCGGCGCTGGACGCGCTGCGCGCGCACCCGTGGCCGGGCAACGTGCGCGAACTGGAAAACGTGTGCTGGCGGCTGGCGGCGCTGGCTCCTGGCGAGACCATTACCCTGGCCGACCTGGACGGTGCGCTGACGCCAACGGAGTTGGACCAGGCAAGCGGCGAGTGGGACCAGGCGCTGGCGGCGTGGGCCCGGCAGCGGCTCGCCGACGGCGCCGAAGGCCTGCAGGCCGAGGCGCGCGAACGCTTCGATCGCACCCTGCTCGAGGTCGCCCTGCAGTTCACCCACGGGCGTCGCGCCGAGGCCGCGCAGCGGCTCGGGGTGGGCCGCAACACGGTGACGCGCAAGCTCGGACCGGGACGCGCACGGCGCTGAAACCGACGTTGTTCATGGCTTCTGAATGGGTCTCTGGTTACCTTTCCCGGGTCGACCCAACAGGAGCTCCACCATGCGCATGATCATTCCCACCGCCGCCGCGCTGCTTGCGCTGTCCGCCTGCAGCACCGCACCCGGACCGCAGCGGACGCCAGCGAGCATGGCGCCCGCGCCCGCCGCGCAGAGCACCGCCAAGCAGGCCGTGGCCAACCTGAGCGCGGCTTCCGGCAGCCTGGTCAGCGGCAAGATCACCCTGATGCCGATGGGCGGCGGCGTGCACATGACCGGCATGGTCGGCGGGCTGGCGCCCAACAGCGTCCACGGGTTCCACGTGCACGAGAAAGGCGACTGCAGCGCTGCCGACGCCAGCAGCGCAGGAGGGCACTTCGCTCCGGCCGGCAATCCGCACGGCAAGCGCGGCAGCGGCCCGCACCACGCCGGTGACATCGACAACATCACCGCCAACGCCGAGGGCGTGGCCAGCATCAACGCGCACCTTGACGACGTGACCCTCGGTGGCGGCGCGGGCAACGACATCGCCAAGCGCGCGATCGTGGTCCATGCCAACGCCGACGACTACACCAGCCAGCCCTCCGGCGACGCGGGTGCGCGCGTGGCCTGTGGGCTGATCAACGTCACGATGTAGCGCGCACTCCCCGTAGATCCGGGCAAGCCTGGATCTATCAGGCAGGAGGAAAGCATCCGGGCAAGCCCGGATCTACCCGTGCAGGAGTTACGACAGCGCTTCGCGCGCATCGTCCTGCGATGAGCAGTAGGCAAACGTCACCGGCAGTCCGTGGGCTTCGAGCACCGCAGCCATCTGCCGCTGGCGCGCCTGGAAATACTCGTAGCCGCGCGCCAGCTGACCAGCATCGGCATCGCCCAGCCCGTGGCGCAGCTGCCACGCCGCCGGTTCCATCAGCGCAATCTGCACCTCGCCCCCGCAGTAGCGCAGCAGCGGCTCGGGCGGCGCGTCGAGCCACTGTTCGCTACCCGGTTCCATCAGCGCGGTCTCGACCACCTGCCACAGCGCCTGCAGTCCCTGGTTCTGGTACTGCATGGCCACGATGGCGGCCAGGTCGAAGACAGTCAGGCAGCGCGCGTGCTCGATGCGCGCGCCGAAGGCGTGCTGGGCCAGCAGTGCGGTGCCGGCGCCGGCCATGCCGCGATCCAGCAGGATCTCTTCGAGCTGCGCGCCGACCTCGCGGACCTTGGTCGGGTCTCCGCTGAGCAGGAAAGGCAGCACCCGCAGCTGGCCTCCGCGCAGGGAGTCGTCGGCCTGCAGCGGCGCCGGCACCGCGCCCGCGACGTCGGTACCGAAGGCGATCACGCGGGCCTCGTTGCCGCTTTCCGGTGCACGCCGACGCAGCTCATCCAGGCGGCGGTGCAGAGGCCAGCCTGGACGCAGCACTTCGGCGGGATCGAAATGCGCCGCGGCGAACACCAGGTCCAGATCTGCGGCTTCCGGCACCCACTGCGCCAGGTCGTTGGCGAACAGGTCGCACAGGGCGCCAGCCGCCTCCTGCTGCAAGGCCGCGTGTGTCGGCGAGGTTTCAGGTGTGAGTTCGAGTGCGAGCACGCCCATCACGTGAACGCCGAAGTCAGCATCATCCATTTCCGGGAATTCCTGCGGTTGGCCCGTCACATCGACGGCATTACACTCGCTGCCATTATGCCCGCGCCGTTCCAGCGGGCCATTCATCCAGTCGTTCCGTGTGAGGTCCGTCATGCCAGCAGCCCGTCCCGTCGCCATCCTCGGGGGCGTCCGCATCCCGTTCTGCCGCCAGAACACCGCCTATGCCGACGTCGGCAACATGGGCATGTCGGTGCGCACGCTGGGCGCGCTCGTCGAGCGCTTCGGGCTGCACGGCCAGCAGCTGGGCGAAGTGGCGATGGGCGCGGTGATCAAGCATTCGAGCGACTGGAACCTGGGCCGCGAAGCCGCGCTGTCTTCCGGGCTGTCGGCACTGACCCCGGGCATCACCCTGCAGCGCGCCTGCGGCACCGGCCTGGATTCGATCATCACCATCGGCAACAAGATCGCGATGGGGCAGATCGAATCGGGCATCGGTGGCGGCTCCGACAGCACCTCCGAAGTCCCGATCGTGTACGGCAAGCAGCTGCGTTCGCGACTGCTCGCGGCCAACCGCGCCAAGACCGCGCAGGACAAGGCCAAGGGCCTGGTCAAGGGCTTCAAGTTCAGCGAACTCAAGCCGGAGTTCCCCGGCGTGACCGAGCCGCGCACCGGCAAGAGCATGGGCGATCACTGCGAGGACATGGCCAAGGAGTGGAACATCTCGCGCGATTCGCAGGACGAACTGGCGGTGGCTTCGCACCACAAGCTCGCCGCGGCCTACGAGCGGGGGTTCTTCGATGACCTGATCGCACCGTTCCGTGGCGTGTCGCGCGACAACAACCTGCGGCCGGATACGTCGATCGAGAAGCTGGCCACGCTGAAGCCGGCGTTCGACAAGACCTCTGGCCGCGGCACCCTGACCGCGGCCAACTCAACGCCGCTCACCGATGGCGCCTCGGCGGTGCTGCTGGCCAGCGAAGAGTGGGCTAGCGCGCACGGCCACGAGCCGCTGGCCTACCTGCGCGACTCGCAGGTGGCGGCCGTGGATTTCGTGCACGGCGAAGGCCTGCTGATGGCCCCGACGATCGCCGTGCCGCAGATGCTCAAGCGCCAGGGCCTGAGCCTGCAGGACTTCGATTTCTACGAGATCCACGAAGCCTTCGCCGCCCAGGTGCTATGCACGCTGCGGGCCTGGGAAAGCGAGGAGTACTGCCGCAACCGCCTCGGACTGGATGCGCCGCTGGGGCGCATCGATCCGGCGAAGATGAATCCGAATGGTTCCTCGCTGGCGACCGGCCACCCCTTTGCGGCCACCGGCGCGCGCATCGTCGCCACCGCGGCCAAGGAGCTGGCGCAGCGCGGTGGCGGCCGCTGTCTCATATCGATCTGCACCGCCGGCGGCATGGGCGTGGTGGCGATCCTCGAGCGCTGAGCGTGCTTCGACGAGCTCAACTGCCGCCCGCCCACCCGCCCGCTTCCGGCAGGCCGCTAGACCTGCATTCACTCCGAACCGGGGGCGCTGGATCTTGATCATCACCGGGTCGCGGGCACTGACCCAAGTGCGTTAGCGACTCCCGCCGCAGGTGCTCGCCGGTGGAGGTTGAACGGTCATCTGTCTTTGGCGCTGCCCGGCTGGTGCGGCCCGGGCCCGGGTGTTGTCGTGGCTGGCATGAGGCGGGCCTTGTGCTGAGGAGCAAAGAGCACGAGCCCGAGCACGAGCACGAGCACGAGCACGAGCACGCGTGAAGCATGAAGACCAGGCGCGGAGGACGAACACCCAGCGCGAATAGCTTTGCCTCCTCCCTTGCGCAGCAGGGGAGGATCGAGGAGGGGTGCTCCTGATCCTGACCTGGGACCGCGGGCAAGAATCACGTCCAGGTCTGCGCCAACGGCACCC
>JBDNHW010000075.1:0-1747 GCA_041688625.1 Pseudoxanthomonas sp.
CCGGGCGTGCGACCGAACTTGATCGGGCGGGTGACGCCGCGATAGCGGCCCAGCACGGGGTGCTCGATGCTGGCCACGATGTCCTCGGCCAGCACCTGCGGATGGTCGAACATGTCTTCCACGCGGTTGGCTGCCGCGCAGGGCACTTCGTCGCCAAACACCGCTTCCCATTCCAGTGCCGTGTGCCGGTCCAGTGCCGCATGCAGTTGTGGCACGATCTCGCTGGCGTGGTCGGCGCGCTTGCGCACCGTGTCATAGCGTGGGTCGGCAGCCAGCGCCTGCAGGCCGGTCAGCGCGCACAGCGCCTTCCAGAAGTGCGGCGTGTTGGCCGAGATGTAGATGTAGCCTTCGCGGGCCGGATGGATACCGGTGACCCCACCCGAGCGCATGTCGCGGCCGATGTCCAGCGATTCGCCCTCGGCCCAGATCATGCGCGCCGACTGCATGGTCAGCGCACTGCGCAGCAGCGACACGCCCACGAACTGGCCCAGCCCACTGCGCTCGCGCTCGTACAGTGCCGATGCCACCCCGCCAGCGACCAGGGCAGCGGCGTAATAGTCCACCACGGAACCATAGATGATCTCCGGTGCGCCACCACGCTTGCCCTGCAAGGCGCACATGCCGGTCATGGTCTGCAGCACCTGGTCGTAGCCGGCCTTGTCCTTCATCGGGCCCGACTCGCCATAGCCGGTGACCGCGCAATACACCAGGCGCGGATTGAGCACGGCCAGGGTGTCGTGGTCGATGCCCAGGCGCCGCGGGACGCTGGGCCGGAAGTTGTGCACCAGCACATCGGCCTGCTCGACCAGCTTCAGCAATCGGGCCAGGCCGGCCGGCTTCTTCAGGTCCAGGGTCATGCCCAGCTTGCTGCGGTTGACACCCAGGAACGCGCGGCTCTCCGATTGCAGGGTGGAGGGGTACAGGCGCAGGTTGTCGCCGCCGGGCGGCTCGATCTTGAGCACGTCCGCGCCCTGGTCGGCCAGCAGGGTGGCGCCATAGGGGCCGGCGATATACGCGCTGAGGTCGAGCACGCGCACACCGCTCAACGGCCCGGGCGCGCCGCTGCGGCCTGCATGTCGGAACGGTGAGTCAGTCGGCATCGACATCGGCTTGGCTTTCCCTTGCACCGCCATCGGCGTGCAGCGAGGAAAATTCTGCGCCATGGCCCAGGCCTTGAACAGGATCGGCGGATATGTTCTGGCAGCACAATTTATTGCTTGAGATCATCGTACAGTTCCCAGGTCGACTCGCTATCCGGTGCAACCGACAGCCAGGTCAATCGCCAACTGCCGTCCTGGCGGCCGCCGGCCCGGTAGTAAGGCACCAGCTCCAGCGGCTCGCGCCCGCAGGCATGCAGGAACACGCTGCGTCCGCCAACCACGCCTGCTGGCCCCTCGCTCAGCCCGTCGTGTACGGCGTCCTGCTCCAGCCGCACGGTCTCCTCGGTCTTGTAGCCGTCGATCAACGGAGTGGCATACACCAGGGGACCCCGGCTCACGCCGACATAGGCCTGGTGCAGGACCACCTGGCGCACCGGCGAACCATCTGGGGCACGTGATTCCTGGATGTTCTGGTTGACCTGGTGGTGCAGGCGCGGCGCCATCGGCAGCTGCAGGGTGATCTCGTCGCCGGCCTGCCACTCACGCTCCAGCCGCGCGTAGCCGCCAGCCACGGCGACGCCGGCCTGGGGCTCGCCATTGACCGACAGGCTGGCCTGCGCCGCCCAGTCCGGCACGCGGATCTGCAC
>JBDNHW010000076.1:0-4128 GCA_041688625.1 Pseudoxanthomonas sp.
TCTTCGATTACATCGAGCTGTTCTACAACCGCAAGAGGCTGCACAGCACGTTGGGCTACCGCTCACCGGCCCAGTCAGAGAAGATGGCAATGGTGCCTAATTAAACTGTCCGAGGAAGTGGGGGTAGTCCAACCTGACCCCATTCCCCCATTCCCGGACCTGACTGCCGGCCCACCGGGGCCTCACCAGTTGCGACTTCCACCAGAACCGTAATGGCCAGGCGCCGGTGCGGAAGCGACAGACCGGGTGTAGACTTGGGCGATGTTCAACTTCCGAGTTGTCGCTTACTGGCTGCTTGCGTTGGTGCTGATCGCCAACGCCGGGCGGCCGTCGACCGCGTCGGCGATGGACCACTCGGCGCACCCGGCGGCCGGGTCCGTGTCCCACGAGATGGGCGCCAGCGCGAACGACGCGGCGCCCTGCCACGAAAAGGCGCCAAGCGATATTCCCGCCAAGCCCGACCCGGCGCCGATGGACTGCGGCGATGGGGTGGCCTGCACCTGCAGCTGCCTGCAACACGTCCCGGTCCTGGCGTTGGGTGAACACTGGCTGGTCGCACCTCAGCACGGCTGGGTGGCGCAGCTGGGCCGCCTGGCGTCCCTGCCCTCGGCTCCCGCCGCGCCGGCAATCCGACCTCCCATCGCGTAATCCTTCCCGGCGGACCCTGCTCCGCCCCAATGGTTCGGCCCGGATTCGGGTCGTCATGCCCGTGGCCGTGCGCTGCGGGTGTCCTGGAGGGAATTACATGTCTTCACATCTTCGCCCTGCTCTACTGGCCGTGGCTTTGGGTCTTGCCCTGAGCGGCTGCTCATCCCTGGCCACCCGGCCCGACGATTCTGCGATCAACACCCTGCTGTCCGAACGAAACGGACCCCAGGTCGAGTGGTCCACCGTGGGCCAACCACCCTCGGAACAGCAGGCCCTCGGGCAATGGCTGAAGGCTCCGATGACCGCGGAAACCGCGGTTCACGTCGCCATGCTGCGCAGCCCGCGGCTGCAGGGCGAGTACGCTCGCCTGGGCTTGGCCCACGCCGAAGTGCTCGAGGCGGTGCAGATTTCCAACCCCACGCTGTCGCTGTCGCGCTCCTATCTCGATCCGGGCAGCGGCTACAGCCGCACGGCTGGCCTGAGCTTGCCGCTCGTGGACCTGCTGGTGCTGCCGATACGCGCCCGGCTGGCCCACAAGGAATACGAGCGGGCCAAGCTTGAGATCGCCGGCGCCGTCCTCAACGTGGCCGCCGACGTTCAGACCGGCTGGTACACCTACGTCGGGGCCCAGCAGGTGGCCGACATGCGCACCGCCGTGGCCGAGGGCTCGGACGCCGCCGCCGAACTGGCGCAGCGCTTCTATGACGCCGGCAACATCAGCGAGCTGCAGCTCAAGCAGGAACAGGCGGCGGCCAGCGAGGCGCGCATCATCGCCGCCCGCGCCAGGGCCGAGGCCAGCCGGTCCCGCCTGATGCTCAACACGCTGCTTGGCCTGAGCGGCGAGTCCGCCGCGTGGCGCACCAGCGATCGCCTGCCGATGCCGGTGGCCGCCGAGGACGATCCCGCGCTTCTGGCGAACCTGGCACGCGAAGGCAACCTGGAGCTGCTGGCGGCCCGCCAGCAAACCGACATCCTGCTTGATGCGCTGGGCATCACCCGCAAACTGCGCTGGCTGGGCGGCAGCGAGATCGGCTACGAGCGCGAGCGCGAAGCCGACGGCAGCCGCCTGCGCGGGCCGACGCTCAACCTGGAGCTGCCGATCTTCAACCAGGGCCAGGCGAAGCTCGCCCGCAGCCAGGCCCAGTTGGCCGAGGCGCGGTCCCGCTTGGCGCAGGCCGAGCTGGGCGTGGACAACGGCGTGCGCCTGGGCGGCGAACAGGTCCGCGAGCTCGGCAAAGTCGTGCAGATCCATCGCGACGCCCTGATCCCGCAGCGCGAGACCATCGTCGCGCGCAGCCAGGAGCATCAGAACTACATGCTGATCGGCGTGTTCGAGCTGATCCAGGCCAAGGTGCAGGAATACAACGCCTACGAAAGCTATCTCGAGGCCGTGCGCGACTACTGGCTGGCCCGGGTCGAGCTGATGCGCGCCGTCGGACAGCGCCTGCCCAGCGATACCGGCATCGGCGAATCCACGCCGAGCGTGCAGGACATCCTTACGCCGGCCGCGGGCGACGCGATGCCGGGCATGGATCACAGCGGCCATGACATGTCTTCGATGCCCAAGGCGCCCGCCGCCGCGGGCGAGGCCAAGCCGGCCATGGACCACAGCGGGCACGACATGTCGGGCATGGACCACAGCGGCATGGACATGCCGGCGAAGCCCGCGTCCAAACCCGCCCCGGTGGATCATTCCCGGCATTCGCCGCCGGCGCCCGAGCCGAAGGAAAGCGACAAGACTCCCGAACCAGACCACAGCGCCCACGGAGGCACGCCATGAAGATCACACGACGCAACATCCTGCTGGGCGCCGGCGCCGGCCTGGTCACCACCGCCGCCATCGGGATGGCCGGCGCCCAAAGCCAGGGCCACGACATGAGCCAGATGAAGGAGCCTGGCGCCCCGGCCGAGGCCCCGCCAGTGGCGCGCCAGCGCGCCGGCAAGGTGCGCACGCTCAACGGCTGGACCCTGCCCTGGCGCATGAACGGCGGCGTCAAGGAATTCCACCTGGTCGCCGAGGTGGTCGAACACGAGTTCGCGCCGGGCTCCACGGCCACCTGCTGGGGCTACAACGGCAGCACGCCGGGGCCAACCATCGAGGCCATCGAGGGCGACAGGATCCGGATCTTCGTCACCAACCGGCTGGGCGAGGCCACCACGATCCACTGGCACGGCCTGATCCTGCCAAGCGGGATGGACGGCGTCGGCGGATTGAACCAGCCGCAGATCAAGCCGGGTGAAACCTTTGCCTACGAGTTCACGCTCCGCCAGCACGGCACGCACATGTACCACCCGCATGCCGATGAGATGGTGCAGATGTCGCAGGGCATGATGGGCCTGCTGATCATCCATCCCAAGGGCGGCGAAGCGGTGCGGATAGACCGCGACTACGCCTTCCTGCTGCACAACTTCGCCCTGCACCCGGGCACGCGCCGGCCGGATCCGGCGGTGATGCAGGACTTCGACCTGTGGACCTTCAACTCCAAGGTATTCCCGGCGATCGAGCCGATTGTGGCCCGCACGGGTGAGCGCGTGCGCATCCGCGTTGGCAACCTGAGCATGTGGAACCACCCGATCCACCTGCACGGCGTGCAGTTCCACGTCACGGGTGGCGATGGCGGCCGGCTGCCGCGTTCGCAGTGGCGCACCGAGGTCACCGAGATCGTGGGCGTGGGCCAGATGCGCGACATCGAGTTCACCGCGGTGGCGGGCGACTGGGCCTTCCACTGCCACATGGCCCACCACACGATGGGCCCGATGGGACACGACGTGCCCAACACCCTCGGCGTCGACCAGCGCGGCGTGGAAGCGAAGATCCGGCAGATGCTGCCCGGGTACATGGCCATGGGCGAGGCCGGCATGGCCGAACACCAGTACCACACCGACAGCGGCCATATGAAAGGCCCACCCAATACCTTGGCGATGATGGCCGGCAAGGGTCCGTTCGGGAACATCGAGATGGGCGGCATGTTCACCGTAGTCAAGGTGCGTGATGACATCGCCCCGGGCGACTTCTCCGATCCGGGCTGGTATCGCAACCCCACGGGCACCGTGGCCCAGCGCGTCAGCGACGATCCCGCGTTCGGCAATCCGCCGCGTCGTCCCCGCTAATCGGAGAACTTGGTCATGTCCTTGATCAAAAGTGGTTTGATCCTCGTGGGCTTCGGTGCGGCGGCGGTGGCCGGCGGCATTCGCACGGCGGTGGCGAAACGATGCCCCATCACGAGAGCATGCCGGGCATGACCGGAGGTCATCACGATGACGCCGGCATGGCGCCGCATGACGATGCCGGCTCCGCTCCGCATGGCCATGAGGGCCCCATGCCTGCGAAAACAGCGGAAAACAGGGGTCAGAGTGGAGCGTCCCGGTTTCCACAGACAGGTAGTTAGGATACAGATGCGTTGTTCAAGTAGTCGCTCTCGGCCTGTGCAGGAGAGCGGTAGTTGAGCGAGGAGTGCATCCGCGTTCGGTTGTAGAAGA
>JBDNHW010000013.1:0-51749 GCA_041688625.1 Pseudoxanthomonas sp.
CGATGTGCCAGGGCGCGTTCGGCTTGTCCAGCGGTCTGTTCTATGCGCCACAGAGTTTCGCCAGTACCGACGAGGTAGTGGCCGTGGCACGCGAAGCGGCGATCCGCGGCGGCCTCTACGACACCCACCAGCGCGACGAGTCCTCCTACGGCCTGGGTCTGTTGGGCTCGACCCGCGAGGTACTGGAGATCGGCCGGCGGGCGGCCATCCCGGTGCATTTCTCCCACATCAAGGCGCTCGGCATGGACGTGCATGGGCAGGCCGGCGAGGTCATCGCACTGATCGAGCAGGCCCAGGCGCGCGGCCAGCGGGTGAGTGCGGACCAGTATCCGTGGCTGGCCTCGGGCACCAGCATCGGTGCGGCTCTGCTGCCGCGCTGGGCGGTGGACGGCGGCCGCCCGGCCCTGCTCGCGCACCTGGACGATGCCGCTTCAAGGCAGCGCATCCGCGATGAGATGAGCCTCAACCTGCAGCGCCGTGGCGGGGCCGGGGCGATCCTGATGATCGGCCGCGGTTTCGAATGGACCGGCAAGACCCTGGCCGAGATGGCGGTTGCCTGGAACGTGGACGACGTGGGAGCCGCGCTGCGCATCATCGCCGACGGCGGCCTGCGCGGCGGGGCCGGGGCCTCGGCGCGCGGCGGCGAGCGCATCGCCTCGTTCAACATGCGCCAGGACGACGTCAACCTGTTCATGCAGCAGCCCTGGGTGATCACCGGTTCGGACGGCAGCAATGGCCATCCGCGCCAGTACGCCAGTTTTCCCAAAAAGTACGCCGACTACGTGGTGCGCGACCGGGTGATCACCCTGGGCGAATTCATCCACCGCTCCACCGGGCTCAGCGCCGATTTGATGGGCCTGCGCGATCGCGGCTACCTGCGCGAAGGCCTGCAGGCCGACGTGGTGGTGTTCGACCCGCAGCGCTACGCACCGCGCGCCGACTACCTCGATCCCGTCCAGTTGTCCGTGGGCGTGGACTACCTGCTGGTCAACGGCCAGCTGGCCATCGACGCCGGGCAGATGACGGGCGTTGCAGCAGGGCGCATGCTGCGCCACCAGGCCCCTGCCGGCACTTGCCTGTGACGGCAGCGGCGGTCGCGCCCCACCTCCAACCAGGAACTACCGGATGATCGAACTCGACGCGGTACAGACCGTGGCGTTCGGCGGCTTGACGCTGTTCGCCGGCTTCGCACTGTGCCGGTTGATACCGGTGCTGGGCCGCTACAACGTGCCGCCACCGGTGGTGGGCGGATTGATGGTGGCTTTGCTGGCGCTATGGGCCTACCAGTTCGACACCACCCTGTTCCAGCTGGACACCTCGCTGCAGGCACCGCTGATGGTGGCCTTTTTCACCGCGGTGGGTGCCAACGCCAGCATCGCCCTGCTGCGCATCAGCGGGCGCCAGGTGATGGTTTTCCTGGCGCTGGCCTCGGGCTTTGCGGTGGTGCAGAACCTGGTCGGCATCGGGGTGGCCACGGCGTTCGGCCTGCACCCTTTGTTCGGGGTACTGACCGGCTCGGCCACCCTCACCGGCGGGCCGGCCACCGGACTTGCATTCGCACCACTGTTCGAAAGCGCCGGCGTGTTCGGGGCCGAATCCATCGCCATCACCTCGGCCATGGCCGGCATCGTGCTGGGTGGCCTGGTGGGCGGGCCGGTGGTCACCCTGCTGATCCGGCGCCATGGCCTGTCCCCGGCCCCGCTGCAGCCGGGCACGGCCGAGGCCAGTGCGGCGCTCGACGCTGCCGCCACCGCCACCGACATCGTCGACCAGGAAAGCCACGAGTCGGTGCGTGAGTACACCGCGCTCAAGAGCCTGGTGCTGATCCTGGTGGCGATGTGGGCCGGGGCCTGGGTCAGCCGCGGCTTCGTGGCCATGGGCCTTACCCTGCCGGCCTACATCGGCGCGATGCTGGTGGGCGCGCTGGTGCGCAACATCGACGACCGCACCGGCTGGGTCGGGCTGTCGGTGCGCACCACCGACCTGATCGGCAATGTGTGCCTGGCGCTGTTCCTGGCGGTGGCGCTGATGAACCTCAAGCTTTGGGAGCTGGCCGGCATGGCGGCGCCCCTGCTGGTCAATCTGGTGATCCAGGTCGGCCTGGTGACGGCGTTCGTGGTGGTGGTGTTCCGGCTGATGGGGCGCGACTATGACGCGGCGGTGATGGGTGGCGGCTTCATCGGCTTCATGCTGGGTACCACCGCCAATGCCATGGCGGTGATGCGCACTCTGGTGCAACGCTACGGGCTGGCGCCGCGCGCGTTCCTGGTGGCGCCGCTGGTGGGTGCGTTCTTTATTGACTTCACCAATGCGCTGATCATCACCGGGTTCATCAACTTCCTGACCTAGGCGCGCGGCGGCTGAGGGGGCCAGGAGCTGCTTCGTTTTACCTTGCCGTGAACTTAAGGGCCCCGCCGTGGCCGGGAGGCCTTCACTGCGAATGTCCCCCGGCATCCGCCGGTCGGCGGATGCCTCCTCCTTGATTTCGCCGCGAAGGCCTCCCGGCCACGGCGGGGCTTGGCTTGCGGATGCTTTGCGCCGGCCATCCGTAGTCCACCACGCCGGGCGCCACCGCATCAGCCAAGCGCTTCGCCTTCCTGCAATCGGGAAAGCACCCATAAAAAAGGCCCCGCATCGAGCGGGGCCAGGAGAGCATGTGAGTGGCAGGTCCTGCGGCGGGGGCGCGTGCCCCACCTCAGGTCATTCGAACGACTTGGTCAAGGTCACGTAGTAGCCGCGGCCGAGTACGTTGTGCACCGAGGAGTAGAAGCCAATCGGGGTGGTCGACAGTGGCGGATCGCGATCGGCGACGTTGCGCACGGTGAAGCGGATGCGGCTGTTGTCGAGGAAATTGCCGGTGTCGCGGAAGCGGCGCTCCAGGTACACGTCGGCGGTAGTCCAGCTGGGGATCTGCCAGTTCTCGCCATTGGCCACCGCGCCGGTGGATTCAAACGCACCCACGTAGCGCACGTGCGTGCCGGTCAGCCAGCCGCCCTTGCGCCATGACGCGTTGAAGGTGCTGCGCCATTCCGGCGAGCCATTGATGCCCAGCAGGTTGCCGGCCGCACCCAGGCGGAACCCGCTGTTGATGATGCCCGCGTTCTGCGCATCGAGGATGATCACCTCGTCCGCGGAAGGCAGCTGGCTGCGCTCGATCATGCGCGAGGCATTGGCACTGAAGTTGAAGGTACCGAAGCTGTCGGTTGGCAGGCGCCAGGTGGCCCCGAAGTCCACGCCACGGGTGGTGCGCGGCAGGCGGTTGATGTAGCGGTCCTCGACCACGATCACGTTGCCCACCGGCGCCAGTCCGGTGCCGGCGAAGTCGGCGATGCGCTGCGCATCGGGTGCGTCGCGGACCACGTTCGGGTTGAACGAGCCCTGCACGCGCGCCAGGTAGTCCAGCGCCAGCTGGGTCGCCTCGCCCAAGATGCCGATCACGTCTTCCTGCTCGATCGACCAGTAGTCGGCGGTCAGGGTGAGGCGGCCGGCATTGGCCGGCAGGAAGCGCGGCGCGAACACCAGGCCCACTGCGTAGGAGTCGGAGGTTTCCGGCTGCAGGTCCTGGTTGCCGCTACGTTCGGCCTGGGTGCTGGAAGAGCGGGCACACCCACCCCAGGTGGTAATGCGGCGGGCGCGCAGGTCCGCTTCGCACAGGTAGTAGTCCGAGCGGGTGTTGCTGACCGTGGAGCCTTCGGCGTACAGCTGCAGGATGTTGGGCGCCAGGAAGCTCTGCGCCCAGTTGGCCCGCAGCATCAGCGAATCGGTCATGCCCCAGGCCAGGGCGACCTTGGGATTGGTGACCGAACCAAAGTCCGAATAGTGCTCGTAGCGGCCGGCCAGCTGCAGGTCCAGGCTGCGCACCAGCGGGATGCCCATCGCCGGGGACACCAGGGGCACGGCCAGCTCGGTGTAGAACGAGCCTACTTCGCGGTCACCGGAATTGTCCCCCGATGGGCTGGCGCCGAGCACGTCGCTGGTGATCGCACCGGTGAGCGGGTTGGTGTAGGTGATGGTGCCGTCGAAGCGCGGGTCGCGGTCGTCGGTCAGGGTCTCGCGGCGCCATTCGGCGCCGAAGGCCAGGCCCACGCCACCGGCCGGCAGGCTGAAGATGTCTTCGCGCAGGAACCGCGTGTCCACCTGGAACAGGCTGGCAGTGCTGAGCCGCACCACCGGCACGGTGAAGCTGGCCGGATCGCTCGGGGTGCCATCCACGCCGGTCCAGTTGGCCAGGTCGCCACCGCTGAACGGGTTGTAGGCGGTGGCATCGGAACGGGCCAGGGCGGCGGCGAACAAGGTGTTGCTGATCGAGCCGTACTGGGTGTCCTGGGTGGTGGCACGCGAATACAGCAGCGTGCTTTCCCAGTCGAAGCCCAACAGGTCACCGCGCACGCCGGTCAGGAAGCGGTATGAATCGTCCAGCACCTCGTAGGGACGGGCCGTGTCGGTGGCCCGGTAGCTGGTGATGCGCACGTCCAGGCCCTGGGCCGGGGCGTTGATGCCGGCCATGCGGTTGGTGTTGACCGAGCCGTCCGGGCGCAGGGTGGCGCCGAACGGGTTGTAGAAGTTCGTTCTGGGCACGATGATCGGCGCGGCACTCAGCGAGGCGGCCTGCTCGCGCAGGCCGTTGAACTTGGCGTCGTAGTAGCTGACTTCGGCGAAGGCCACGAAGTTGTCGTTGATGTCCTGCTCGAGGGTGCCGAACACGTTGCTGCGGCCTAGCCCCCCCAGGATGTTGCGCTGTTCCACGGCATTGAAGCGCAGTGGCCGGTCCAGGGTGACGTTCTGGGAGCCAGACTGGATGCAGATGCCGTTCTGGTAGACCGTCTGGCAGCGGTTCTCGGCCGGCTGGATGTTGAACAGGCCGGTGGTGCTGGTGACCAGCACGTTGTTGCGACGCACCGCCACGTTACCAACGGTCTGGAACGCACCCCACGCACTGGTGGTGAAGCGGTTGTCGAATCCGCCGTTACCCTCGAACGGCGTGCCTTCGACCAGGTAGCGGCGATCCATGTTGGCGGTCAGCGGGTGCTCGCTGGCCGGGACTTCGGAGCGGTAGGTGTGCCCGGCCAGCAGCGTTGCCCGGGTGCGGCCTTCGTTCCACCACTGGCCCGCCTTGAGGTTGAAGGTGCCGCGACGCAGGTCGATGTTTTCCGAGCCGCCGTACTGGGCCTGTACCTCCAGGCCCTGGTAGGTGGTGTCCATGACCACGTTGATCACCCCGGCCACCGCATCGGAGCCGTACAGCGCCGAGGCGCCGCCCAGCAGCACCTGCATCTGGCGCACGCCGTACAACGGGAGTGCATTCATGTTGGCGGTCTGGCGCGGCACCAGGTCCTCGGTCTGGGTGCCGGGGTGCGGCACCATGCGCCGGCCGTTGACCAGCAGCAGGGTGTTGCCGGTGCCCAGGTTGCGCAGGTTGATCGAGCCCACATCGCCGCGGGCCGCGTTGAGATTGGCGCCCGTGTCGGTGTTGTCGAACTGCATGTCGCCCACCTGGGGCAGGCTGCGCAGCAGGTCGTCGCCGGATTCGGCGCCGGTGGCTTCGATGGCCTCTTGGTCGAGTACCACGACTGGGGCCATTCCGGCCTCATTGGTCGCAGCGAAGCGGCTACCCACTACCAGCACGCGGTCCAGCGTGGTCGCCGTCTCGGTGGTGGTGTCGGTTGCTTCCTCGGTCGCGGCTGGCTGGGCCGGCTGCGGCTGCACGACGGCTGGGGTCTGTGCATGGGCGCCGTTGCCGGCCAGGATCGTACCCAGCATCACGGCCAGTGCGGATTTGCGGCGTTCATTCATTGCTTGAATCCCCGATTCGATGCGGTGGCCAGGCGCCACGAGCCAAACTTCCCCACGCTTCTAAGTTAGCAGTCATCAATCGCGGGCGACACTAGCGATTTGGCGGCGACCCATAACCGCAAGCTATGCTTTGGGCAGGCCCCCGGTGCAGCGCAGCGCACGGCGCGCTGGCCGTTGCGATGCCGCTCTGTGTGGCCCTGCCGAGAACCTTCACTCCGCGATTGCCGCAGCTCCCGGCCGGCGCGGATCGGCCGCGCCGTGCACGCCGTCGGCGTCGATGAGGATCGACTGCGTGCTGCCGATGGTTTCACCCGACTGCAGCAGGTGGCCGCGCGCGCGCAGCAACTTGAGCGTATCCGGGCTTATCCCGAGTTCGTGGTGCAGCTCGCCGTCGCCACGCATTTCCTGGTGCACGCGCGGCGCACTGGTGGCCTCGGCCACACCCTGGCCGAAATCGACCACGCCCACGATGATCTGCACGATGGTGCCGGGGATGGTGTTGCCGCCAGGGCTGCCGGTCACCAGCCACGGCTTGCCATCGCGCAGCAGCATGGTCGGGGCCATGCTGGAGACCGGGCGGCGGCCAGGTTCCAGTTGGTTGGCGGTCAGCGGATTGCCCTGCGCGCGGCCCTCGGTCTGCGCTGCGATGGAGAAATTGCCGATCAGGTTGCCTAGCAGGAACCCGGTACCCTCGATCATCACCCCCGATCCGAAATCCGAGCCGATGGTGTAAGTGTTGCTGACCGCATTGCCGTCGGCGTCGACCACGGCCAAGTGGGTGGTTTCGGTGCTCTCGAACGGCCACGGGTCGCCTGCCGGCACGTCTTCCAGCGGCGCGCTGCGGTCGGCGGCGATCAGGGCGGCGCGCTGCCTGGCGTAAGCCTTGGAAGTGATGCCGACCAGCGGCATCTGCACGAACCCTGGATCCCCTGCATAGCGGGCGCGGTCGCGCCAGGCCAGTTTCATCGATTCGGCCAGGCGATGCAGCGCATCGGCCGAACCCGATCCGTAGCTGGCCATGTCGAAATTCTCGAGCAGGTTGAGCATGGACACGATGCCGAGCCCGCCACCGCTGACCGGCGGCATGGTGGCCACTTCGATGCCGCGGTACGTGCCCACCAGCGGCTCGCGCTCCATCGCACGGTACGCGGCCAGGTCTTCAGCCCGCAGCAGGCCCCCGTGCTTGCGCATTCCAGCATCCAGTCGCTTCGCGATCTCGCCGCGGTAGAAGGCCTCGGCGCCCCGGCTTGCGATCTGGCGCAGCGACCATGCCAGGTCCGCCTGCACCAGGCGCTCGCCGGCGCGCAGCGCGCTGCCATCGGGGTGCAGGAACACCGCCGCACCGGCCTCGCTCTGCGACAGGCGCTGCTTGCCCCAGTCCAGGGCGAAGGCTTCGTCTGCGCTCAACACCACCCCGTCGGCCGCAAGGGCGATGGCCGGCTCGAGCAGCCTGGCCCAGGGCAGGCGTCCGTATTTTTCGTGGGCCAGGGCCAGTCCGGCGACCGTGCCGGGCACACCCGCTGCCTTGTAGCCGACCGTGGCGCCATCGACCTTGCCCTCGGCATCCAGGTAGGCATCCAGCACCGCGGCGGCCGGCGCCGCCGAGCGGTAGTCGATGGCGAAGGTGCGGCCCTCTTCGGCCAAGTGCACCAGCATGAAGCCGTCGCCGCCGAGGTTGCCGGCGCGTGGCAGGGTGACCGCCAGCACGAAGGCGGTGGCCACTGCCGCGTCCACCGCATTGCCGCCGTCGCGCAGGACCTGGGCACCGATCTCGCTGGCCACCTGGTTCTGGCTGACCACCATGCCGCGATCGCCGGTCACCGGCTTGTGGATGACCCGGTAGTTGAGCAGCTCGCGGGTCTGCGCGTTGGCCGGCACCAGCACGCAGGCGATCAGTACCAGCAGGCAGCACCGGGCAAATGGAGTACGAAGATCGATCACTGACGGTTTTCCCTGGTCGGCGGAGCGTAGCGGCCGCGCGCACGGCTCGCGCAGGGCCGGAAGATGCCGGAGGGTGGCGCATCCGTGCGCCGCTGTCGCGCACGAATGTGGGCCATGGGTATAACCGGCGGTTATCGGCAACCCCCAACCCGAGGCTATGCCCTGCCCACGCAAAGCTGGGCTTGGTGGGCACGCGCCCGTCATACGCTGGGGACATGCCTGATCGCACGCCAGCACCTTCTTGCACGGCCTTGTCGGCACGCCTGCTGATCCCATGGCGGTCTGGTGCGGCCATGGTGGCCCTGTGCCTGGCCGGCTGCGCGCCCGGGGTGCGGCCCGCTGCACCGGCCGATCCAGCCGGCATGGTCGTCGCCGCGCATCCGCTGGCGGTGGAGGCCGGCAACCAGGTGCTGCGGCGCGGTGGCAGCGCGCTGGACGCCGCGGTCTCGGTACAGGCCATGCTGGGCCTGGTGGAACCGCAGAGTTCCGGCGTGGGCGGCGGCGCCTTCGTCATGGTGTTCGACGCCGCCAGCGGTGGGGTCAGCACCTACCTCGGCCGCGAGAGCGCGCCGGCCTCGGCCTCGCCGGCAATGCTGCGTGACCGACAAGGCAAGGCGCTGCCGCGTGCGGCGGCCATGCTGGGCGGACGCGCAACCGGGGTTCCTGGCGCGATGGCGGCGCTGGAAACCGCGCACCGTGCACACGGACGACTGCCCTGGGCAAACCTGTTCGACGGCGCCATCAGGCAGGCCGGGGAGGGCTTCATGGTTTCACCACGCCTGGCCCGCCACATTCAGGGTGATTTCCCCCAGGCGAGCGCACCCGACGTGGTGCGCTTCTTCGCGCGCGCCGATGGCACGCCGATGCAGGCCGGCGACCACCTGCGCAATCCCGGCTACGTGGGCACGCTGCGGCGCCTGGCCGCCGACGGCGCCGCGGCGCTGACCCGCAGCCCGATCGGCGAGGCGATCGTCGCCAGGACCCGGCAACCGCCGCACGCCAGCGGCATGACCCTGGCCGACCTGGCCGGCTATCGCGCCGAAACGGTGCAGCCAGTGTGTCGCCCACTGCGGGCCTGGGTGCTGTGCGTCCCGCCGCCACCTTCCAGTGGCGTGGGCCTGCTGCAACTGATGCTGCTGCTGGACGGCACCGACATCGGCGAGCGCGGACCGGACGATCCGCAGGCCTGGTACCTGTTCGCCGAGGCCAGTCGCATCATGTATGCCGATCGCGATCGCTACGTGGGCGATCCGTCCTTCGTAACGGTGCCCGTGGACGGCTTGCTGGATGCGCGCTACCTGGATTCCCGGCGCGCCCTGATCGGCGATGTCGCGGCAGTGGCCCATGAGGCGGGCATGCCACCGGGCGCGCCGGCGGCGGGCGACGACGCCACTGCCGAGCCGGCTGGCACCAGCCACTTCGTGGTGGTCGACGGCCACGGCAACGCGGTGTCGGTGACCACCACCGTAGAGTCGTACTTCGGCTCCGGACGCATGGTGGAGGGGTTCTTCCTCAACAACCAGCTCACCGATTTCTCCTGGAACGATGCCGGGGCCACGCCCTCGCCGGTCAACGCCATCGCGCCGGGCAAGCGTCCACGCTCGTCGATGGCGCCGCTGATCGTGCTGGACCGCCAAGGCAGGCTGGCAGGGGCGCTGGGTTCGCCCGGCGGCAATGCCATTCCCGCGTACGTCGGCAAGACCCTGCTGGGCCTGCTGTACTGGGACCTGCCGCTGGAGCAGGCTATCGCCCTGCCCAACCTGGTGGCGCGCGGAGGGCGCTTCGATGGCGAGGCCGATGCCTTTCCGCCCGAGGTGCGCCAGGGCCTGGAAGCGCGTGGCGTGCGGGTAACGCCCGGCGCCGGCGAGGAATCCGGACTGCACGGCGTATTCCTGCGCAACGGGGTGCTCGAGGGCGCCGCCGATCCGCGCCGCGAAGGCAGTGCGCGCGGACCATGAGCGTCGTGCGCACGGCGAGCGCGGAACGTGGCGGCGCCCGGCCCGCCGCTGCGGCCATCGTTTAAGATCGGCGCATGCGATTCCGACAGATTGAAGTCTTCCACGCGATCTACACCACCGGTTCCATCAGTGCGGCAGCGCGCGCCTTGCACGTCTCCCAGCCTTCGGTCAGCAAGGTGCTGCACCACACCCAGTACCAGCTGGGGCTGACCCTCTTCACGCTGGTGCGCGGGCGCCTGGTGGCCACCGACGAGGCGCATACCCTGTTCGTGGAGGTCAGCGAGATCTTCGAGCGCATGACCTCGCTGCAGAAGACCGTGCGCAACATCAGGAACATCGGCGGCGGCCATATCCGCTTGGCGGTGGTGCCCTCGCTGGGGCTGCACGTGGCGCCGCTAGCCATCGCCCGGTTCCGCAAGCTGCATCCGGAGGTGACCTTCGAGGTACAGACCCTGCACCACGACGAGCTGTTCCAGGCGCTGTACGAACGCACCTGCGACGTGGCCGTGGCCTACAACACGCCGATCCACCCGCGCATGACCCGGCGGGTGCTGGAGACCGGTGAGCTGGTGCTGCTGTTCCAGAACAAATTCCTGCCCGACGTGGCCGAAGCGGTGCCGATCACCCTGCTGAACGGCAAGGAAATGGTGGGGCTGACCACCAGTGGACCGGTGGGCGACGTGTTCGCCGCCGAGCTCAAGAAGCACGGCATCGCCGTCCACGAGGTGGTGTCCAACCAGACCTTCTACATTGCCGCTGCGCTGACCCGGTGCGGCGCCGGCATGACCGTGGTCGACGAATTCACTGCGCGCGCAGTGGCCGATGATGCGGTGAGCTTCCGCCCCTTCGCACCGTCTATCAGCTTCAAGATCGAGTGCGTGTTCTTGGAGGACCGGCCGCCGTCGAAGGCAGCCGAGAAGTTCATTCAGGCGCTGGGATCGACCATGCGCGAGATGCGCGTGGCACATGCGATCAGCTGATCCGGGATTGCGCCGAGGGCATCTCGCTTGAAAGATCCTGGCAATTTCGCCAGGGGACATCGCGCCCATGGGGAGCTCCTACGGGCTGTCGCGAGGGGCCGTATGGCCGCGGAAGGTGTGTCGACCGGTCTGCAGCAGCCGCCTGTCGCAGGCGCGGCCCATGGCCTCGATTCCTTCGGGTCCGGTTGCGGCGGCGCCTGACCCTCAATGCCTGCGGTGCTTGTCCTCGGCGCGCCGTTGCCTGGAACGTTGCTGGGCCTTGCCGGCGAGTTTGTCGGCTTCGGCTTTCTCGGCCACGCGTACGGCGAGCTTGTCGGCGGCGGCGGCGACTTCGTCGCGGAGCTTGAGGTAGTTGAGGAAGCGTTCCTCGTCGATCTCGCCCTCCTCGATGGCCGCGCGCACCGCGCAGCCGGGCTCGCGCTGGTGCAGGCAGTCGCGGAACTTGCACTGTTCGGCCAGCGATTCGACGTCGGAGAAGCCGCTTTCGGCCAGGTCTTCCTCGCCGGTGGGCTTGAGCTCGCGCATGCCGGGGGTGTCGATCAGGCAAGCGCCCGACGGCAGCGGGATCAGGGCACGGTGGGTGGTGGTGTGGCGGCCGCGCGAATCGTTTTCGCGCACGGCCGCGGTCTTCATGCGTTCGATGCCGAGCAGCGTGTTGGTTAGGGTGGACTTGCCGGCCCCCGAGGAGCCCACCAGCACCGCCGTGCGGCCGGCGCCGAGCCAGTCGTGCAGCGCGGCGACGCTGTCTGGATCCTTGGCGTTGACTGGCAACACGGTGATGTCCTGCGCGGCGAGTTCGGCCAGGGTTTCCACCGCCTCGGGCGCATGGTCGGTCTGGTCGGCCTTGGTCAACACCACCACCGGTTCGGCGCCGCCGCCGCCGACCAGCATCAGGTAGCGCTCGATGCGCCGCGGGTTGAAGTCCGCGTCCAGGCCGCACACGATGAACACCGTATCGACGTTGGCCGCGATCACCTGCTGGTGGTAGTGGTCGCCGGCTGCACCGCGTTTAATCGAGGTGCGTCGCGGCAACAGGGCGACGATCTGCTTGCCCTCCACCAGCACCCAATCGCCCACCGCAGGACGCTCGTGCTGGGGGAAGCGCGGGCGCTGCCACTCGGCCATCGACTCGGTGCGCAGCGCGGCATCGGGCGCGTCGGCCACCACGTAGCCGGAACGGTGCTGCTCACTGACCCGGGCCGGCCGCGCCTGCGGGTGCAGCGCGAACAGCGCCGCCCACGCCGGATCCCCGGGCAGGCCAGGCCAGGGCCAGCCGATCAGGCGCAGCGCGGCGAAATCGAGCGGGAGTGGGTGCATGCGCGCATTCTAGTGGGTCGGCATCTGCCGCGGGCCTCATCGTGCCTTCCCCCGCGACGCCGTCAGGTGCGCCGGTGCAGGAACGCGCGTCCCCAGCAGCGTCGTACGCTAACCTTGGTACGAACTGGCCTTATCTTCCAGCAACTCCGCTCCATTCCTGACGAGGCGCGCCAGACCTGATGCGAAACGAACTTCGGACCCTGATCAACCTTCTGCATCGTTGCCGCTGGCCGGCGTTGCTGCTGGGCCTGGTGCTGGCCGCTGTTGGCTGTGCCACGGTGCCGCCGCCGGCCTCGACCGATGCGGATACGACAGCTCCCGTCAATGAGACGGCAGGGGCACCCGCCTCCGCTTCGGCAACCGCTGGCGCGACCTTGCAGGTGCGCCGCGAGTGGCGCTTCGCGCAAGACGGCGTGGTATTCGACAACCGCATCGACGGCGCGCGCCTCAACGACGTCGAACGCCTGGGCGAGGGCGACTACCGGCTGCACGTGGCACCGGAGAGCCATCCGATCAACCCAAGCCCCTGGTACGGCTTACGGGTATCGGGCGCCGCGCCACGCAGTGTTCGGCTCGAGTTCCACTATGCACACGACTACCGGCATCGCTACGTACCCAAGCTGAGCCAAGATGGCAACACCTGGCGCGAGGCCACCGAAGCCGAATTCACCTACCCCGCCGAAGGTGTTGCGCGGCTGGTATTGCAGGTCGACGCGCGGCCACTGTGGGTGTTCGCCCAGCCACCCATGAATGCCGAGGGGTATGCCGCCTGGACCGAGCGACTAGCGAAGCGCGTGTCCTTGCAGCAAACGGTGATCGGCGAATCGATCGCGGGGCGCCCGCTGCACCTGCTCGCCTTCGGAGGCGATGACGATTCGCCGGTACTGCTGGTGATCGGCCGCCAGCACCCGCCCGAGACCACCGGTAGCCAAGCACTACTGGGTTTCGTTGACGCGCTGGCCGCCGACACCCCGCAGGCGCGCACGTTTCGGCAGCACGCGCGGGTGCTGGTGGTGCCCGTGCTCAACCCCGATGGCGTGGCCGAGGGCCACTGGCGCGGCAACCTGGCCGGCACCGACCTCAACCGCGACTGGGGCCCATTCGCCCAACCGGAGACGCGCGCGATGCGCGATGCGCTCCAAGCCGAGGTGGACGCCGGGCGCAAAGTCGCCTTCGCCATCGATTTTCATTCCACCCTCCAGGACATCTTCTACACCGTGGAAGAAGACCCCTCGCGTGAACCGGGTGGGCTACTGCGCCAGTGGATGGATGCCATGCAGGCGCGCTTTCCGGGACGCATGGAAGAGAAGGCCTTCGCGGCCACCTCCTCGGTGTTCAAGAACTGGGCGTACTGCGGCTTCGGCGCGCCTGCGGTGACCTATGAGGTCGGCGACACCACCCCTGCTGATGAGCTTGGCCGCGTCTCGATGCATGCCGCCGAGGCACTGATGAGGCTCTGGCCCGAACGCCAGGCCACGCCGGCACCGGACTGCGTGGCAACTGCGCCCGCCGCCGACGCGAGGGGTTGAATGCGGGCGCGCGGCGGCGGCTCGGGCTGTGGCGCGCCTTCAGTGCTTTTCCGATAAGCTGCCTGGCGTTCGTCCCAGCAGCGCCACGCCGATGTCTTCGTCCCCACCGATCGCCCCGCTGGCTACCCGCGAGCGCCTGTCCGAAGTGCGCTACGAAATCCGCGGCGAGCTGGCCCGGCGCGCGCGCGACTTGGAGACGCAGGGCCGCAAGCTGATCAAGTTGAATATCGGCAATCCGGGGGCGTTCGGGTTCCGCGCGCCAGAACATCTGCAGCAGGCGATCACCCGCGACATCGCCCACACCGACCCCTACACCCACCAGCAGGGCCTGCCCGAAGCGCGCGAAGCGATCGCGGCGGCGTATGCGCGGCGCGGCATGCCGGACGCGCATCCGGACCGGGTGTTCGTCGGCAACGGGGTGAGTGAGCTGATCGACCTGTCGCTGCGCGCGCTGCTCAATCCCGGCGACGAGGTGCTGGTGCCCTCCCCCGACTACCCGCTGTGGTCGGCGGCGACGATCCTCAACGACGGGGGACCGGTGTACTACCGCTGCGATGCGGGCAACGGCTTCCTGCCCGACCCGTCCGAAATAGAGGCGCTGGTGTCCTCGCGCACCCGCGCCATCGTGCTGATCAACCCCAACAATCCCACCGGCGCGACCTACCCGCGTGAGCTGCTGGAGCGGATCGTGGCGATCGCCGCGCGCCACCGCCTGCTGCTGATGGTCGACGAGATCTACGACCAGGTGTTGTACGACGGCGCGAAGTTCGAACCGGTGGCGCCGCTTGCCGGCGAGGTGCCGTGCATCACCTTCAGCGGCCTGAGCAAGGTGCACCGCGCCTGCGGCTGGCGCGTGGGCTGGGCGCTGCTGTCGGGCAGTTACGCCGAGATCGGCAACCTGCACCACGCCATGGACCTGCTGGGCGCGCTGCGCCTGTGCGCCAATGTGCCGGGGCAGTACGCGGTCGATGCGGCAGTCAACGGTCCGGACACGATCACCGCGCTGTGTTCACCCGGCGGGCGCCTGTACGAAACCCGACACGCGGTGATCGAGGCCTGCGCGAGGAGCGAACATCTTCAACTGACGCCGCCTTCGGGCGCCCTGTACGCGTTCCCGGCCGTGGTCGGCGCGGCCGCGCAGGGCTTCGACGACCACGACTTCGCGCTGCAGCTGCTGGAGGACGAGGGCGTGCTGGTGGTGCCGGGCTCCAGCTTCAACGTGCCCTACCGCCATCACTTCCGGGTGACCCTGCTGCCAGACGCGCAGACCATGGGCGAAGTGTTCGCGCGCATCGACCGGGTGCTGTCGCGGCGCGCGGAAAGCGCGGGCAAGGTGGTGCCGATCAAGGGCAAGTCGCGGCCTGCGGTGGCGTGATCACGCACGCCACGCCGCTGGACCCGGGGGTGCGGCATATGTCCGACGATTCGCGCCTGCACAAGACGACGCTGCGCTACCTGGCGTTGGGTGACTCGTACACCATCGGCGACGGCGTGGCGGCGAGCGAAGCCTGGCCGGCGCAGCTGGCGCAGGATCTGCGCGATGAAGGTGTCGCGATCGCGGATCCGCAGATCGTCGCCCAGACCGGCTGGACCACCGACGAGCTGCAGGCGGCGATCGATGCCACCCCGCTGGACCCGCCCTACGACCTGGTCAGCCTGATGGTCGGGGTCAACGACCAGTACCGCAACCGGCCACTCGATGAGTACGGCGAACAGTTCGACGCGCTGCTGCAGCAGGCGATCGGTTTCGCCGGCGGGCGCGCGGAGCGCGTTCTGGTCCTGTCGATACCCGACTGGGGCGTGACCCCGTTTGCGTTGACCGAGCAAGACCGCACGCCCGCGGACATCGGGGACGCGGTGGACGCTTTCAACGTGACCGCGTTCGAGGTGTGCGCGCGGAAGGGCGTGGCCTTCCTCGACATCACGCCGATCAGTCGTGAATGCGGCGTTCACGAGGAAATGCTGGTGGCAGACGCCCTGCATCCTTCGGCGGCGATGCATTCGCTGTGGGCACGCGAGGCGCTGCCTGCGGTGCGCGCCATGATCCAGGGCGAATGAACACCGTCACCCCGCCCTTCGACCGCGCCACCTGCATGCGGATCGCCCGCGCATTCCTTCCCACGCATCCGCTGGGCAACCGCTGGGACTATTACTACACGCGCGCCAAGCTGGGCAGCGACCCGCTGTACCCGGGCGTCCTGCAGGCGCTGCGCGGCAGCCGTGCGCCGGTGCTGGATCTCGGCTGCGGCCTGGGGCTGCTGGCACACGCGCTGCGGCAGGACGGGCAGGCGATGGACTACCGCGGCGTGGACAACGATGCGGCCAAGATCCGGCGCGCGAAGGTCGTGGCCGCACGCGCGCGTCTGGGTGATGTGGAGTTCGCCCTGGTGGATCTGGCTTAGGGGCCGCCGCAGCACCACGGCAGCGTGTGCATGCTCGACGTGTTGCAGTACCTGGAGCGCGCCGCGCAGCAGCGCCTGGTCGATGACGCCATCGCGATGCTGGTGCCCGGCGCGCGCCTGGTGATCCGCACCGCGCTGGAGGACGGCAGCCGTCGCAGCACGACCACGCGCATCACCGACCGCATGGCCAATGCCATCGGCTGGATGCAGTCTTGGCCGAAGTGCTATCCGGATGCGGACGCGCTTCGCGGGCAGCTGGAAGCCGCGGGGCTGGAGGTCGACAACGCACCGCTGTACGGCAACACGCCGTTCAACAACTGGCTGATCGTGGCGATCAAGCTTTTGTAGGAGCGGGCCCTGCCCGCGACCGCTCTCCACGCCAACTTCAAGCGCCGCTGCCCCTGTAGGAGCGGGCCCTGCCCGCGAGCTCTTGGCTTGCGAAGCTGTTCGCGAAGAGCCGCCCCCATCCGCCCTTCGGGCACCTTCCCCCGCAAGCGGGAGAAGGGTTCTTCGTCATGGGAGACGTTGGCGGAAACTGCAGGAGCGGGCCATGCCCGCGACCGCTCTCCACGCCAACTTCAAGCGCCGCTGCCCCTGCAGGAGCGGGCCATGCCCGCGACCGCTCTCCACGCCAACTTCAAGCGCCGCTGCCCCTGTAGGAGCGGGCCATGCCCGCGAGCTCTTGGCTTGTGAGGCTGTTCGCGAAGAGCCACCCCCATCCGCCCTTCGGGCACCTTCCCCCGCAAGCGGGAGAAGGGTTCTTCGCCGCGCAGTAGGGTGCCGGAAAGCAATGTCTCGGCGGAAAGATGGAGGAGCGCTCTTTATGCCCTCTTCGGGTACATGGGCGCTCCTAAGTGGTGATCGCAGACTGATCGCTACAGATCTTCAGGCACCACGCTGCTGTAGCCGCGCTGCTGCATGGCCTGCAGCACGCCTTCGACGATGGCCAGGTTGTTGCCGTGTGGGGCGCCCTCGTGCAGCAGCACGATGCTCCCGGGCCGGAGCTGGGCGGTGATGCGCGCCACCACCTGCTGCGTTTGTCCGCGAACGCCATCGAAGCCGCGCGCGCTCCAGGCCACGCGCGCCAGGCCGTGGCGCTGCAGCGGCGCGGCGACGAAGGGATTGGCCATGCCGACCACGGCGCGGAACCAGCGCGGCGCCGTGCCGGTGATGTCGGTGAGCACGGCCTGGGTGTGCTCGATCTCGGCCGCCATGCGCCGCGGGCCCAGCGCCCAGAACCACGCCTGCGGGTGCGAACGGCTGTGGTTGCCGATGCCGTGGCCGCGCCGCACGATCTCGCGCGCCAGTTCCGGTCGCGCCGTCGCGCGGTCGGCCACCAGGAAGAACGTGGCCTTGGCCTGGTGGCGATCGAGCAGGTCGAGCATGGCCTGCGTCTCGCTCGACGGCCCATCGTCGATGGTCAGCCAGATCTTGGATTCGGTGGTCGGCAGGCGCACCAGCACCGGCCCGAACAGGGCCGAATGCGGCGCCAGCGTGCCCCACACCAGCAGCAGGTGCGTGGCCGCCAGCAGCGGCAGGCCGACACGCCATCCCAGCCACCACCACAGCCCCGGCACCACCAGCTGCGAGGCCAGGAACACCCACAGCCACGCGTGGGGGTGGCGTGGCGGGCGATGCAACGTTGCCGTGGTGGTCATGCCCGGATCATGCCACGCGGCGTAAACTGGCCGACTTCCCCAATCACTGGTGTTGCCCCATGTCCCTCGACCCCGCACTGCGTTCGCGCATCGAATCCCTGCTGCAGTCAAACCGCGTCGTGCTGTTCATGAAGGGCCAGCCGACCATGCCGCAGTGCGGCTTCTCGGCCAAGGCCGTCGGCGCGCTGGGCGCGCTGGGCGTGGACTTCACTCATGTCAACGTGCTGGCCGACCAGGACATCCGCGACGGCATCAAGGCCTACGGCGACTGGCCGACCATCCCGCAGCTGTACATCGACGGCGAGTTGGTCGGCGGCAGCGACATCATCGAGCAGATGAGCAATTCCGGGGAGCTGGCCGAAGTGCTCGGCGTGCCGGCGCCTGACCGCACGCCGCCCTCGATCACCGTCACTCCTGCCGCGGTCGAGATGCTGCGCAAGGCGGTGGACGACGCCGGCCCCGGTGCGGCCCTGACGCTGTCGATCAACGCGCAGTTCCAGCCGAACTTCCAGTTGGGCCAGTTCGACGCCAACGCCATCGCCGCCGAATCCAACGGGCTGCGCGTGCAGTTCGACCTGGCCAGCGCGCGCCGCGCCGACGGCATCACCATCGACTGGGCCGACGACATCCGCGGCAAGGGCCTGGCCATCGACAACCCGAACGCGCCCAAGCCGGTGCCGCAGATGTCGCCGAAGGACGTCGACGCCAAGGTGCGCGCCGGCGAACTGATCCTGGTGGACGTGCGTCCCTACGCGGAGCGCGAGATCGTCGCGGTCGGCGTGCCGTTCCGCACCTTCGACGACAACGGCCGCGCCGACATCGAAGCGCTGCCCAAGGACACCGCGATCGCCTTCATGTGCCACGGCGGCGGCCGCAGCGGACGCGCCACCGAAGAGTTCCAGGCGATGGGCTTCAGCAACGTCCACAACGTGACCGGCGGCATCACCGCCTGGGCCGATGACGTGGATACGGCACTGCCGAAGTATTGACAGCCTTTCCTTCTCCCACCGGGAGAAGGTGCCCGCAGGGCCTGCCCCCGAATGCTTTAGTCGGGGGGCGGATGAGGGCATGGACCATCCGGCGCGAGATACTTCACGGCGAGAAACAATTCCGGAGATGGGAACCCTACCGCGAAGTACCGAGGCACACCCGTGGTCGGCCCTTCATTCCCTGCCCTCATGCCACGGGAACTTCCTGCGGTCGTCCGGCGCTTCGCGCCACCTTCTCCCGGTTGGAGAAGGTGGCGGTTATCCGGCAAAGCCGCCGCTGGCCAGGTACTCCAGCTCGTCCTGGATGGACTCACGGCCCAGGGCGCGATTGCGGTGCGGGAAGCGGCCGAAGCGCTGGACGACCGCAGGAAGTGCCCGTGGCATGAGGTCGCGGTGCAGTTCGGCGAAGCGGGTGAATCCGTCATCGCCCAGCGCTTCGACCAGGGTCACCGCGCGGTTCTGGTCGGCCAGCGATTCGGAGTGTTCGAACGGCATGTACAGGAACGCACGCATCGGCCCCTCGATCTGCTGGTCCAGCCCGGCATCCACGGCGCGATGCGCGTAGTGCCGAGCCAGGCCATCGGTGGCGTAGGAGTGTGCACTGCCGCGAAAGACGTTGCGCGGAAACTGCTCGAGCAGGATCTGCAGCGCCAGCGCGCCCTCGGCCGTTTCCAGCCTGGATTCGCATTCGCCGCGCGCGGCGGCATGGTGCGCGCCGCCGAAGCGCCGGCTGAAATCGGCGTCGAACTCGTCATCGCGCTTGAACCACGTGTCCGCTCCAGCTTCGCGCCAGAAGCCGACCACGTCAGTGGGTGTCATCGTTGTGGTATCTCCGCAGGCTTCCTTCCGGGTACTGGTCATCTCGCAATCTCCATCACCGACGCGGCGACCCCCGATGGACACTCCCACTGCGGGTAATGGCCGATTCCCTGCAGCTCTACCAGCCCGCCGCGCGGCACCAGTTCGCGCCAGCGTCGCGCCATGTCGGGGCCGGACACCGGATCCTCCATGCCGACCACCAGCTGCAGCGGCATGCTGGCATCGGTGAGCGCGCCAACCCAGCGCTCGCGGTGGCGTTTGCGTTCGGCGATGTAGTGCAGGAGTCGTCCCATCAGCAGGCGTCCACCGTTGTGTTCGATCAGCGCCCAGAAGCGTGCGAGTTCGGCGTCGCCAGGCTGCGTGCCGGCACCGAATATCGGCGTGAAGCTGCGGGCGAACGCGCGCTCGTCGAGCAGGCGCACCAGCAGCGGCCCCAGCGGTGAGCGCAGCAGGGTCTGGATCATGCGCGCATGGTGGGCTTCGGGGAACAGTCCGCCGTTGAGCAGGGTCACGCTGTCCAGCTGCAGGCCGGGCTCGGGGCTTGATCGACGCTGCGCGCGCCGCGCCATCAGTTCCTGCGCCACCGTGTCGCCATAGTCGTGCGCCAGCACGTGGGCGCGCTCGATCCCCAGCGACGCCAGCAGTGCTTCATGCAGCGAGGTCTGCCCGCCGATGCTGTAGTGGCGGCCGCGCGGTTTTTCGGAAAACCCGAAGCCCAGCATGTCCATCGCGATCAACCGGTAGCGCTCCACCAGCAGCGGCCACACCCGATGCCAGTCCCACGACGCGGTGGGGTAGCCGTGCAGGCACAGCAGCACCGGCCCGTCGCCCTCATCGCGATAGAACAACGACCGGCCTGCATGTTCGAACGTGCGTCCGCCATTGCGCCACTGCTGCAGGAGTGGATCCACCGGGCGCTACTCGTCGAAGCGCAGGTGGCGCACCGACTTGCCGTGGCGACGGATCAGCTTCAGCGCCTCGATGCCGATATTGATGTGGCGCTCGACGTACTCGGCGCTGATGCGCAGGTCCGAAGCCTCGGTCTTGACGCCTTCGGGCACCATCGGCTGGTCGGACACGAGCAGCAGTGCGCCGGAGGGAATGCGGTTGGCGAAACCGGCGGCGAAGATCGTGGCGGTCTCCATGTCGATGGCCATGCAGCGCAGCTTGCGCAGGTATTCCTTGAACTCCACGTCGTGCTCCCACACGCGGCGGTTGGTGGTGAACACGGTGCCGGTCCAGTAGTCGTGGCCGAGGTCGCGGATCATCGTGGAGACCGCGCGCTGCAGCGCGAACGCCGGCAGCGCCGGCACCTCGGGCAGCAGGTAGTCGTTGCTGGTGCCTTCGCCGCGGATCGCCGCGATCGGTAGCACCAGGTCGCCGAGCTGGTTCTTGCGTTTCAGGCCGCCGCACTTGCCCAGCAACAACACGGCCTTGGGCATGATCGCCGACAGCAGGTCCATGATCGTGGCGGCGTTGGGGCTGCCCATGCCGAAGTTGATCATGCTGATGCCGTCGATGGTGGCGCTGGGCATCGGCCGGTCCAGTCCCACCACCGGCGCGCCGGTCAACTTCGAGAACGCGTGCAGGTAGCCGCTGAAGTTGGTCAGCAGGATGCAGTCGCCGAACTCGTCCAGCGGCACGCCGGTGTAGCGCGGCAGCCAGTTGTTGACGATCTCGCTCTTGTCCTTCATAGCCATACTCTATTGTTTTTTGCCCCGATTGTGTCACGCCGCACGCGCGCCGCACTTGGCAAGCATTCGCGCGGGGGGTAGCGTGTCGCACCGCATACGTGAGCACACCATGCCCTTCATTTCATCCGGGACGCGACTCGTCCTGCTGGCCGCGCTCGGCCTGGCTTCGACCCACGCCCTGGCTGTAACGCCGAACCCGCGCTTCACCCAGGACCCCTACCCAGGCACCTACCGCGCGATCGCGTCAGGTCCCGTGCTGATAGAGCACGTCACGGTGCTGACCGGCACCGGCGAGCGCCTGGACGATGCCGACGTGCTGCTGCAGGACGGCAGGATCGCCGCGGTCGGTCGCGCGCTGCAGGCCCCGGCCGACGCGCTGCGGGTGGACGGGCGCGGCAAGTGGGTGACGCCTGGCCTGATCGACGTGCATTCGCACCTGGGCGTGTATCCCAGCCCGGGCATGAGCGCGCACAGCGACGGCAACGAGGCGACCGCGCCGGTCACCGCCAACGTGTGGGCCGAACACTCGGTGTGGCCGCAGGACCCGGGCTTCCATGCCGCATTGGCCGGCGGCGTCACCTCCATGCAGATCCTGCCGGGTTCGGCCAACCTGGTCGGAGGACGCGGGGTGACGCTCAAGAACGTGTCGGCCACGACCTACCAGGCGATGAAGTTCCCGGGCGCGCCGTGGGGGCTGAAGATGGCCTGCGGCGAAAATCCCAAGCGCGTCTACGGCGGCAAGGGCGGCCCGGCCACGCGCATGGCCAACGTCGCCGGCTACCGCGCCGCCTTCATCGACGCGGCCGAGTACATCAGGAAGAACACGGTGAAGCCGACGCCCAAGCGCAAGCGCTGGTTCTCGCGCCCCAGCGGCGGCGATGCGACCGACAGCAGCGGCGACAGCGGCGGCAAGCGCGATCTCAAGCTGGACACGCTGGCTGCGGCGATCAACGGCGACATCCTGGTGCACATCCACTGCTACCGCGCCGACGAGATGGCGACGATGCTCGACCTGGCCAGGGAATTCGGCTTCAAGGTGGCCGCGTTCCACCACGGCGCCGAAGCCTACAAGCTGGCCGACCGGCTGGCCGCCGAAAGCGTGTGCGGCGCGTTGTGGGCCGACTGGTGGGGCTTCAAGATGGAGGCCTTCGACGGCATCCAGGAGAACATCCTGCTGGTCGACCGACCCGCCAACGGCTGCGCGATCGTGCATTCCGATTCGTCCGAAGGCATCCAGCGGCTCAACCAGGAAGCGGCCAAGGTCATGGCCAGCGGCCGCCGCATCGGCATGCCGGTTGCGCCCGAACGCGCTATCCGCTGGGTCACCTCCAACGCGGCGAAGTCGCTCGGCATCGACAAGGTCACCGGCACTTTGGAGGTGGGCAAGATGGCCGACGTGGTGCTGTGGAACCAGGATCCCTTCAGCGTCTACGCGCACGCCGAGCAGGTCTACGTCGACGGCGCCCGTGTCTACGACCGCAACGATGCGACGCGGCAGCCAGAATCGGATTTCATGCTGGGCCAGGGTGACGCGAAGGAGGGTGCGCTGTGAGGGCGTTCAAGCTGTGGGAGCCGCGTCGGTGGGAGCGGCTGAGGTGGGAGCGGCATCCCGCCGCGAGCTTTCCCTCCGGAGCAGTAACAGGCAAAGAGCTCGCGGCGGGACGCCGCTCCCACCAGGCCCGCTCCCACTTGGGGTGGTGCGGGCCAATGGCTGCATTAGCGCTCGCGCTGTCGTTTGCAGGCCATGCCCTGGCCCAGGACGTCCTCATCCGCAACGCCACGGTGCATACCGCAGACATCCGAGGCACGCTCGACAACACCGACGTGCTGGTGCGCGATGGCCGCATCAGCGCCGTGGGTAGCGGCCTGTCCGCGCCTGCAGGCGCCCGCGTGGTGGAGGCCAACGGCCGGCCGCTGACGCCGGCGCTGTTCGGCGGCATCACCGAGATCGGCGTGGAGGAGGTCTCCGGTGAAGCCGCCACCGTGGACAGCGCGGTGAGCCTGCGCGAGACCCAGCCGATGCGCCCCGAGTTCGACGTGACCCTGGCCTACAACCCCGAGTCGACACTGGTGCCGGTGGCGCGCGTGGAGGGGCTTGGCTTCACCCTGCTCGGCGCGACCACCGGTGGCTCGTTCATTGCCGGCCAGGGCGGGGTCGTGCGCCTGGACGGCGGCGCCGACACCATCGGCCCGCGCGCGCTGTTCCTTCGCCTGGGCAGCGGCGGCATCGAGCTCAGCGGCAAGTCGCGCGCGGCGCAGTGGATGCTGCTGGACCAGATGGTCTCCGAAGCGCGAGGACGCGTTCCGGTCGATTCGCCGCACGCGCTGCTGACCACCGCCGGCCGCGCCACGCTGGCCCGCTACCTGGCCGGCGAAGGCCGCATCGTGGTGGCGGTGGAGCGTGCCGCCGACATCCGCCAGCTGCTGCGCTGGGCCGGGCGCGAAGGGGTGCGCATCGCCATCGCTGGCGGCAGCGAAGCGTGGAAACTCGCGCCGCAACTGGCCGCGGCGAAAGTGCCGGTGTTCGTCGATGCGCTGGGCAACCTGCCCGCTGACTTCGATCGCCTGGGTGCCACGCTGGAGAATGCCAGCCGGCTGCACGCGGCCGGGGTGGCGGTCTCTTTCGCCCAGTCCGGCGATGCCTCGCACAACGCACGCAAGATCCGCCAGCTCGCCGGCAACGCCGTGGCCAACGGCCTGCCGTGGGAGGCGGGCCTCGCCGGCCTGACCCTGGTGCCGGCGCAGGTGCTGGGCGTGGACAAGGAACTCGGCAGCATCGCGGTGGGCAAGCGCGCCGACCTGGTGCTGTGGAGCGGTGATCCCCTCGACGTGATCCACGTTGCCGAGCAGCTGTGGATGGAAGGCACCTCGATCCCGATGCGATCGCGCCAGACCGAACTTCGCGACCGCTATCTGCGTCAGGCCGGGGCGCTGCCGCGGGCTTATACGCCCTGAGCGGCTGATGGCCTTCCTGCGGCGGGCGACAACCATGGTCACCCGCGGCATGGGTGCAGGAATCGAGGAAGGTCGAGCGCCCACTGCCGCCTTTCCTTGAAGAAGCTCACATCAGCAACGTGCGTTGCGTCGCCCGGGCCCGCGACACTTCTCCACACGCCCATGTATGTTCAAGCACTTGGTCCCTTGTGTGATTTGAATCGCACTTTCCCCGGATTTCGCGGGGAGAAACGACGCTCGGTGGTGAATGGGGGTTACGTTGCGCCGTTAAAGCATGCCTCCCGGGAGGGCCTTCATGCGCATCGGGATAGTGGTGGACTCTGCCTGCGATTTGCCGCAGGACTACATCAAGAACAACGACATCGTGGTGCTGCCGCTCACGGGGCGCATCGGCGATGCGGTGCTGGTCGACCATCGCGACGAGGAGGCGACCTTGAGCTTCCTGCACGCCCATGTCGCCGAGCGCGGCCACGAAGCGGAGACCATTCCGTTCACCGTCAACCAGATCCGCGACCTGTTCCTGGAGCGGCTGGTCATCGACTACGACCACGTCTTCTGCATGACCATCACCAAGATCCGCAGTCCGATCCACGACAACGCGATGCAGGCGAGCTTCGCGATCCTCAACGACTACAAGCCGGTGCGCCAGGCGGCGGGCCACAACTCGCCATTCGCGCTGCGCGTGATCGACACCCAGACCCTGTTCGCCGCCCAGGGCATCACCGCGGTGGAAGCCGTGCGCATGCGCGCGGCCGGCGACAACGTGCAGCACATCCGCACCACGCTGGAATACCTGGCCGCCAACAGCCACGGCTACATGATCCCGCGCGACCTCTACTACCTGCGGGCGCGTGCACGCACCAAGGGCGATCGCAGCGTGAGCTTCCTGGGCGCGGCGCTGGGCACGGCACTGGACATCAAGCCGGTGCTGCACGGCCACGCCGGCAACACGCAGCCGGTGGCCAAGCTGAAGGGGTTCGAAAACGCCGTGGAGCAGATGTTCAAGTTCGCGGGCAACCACGTGATCGCCGGTTTGCTGACGCCTACCCTGTGCCTCAGTTACGGCGGCGAGCTGGCCGAAATGCGCGCACTGCCCGGCTACCAGCGACTGCTGGACATCTGTGCCAACAACAACATCGAAGTGTTCGAAAGCGTGATAAGCCTGACCGGCATGGTCAACGTGGGCAAGGGCGCGGTGGGGGTCGGCTTCGCCGCCGAACCACACGTATTCAAGAACTCGTGATCGCACGCTCCTAACGCCCGAATAACGGCGGGCGGCTAGGCTGGCTGGATTCGACACTAGGGAATCCGGCATGGCCACGCGCTACTACATCAGCCTCAAGGAGCCCAAGCGGGCTCGCGGCAGCGACCCCGCCTTCAGCTTCACCGCGCACGGCGCCGAGGAATTCGCGGCGCAGTTCCAGGACGCGTTGCAGACCGACTCGCTGTTCTCGCGCTGGCGCGCGGCACAGGAAGAGCCCGATGAAGTCGATCCCGCGCTTGGCGCCACCGATCCCCAGGCCAGCGTGGTCGGCCAGCAGGACGACCTGCACGTGGACCTGATCGTCATCACCTCCCTGCCGGGCAGCGTGTTCAAGCATCGCCTGCGCCTGCTCGCCGGCAGCGAATGGGAGCTGCGCGACGTTTCGGCGGCCTGACCTCCGGTCCGGGTCACGACTCGCATGACGGCGCCTCGATGAAGACCGCGCCGGTCGTGCTGTCGTGGAGCGGCGGCAAGGACGCGGCCTGGACGTTGCACGTGCTGCGCAGTCACGGGGTGAAAGTGGTGGCGTTGCTGACCACGCTCACGCGCGACGAGCAGCGGGTATCGATGCAGGGGATCCGTCGCGAGGTCCTGCATGCGCAGGCACGGGCGGCACGCCTGTCGCTGGTCGAGGCCTGGATTGATCCCCAGTGCGACAACGAGGCCTACGAAGCCGCGTTTTCGGGCGCGCTGGCAGCGTGCGCGAAGCAGTGGCCCGACGTGCGCACCATCGCCTTCGGCGACCTGTTCCTGCAGGACATCCGCGATTACCGGGCCGCCCTGTGCGCGCGTCACGGGTGGGACGTCGAGACGCCGCTGTTTGGCCGCGACACCGGCGGCCTGGCCCGGGAGATGATCGATGCAGGACTGGTGGCGCAGGTGTGCTGCGTGGACACCACCCAGTTGGAGGCCGGCTTCGCCGGTCGCCGCTTCGATCACTCGTTGCTAGCCGAGCTGCCCGCATCGGTCGATGCCTGCGGCGAGAACGGCGAGTTCCACACCTGCGTCAGCGCCGGACCGATGTTCGCAGAGCCGCTGGCGATCAGCCGCGGCGACACCATCCTGAGCGATGGCCGCTTCGCTTACACCGACTTCCTGATGGCGTAGGAGCGCCCTCCGGGCGCGAACTCTTGCCAGGTGATCGGGATCCGATCGAAGAGCTCGCGCCCAGAGGGCGCTCCCACGGGATTACGCGTTGAGCGCCTTGGCGTGGTGGGCGATGTGCTCGCCGATGAAGCTGGCGATGAAGTAATAGCTGTGGTCGTAGCCGGGCTGCATGCGCAACTCGAGCGGATGGTTCGCTGACGCGCACGCCGCCTGCAGCAGTTCGGGGCGCAGCTGCGACTGCAGGAATTCGTCGGCGTCGCCCTGGTCGATCAGCAGCGGCAGGCGCTCGGACGCGCCAGCGATCAGTTCCACAGCATCCCACGCGTTCCAGCTGGCTCGATCCTCGCCCAGGTAGGCGCCGAAGGCCTTCTGGCCCCACGGCACCTGGCTCGGCGCCACGATCGGCGAGAACGCCGACACGCTGCGGTAGCGCCCGGGATTGCGCAGCGCGATCACCAGCGCGCCGTGTCCGCCCATGGAGTGCCCGCTGATGGCGCGGCGGTTGCTGGCCGACGGATCCGACTCCACCCATGCCGGCAGCTCATGGACGATGTAGTCGTGCATGCGGTAGTGGGAGGCCCACGGCTCGCGGGTGGCGTCGAGGTAGAAGCCGGCACCCTTGCCGAGGTCGTAGCCATCGGCGTCGGCCACGTCGTCTCCACGCGGACTGGTGTCGGGCGCGACCAGGATGATCCCGTGTTCGGCGGCGTAGCGCTGCGCGCCGGACTTGGTGATGAAGTTCTGTTCGTTGCAAGTCAGCCCGGAAAGCCAGTACAGCACCGGACACGGGCCAGCTGCGGCCTGCGGCGGGAAGTACACGCCGACGCTCATGTCGCAGCCGAGCGTTTCCGAACGATGCCGGTACACGTCCTGCCAGCCGCCGAAGCAGGCGCGATGTTCGATGCGTTGCGTGGTCATGGAAGCTCCTGCTGTTCCTTCTCCCACCGGGAGAAGGAAACAAAAACTAGAAATGAATCACCGTGCGAATCGACTTGCCCTCGTGCATCAGGTCGAAGGCCTCGTTGATGCGCTCCAGCGGCATGGTGTGGGTGATGAAGGGATCCAGGTCGATCTCGCCCCGCATCGACTGCTCCACCATCCCGGGCAGCTGCGTGCGGCCCTTGACCCCGCCGAAGGCCGACCCGCGCCACACCCGTCCGGTCACCAGCTGGAACGGCCGGGTGCTGATCTCCTGTCCGGCGCCGGCCACGCCGATGATCACCGACTCGCCCCAGCCCTTGTGGCAGCACTCCAGCGCCGCGCGCATCACCTGCACGTTACCGATGCACTCGAAGCTGAAGTCCACGCCGCCGTCGGTCATCTCCACGATCACGTCCTGGATCGGCTTGTCGCACTCCTTCGGGTTGATGCAGTCGGTCGCGCCCATCGAACGTGCCAGCTCGAACTTGCCCGGGTTGGTATCGACGGCGATGATCCTGCCGGCCCTGGCCTGCACCGCGCCCTGGATCACCGCCAGGCCAATGCCGCCGAGGCCGAACACGGCAACGCTGTCGCCTTCCTGCACCTTGGCGGTGTTGTGCACGGCCCCGATGCCGGTGGTGACACCGCAGCCGAGCAGGCAGACTTTTTCCAGCGGCGCCTCGGGATTGACTACCGCCAGCGAAATCTCCGGCACCACCGTGTACTCGCTGAAGGTGCTGCAGCCCATGTAGTGGTAGATCGGCCTGCCTTCGTAGGAGAAACGCGTGCTGCCGTCGGGCATCAGGCCCTTGCCCTGGGTGGCGCGCACGGCCTGGCACAGGTTGGTCTTGCCCGACAGGCAGAACTTGCACTGGCGGCATTCGGCCGTGTACAGCGGAATCACGTGGTCGCCGACCTTGACGCTGGTGACGCCCTCGCCCAGCGCTTCGACGATGCCGCCGCCTTCGTGGCCCAGTACCGAGGGGAAGATGCCTTCGGGGTCGTCGCCACTCAGGGTGAAGGCGTCGGTGTGGCAGACGCCGGTGTGGGTGATGCGCACCAGCACCTCGCCAGCGCGCGGAGGCTCGACATCGATCTCGACGATCTGCAGGGGCTGGCCTGCGGCGAAGGCAACGGCGGCTCTACTTTTCATGACGCTCTCCAGATTCGAATGTGCTGGCGCGGCGATGCACGCGTGATCCTTCGGGACAGGAACGCACCAGGCCGGTCAGCCCGCGCCCGCGCATCACGCGCTGCGGCTTTGATTCCGGGGGCTGCCCGAACGGCGCCCGGCGAGGCTACTTCACCTGCTTGCCGTGCTTGATCACGATGTCCACGTCCTGCAGCAGGGACACGTGCTTGAGCACGTCACCCTTGACCGCGATGATGTCGGCGTACTTGCCTTCGGTGACCGAGCCGTAGTCCTTGTCGGCCTTCATCGCCACCGCCGGCCAGTAGGTCGCGGCGCGGATGGCATCGACCACCGGCACGCCGAGCTTGTTGACCCAGACGTCGAGCTCGTTCCAGGTGCTGCCGCTGTGGAACTTCATCGGGATGCCCGAGTCGGTGCCCACCAGCATCACCACGCCGGTCTCGCGCAGCTGGTCGAACTTGCGCTTCAGCGTGGGCCAGCGCTGCGGGGTCTGCTGGAAATAGGAGATGCGCTCGGGATGCTCGAGCGACTTGCGGATGTCGGCCACGATCTCCGGAGTGAGGCCTTCGTGCCAGTCGCTGCCGTCGATGAACTCGTGGTTCTTCACCGTGTACGGGAAGTTGTAGAGGCCCTCGATGGTCGGGGTCCAGAACAGCGGGCCTTTCGACATGTCCGCGGTGCGCTCGCGCAGCGCGGCGATCACGTCGGGCGGGTATTCGGGTGCGGCGGCAAGGCCGGTATGTTCGAATCCGTCGACGCCCGCTTCGACCCCGCGCCGGATTTCCTCGGGGCGGTGCGCGTGGGCGATCACCGGCAGATCGTGCTTGTGTGCCTCGTCCACGATCGCGGCGATTTCCGCATCGCTCATCTGGTCCTGGTCGATCAGCTTGACCACGTCAACGCCGGCCTGCGCGATGCGCCGGATCTTGGCGCGCGCATCGGCCGGGGAATTCACGCCCCAGCGGAACTGCTCGGTGCCCGGATAGGGCTTCTTCTGGATGAAGGGACCGGAGACGAACAGCGTCGGTCCCGGGATGGTGCCGGCGTTGATCGCGTCGCGCACCGCGATGCTTTCTTCCAGCGGACCGCCGAGGTCGCGCGCGCCGGTGACGCCGGCCATCAGCAGCTGCTTGGCTGAGGACGGCATGATCACGTCACCGAACTGGTCCGGATATTTCTTGTCCCAGTACGCGTAGTCGGCGTGGCCGTTGATCATCAGGTGAACGTGCATGTCCCACAGACCAGGCATCACGGTCATGCCTTCGGTGGAGATCACCCTGGCATCGGCGGGCACGGCCAGCGTGCCGACGCTGCCCACCGCGACGATCCGCTCGCCGTCTATGAGGATCACGCTGTTGCGGATGGGATCGCTCAGCGTGCCGTCAACCAGGGTGCCGCCCACCAGGGCCACGCGCTCGGCTGCGCTCGTGCCGGCGCTCGCCAGCATGACAAGTAGAACCAGGGCAATGCGGCGCATGTGACTCTCCGAACGATGGAAATCCAGCCTAACGCATGCGCCGCTCAGTAGGCGAAGTCGCGGAAGACGCGGTCGATGTCGCCGTTCCATTCGCCTTCGAACAGGGCGAGCTTGCGTTCGGCGGGTGTCTCGTTGGATTCGGTGAACTCGATCAGCGGATCGAGGAACCCGCTCTCGTCCGAGCCGCTGCCGCCGATCCGGTTGCGCCGGCGCAGCCCCCCCGCCGCGATCTTGAGCGCCTCGGCGGCCAGGTCGCGCACCGTGCCGCCACGGAACCGCAGCTTCAGCGCGTGCCGCGGCACACCGTCGCGCAGCGCGTGGCGCTCTTGGCGGCTGAAATCCTTGACCAGGTCCCACGCCGCATCCAGCGCTTCGTCGTCGTAGAGCAGGCCAACCCAGAACGCGGGCAGCGCGCACAGCCTGCCCCACGGTCCACCGTCGGCGCCGCGCATCTCCAGGAATTTCTTCATCCGCACTTCGGGGAAGGCGGTGGTCATGTGGTCGGACCAGTCGGTGAACGTGGGCAGCGCGCCCGGCAGTGCCGGCAGCCTGCCCTGCAGGAAGTCGCGGAAGCTCTGCCCGCTGGCGTCGATGTAGCGGCCTTGGCGGTAGCTGAAGTACATCGGCACATCGAGCAGGTAGTCCACGTAGCGCTCGTAGCCGAAGCCGTCCTCGAACACGAAGTCGAGCATGCCGGTTCGGTCGCCATCGGTGTCGGTCCAGATGTGCGAGCGATAGCTGAGGTAGCCGTTCGGCTTGCCTTCGGTGAACGGCGAATCGGCGAACAGTGCGGTGGCGATCGGCTGCAGCGCCAGCGACACGCGGAACTTCTTCACCATGTCCGCTTCGCTTGCGAAATCCAGGTTGACCTGCACGGTGCAGGTGCGGGTCATCATGTCCAAGCCGAGGCTGCCGACCTTGGGCATGTAGTTCTTCATGATCTGGTAGCGGCCCTTGGGCATCCACGGCATCTCGTCGCGTCGCCACTTGGGCTGGAAGCCCATGCCGAGGAAACCGATCTGAAGCTCGTCGGCCACCGTCTTCACTTCGACCAGGTGCGACCGCACTTCGCTGCAGGTCTCGTGGATGGTTTCGAGCATCCCGCCCGACAGCTCAAGCTGGCCGGCCGGCTCGAGGGTCACCGAGGCGCCGTCGCGCAGCAGGGCGATGGTGCGGCCATTTTCATTCACCGCTTCCCAGCCGAATCGGGTCATGCCCCGCAGCAGTGCCTCGATGCCGCGATCGCCGTCGAACGTCGGCGGGCGCAGGTCGTCCAGGCGGAAGCCGAACTTTTCGTGCTCGGTGCCGATGCGCCAGGCGTCTTTCGGCTTCTCACCCGAGGCGATGTACTCCACGAGCTGCGAGCGATCGGTGACCTGCGTGTCCGCGGCGTGACTGGGGCTGGACAAGGTGTGGCTCGCTGCTTGGGGGCTAGGTGATGTGGGGCGGCTGGCCTAACATCGCAAGGCCCGCACTATAGCCCGAGCCCATGCGCCCGATTGTGTCCGTCCTGCTGTTGCTGTGTTCCGCCAGCGCGTGGTCGCAGTCGCCGGTCGGCATGCAGCTGGAACGCGGCAACGGGCCGGAACCCTCGACGCTCGATGCGCACCGCTGCCAGGAAGTGGCCTGCGGCAACGTGCTGCGCGATCTCTACGAAGGCCTGGTCACCGAAGACGCACAGGGACGGCTGGTGCCCGGGATGGCCGAGCGCTGGGAGGTCTCCGCCGACGGCCGCACCTGGACGTTTGCACTGCGTGACGGCCTGCGCTGGGCCAACGGACAGGTACTGGATGCACCGCAGGTCGTGGCCAGCTTCCGCCGCGCGTTTGCGCCGGCCACCGCGGCGCCGTTCGCTGAACTCTTCGATGCGCTGCTCAACGCCCGCAACGTGCAGGCCGGCAAGGTGCAGCCGGACGCGTTGGGCGTCTCGGCGCCGGATGCGCGCACGCTGGTGTTCCGGCTCGAGCGCAGCGCCGCGCTGCCGGCGCTGCTGACCCTGCCGATCGCGTTCCCCGTGTACCTGCCGGCGGTGGAGCAGCACGACGCGCAGCACACGCGGCCGGGACGGCTCATCGGCAATGGCGCTTACGTGCTGGAGACGTGGACGCCGCAGGCCAACTTGGTGGTACGGCGCAACCGACACTTTCATGCGGCGGAATCGGTGGCCATCGAGCGCGTGCGCTACCAGGTCACCGAAGATGCGTCGGCCGAGCTGCAGCGCTTCGCCGCCGGCGACCTGCACATCACCGAGACCGTGCCGCCGCAGCCGATTGATGCCTTGCGCGAGCGCTTTGGCTCGCAGCTGCAGATCGCGCCTTACGTCGGCGCGTTCTGGCTGGGCTTCAACATGACCCAGCCACCGTTCAAGGACAACGCGGCGCTGCGTGAGGCGCTGTCGCTCGCGGTGGACCGCGACAAGATCACCCGCCATGTCACCGGCCTGGGCGAACAGCCCGCCTACGGCATCGTGCCCGGCGGAATCCCGGGCTACGAAGGCGCGCGCACGGCGTGGGCCGAGGCAACGCAGGCGCAGCGCGAAGCGCGCGCGCGTCGCCTGTACCGGCAGGCCGGCTACTCGCCTGGCAAGCCGCTGGTGCTGGAGCTGCGCTACAACACCTCGATCCCGCACCGGCGCATGGCCCTGGCGGTGGCCTCGATGTGGCGCGAGGTGCTGGGCGTCACCGTGCGCCTGCGCAACGAGGAGTGGAAGGTGTTCGTGCAGAACCGCAAGCAGCGCGCGATCACCCAGGTGTTCCGCGGCGGCTGGGTTGGCGACGTGGTCGACGCGCGCAACTTCCTGGCCGCCTTCGGCAGCGAAGGCCCGCTCAACTGGAGCGGCTTCGATGATGCCGGCTTTCGCCAGCGGCTTGACCAGGCCGACGCCGCCGCCAGCGAGGCGGCGCGCAACGCGTGGCTGCGCGCCGCCGAGCAGAAACTCTTGAACCGGCACGCGGTCATCCCGCTGTACTTCTATACCTCCAAGCACCTGGTCGATACGCGCGTGCGCGGGTTCGAAGCCAATGCGCTCGACCGACACGCCAGCCGCTGGCTGCGGCTGGACCGGCGTCCATGATCGACCGCATGATCGAGGCGATCTATTGAGGTGCATCGCTTGAAGTTTTTCCTGTCGCGCCTGCTCGAGGCCCTGCTCACGCTGTGGCTGCTGGCCACGCTGTGCTTCGTGCTGCTGCGCGCCGCGCCGGGCGGCCCCTTCGATACGGAAAAGGCCGCGCCGCCCGAAGTGCAGGCCGCGCTCGCGGCGCAGTACCGCCTCGACCAGCCACTGGTGGCGCAGTACGGGGCGTGGCTGGGCGACGTGGCGAGTGGCGACCTGGGGCCTTCGTTCCAGTACCCCGACTACACGGTCAACCAGCTGATCGCGCAGGCGCTGCCGGTCTCGGCGCTCAACGGCGGACTGGCGCTGCTGCTGGCGCTGGGGCTGGGCATTCCGCTGGGCGTGGCCGCGGCACTGCGAGCGGGACGCTGGATCGATCGCGGGCTGATGCTGGTCGCCGGGCTGGGCCTGGCGGTTCCCAAGTTCGTCGCCGCGCCGCTGCTGGTGCTGCTGTTCGCGGTCACCCTGCACTGGCTGCCGGCCGGAGGCTGGGGCGACTGGGAGAACATCGTGCTGCCGGTGATCGCGCTGGCCTTGCCCAACATCGCCTACTGCGCGCGCCTGACCCGGGTCTCGATGCTGGAAACGCTGTCGGCCGACTACCTGCGCGCGGCCCGCGCGCGCGGGTTCTCCGAAACCCGCCTGCTGTTTGCGCATGCGCTCAAGCCGGCCCTGCTGCCGGTGGTGGCGTGGCTGTCGCCGGCCCTGATCAACGTGATCACCGGTTCGGCGGTGGTCGAGCAGGTCTTCGGTATTCCCGGCATGGGCCGCTACTTCGTGCAGGGCGCGCTCAACCGCGACTACACCCTGGTGCTGGGCGTGGTGCTGGTGGTCGGCGCGCTGATCGTGCTGATCAATACCCTGGTCGATGCGCTGCGCGGGTGGATGGATCCACGCCTGACGGCAGATGGCTGAGACCGGCCCGCGCGGGTGCCGGCAGCGGCAAACAGGCCGCGACCAGGTCAGGCGTCTGCCGCTTCCACTTCGCCGTCGGGGCCGTAACCCAGCCAGCCGTTGACCACCGACCGTGCTTCGTCCACGCCCTGCTTGGACTCGCCGGAAAACGTCTGCACGCTGACCGTGTCGCCAAACCTGGAGAACAGGTCCTTGCGCACCGCCTGCAGGGTGTTGCCCTGCTGCCCGCGACCGAGTTTGTCGGCCTTGGTCAGCAGGCCGTGGGCGGGGATGCCGCTTTCCACCGCGTAGGTGATCATGTGCAGGTCGTATTCCTTCAGCGGGTGGCGGATGTCCATCACCACTACCAGCCCCTTGAGCGCGTCGCGGGTGCGGAAGTAGCGGTCCAGGAACGCCTGCCAGTGGTCCTTGAGATCGTGCGGCACCTTGGCGTAGCCATAGCCCGGGAGGTCGACCAGGTACTTGTCCTGGGCCACTTCGAAGAACACCAGCTGCTGGGTGCGGCCCGGGGTCTTGGACACCCGCGCCAGCGCGTTCTGCCGAGTCAGCGCATTGAGCGCGGTCGACTTGCCGGCGTTGGAGCGGCCGGCGAACGCCACCTCGTGGCCGATATCCGGCGGCAGCTGGCTGGGCAGGTGCGCCGCCAGCAGGTATTTGGCTCGTTCCAGGGGGTTGTGCATGAGCACTAGGATGACAGGCTTTGCCCGACAGCTCCCGCCCCGGCTGACCCTCGGGCCAGCGACGTGGCGCAACCCGGGCGCCGCACTGACGCCTTCAAGCCCGTCGGAATTGACCGCGGCGGCCCGCGCCGACGATAATTCGTCAGTTAGGCGGCTGCCGACGGCGCCGCTTTTTCCTGTTTCTCGGAGCTTCTGCACATGCGCCACGCACGCGTTTTGGGTTTCGCCTCGCTGGCCATCGCGGCCGTGGGCGCGGTCGCCTTCGCCCAGACCACCGTTGCGCCGCTGCCGGACAATGCACCGGTACAGATCGCTCCGCTTGAAATCGACATGAGCAAGACCACCTGGGGCGACGCCGGAGCCGGAGAGGCCAAGGCCTCGGTCTGCGCGGCCTGCCACGGTGTCGACGGCAATCCGGTCGATCCGCAGTATCCGCGCATCGCCGCGCAGCCCGAGCGCTATACCGCGCACCAGCTGGCGCTCTACGCCAGCGGCCAGCGCAACACCGGACTGGCCGCGATCATGATGCCGTACGCCCAGGCGCTGAGCCCGCAGGACATGCGCGACGTCGGCGCCTACTTCGCCTCGCAGAAATCGCTGGCCGGGCTGGCCGACGACAGCGTGATCGCCGAAGGACCACAGCAGGGCACGAAGTTCTACGAACTGGGCGAGCAGCTGTACCGGGTCGGCGACGCATCGCGCGAGATTCCCGCCTGCATGGCCTGCCACGGTCCCGCTGGCGCGGGCAATCCCGGCCCGGCCTATCCGCGGCTCAGCGGGCAGATGGCGGACTACAGCGAGCGGCGCCTGATCGAATACCGCGAAGGCATCCACAATCGCAAGGACCCCGCGCTGTTCAACATCATGAGCCAGGTGGCGCAGAACCTGACCGATATCGAAATCCAGTCGCTGTCCACCTACATGCAGGGCCTGCACGATCGCGCCGACGACGCCGCGGCCAGCGGTGCCGCGCCCGCCGCCGCCGCTGCGGCGCCTGCCGCCCCAGCGCCGGCATCGCCGGCGGCCACCGAGCCTGTAGCCGAGCCCGCGCCCCGGCAATCGTGAGGCGCTGGCGGCCCCGGCCACCGGTCTCCCGCAGCTCGTGTTCATTGCGCCGGCCTGATCATGGCCGGCGTTTCCATTCATGCCTCAAGGACTTTCGATGAAGTTGCGTTTCGCGCTGATGCTGATGCTCCTGCTGCCGCCGCTGGCGCACGCCGCCGATCCGGTGGCGGGCGTCGACTACGTGGAAATTCCGGACGGCAAGCCTTTCGCACCGGCCAGGGGCAAGGTGGAGGTGGCCGAGGTGTTTGGCTATTCGTGCATCCACTGCTTCCACTTCGAATCGGAAGTCAGGGCGTGGGCGCGCAGGCAGCCGGCACATGTGAAGTTCACCGCCGTGCCGGCCGTGTTCGGCAGCTACTGGACCAGCTACGCCCGCGCCTATTACGCGGCCGAGTCGCTGGGCGTGCTGGACCAGACCCATGACGCGGTCTACCGGGCGGTGCACGTGTCCGGCGCGCTGCCGGTGCAGAACGTGTCAAACGCGGAGATCGCCTCCTTCTACGGCACGCTCGGCGTGGACCCCAAGCGCTTTGCCGCGGCCATGCAGGGCAAGGAAGTCGACGGCAGGATCGAGCGGGCCAAACGCTTCGCCTTGGACGCCGGCGTCGAGGGCACGCCCACCCTGGTGGTGGCGGGCAAGTACCGGGTGACTGCGCGCACGCCCGCCGATGCCTGGAGGACGGTCGACTATCTGACAGCGCGCGAGCGTGCCGCCGCCAAGTAGCCTGAGGCCCTGCTTTCACCGATCATTTCCGCGGCACCGGCATAGTGCCTGCGGTCCCTGACGACCTACCTGCTGGAGTTTGCAACCATGAAATTCCCTTTCGCTGCGATGCTTCTGGTTCTGTCGCCCCTGCTGTCGGCCTGCAGCCCCGACCCGACACCGGTCGAGCCGGCCGCCGCGCCGGCCGCCACCAGTACCGCCGCCACGGTCGGCACCCAGCCTGCCGAAACCGCACCCGTCGCGCCTGAGGGCTCCGTCGCCCCGGCCGTGCCCGCCGGTCCGCCCCAGGGGCCTGCGCCGGTGGCCGGGGTCGACTACACCGTGATCCCCAACGGCCAGCCGTATGCGCCGCTCAACGGCCAGGTCGAGGTGGCTGAAGTGTTTGGCTATACCTGTGGCGGCTGCGCCCAGTTCGAGCCGGTAGTGCAGGGCTGGAAGAAGCGGCAGGCGGCCGACGTGCGCTTCACCGCGGTCCCGGCGGCCTTCGGCGGCTACTGGCTACCCTACGCGCGCGCCTTCCTGGCCGCCGAGATCCTGGGCGTGCAGGAACGCACCCATGAAGACATGTTCCGTGCGGTGCACATGGAGCGCACGCTGCCGGTGCAGGGCGTGACCCCGGAGCAGTTTGCCGAGTTCTATGCTAGGTACGGTGTCGATTCGAAGGCTTTCCTCGACGCCTACAAGAGTTTCGGCCTCGAGGCCCGACTCAACCGCGCCAAACAGTTCGCCATGCGCAGCAGCATCGAGAGCACCCCCACGATCGTGGTCAACGGCCAGTACAAGGTGGAGGTCAGCCAGGAAGGCGGCTACGAGAAGATGCTCAACACCGTGGACCACCTGGTCGCGCAGCTGCGCAGCGGCGCCGCCGCCGGCGAACAGTAAAGCGAATTCCGGGCTCTCCATGACGCAGCCGGAGACGCGGCAGCTCCGGCTGCTGAGCGCCAACATCCAGGCCGGGTCCAGCACCCGGCGCTACAGCGACTACGTCACCCGCAGCTGGTCGCATGCGCTGCCGACCGGCAACAAGCGTGGCAGCCTGGATGCGATCGCCGCCATGGCGTGCAAGCACGACATCGTGGGCCTGCAGGAGGCCGATCCGGGCAGCCTGCGCTCGGGCTTCACCAACCAGACCCACTACCTGGCCGAGCAGGGCGGCTTCGGCTACTGGAGCCACCAGCCCAACCGCAGCGTCGGCGGTGTAGCGTCAAGTGCCAACGGCCTGCTGAGCAAGCTCGAGCCGGTGGAAGTGAGCGACCACGCGCTGCCCGGGCGAATCAGCGGCCGCGGCGTGCTGCTCGCGCGCTTCGGGGGCGGTGACGAGGGACTGGTGATCGCGGTGGCGCATCTGTCGCTCGGGGCTACCTCGCGACGCGCCCAGCTGGGCTTCATTGCCGAGCTTCTGGTCGACCACCCGCACGCGGTGCTGATGGGCGACTTCAACTGCGTGCCCGATCGGCCGGAAATGGAGCTTCTCTACGAACGCACCCACCTGCGGCCGCCGGCGTTCTGCGTGCCCACGTTCCCCAGCTGGCGGCCCGAGCGGGCCATCGACCACATCCTGCTCAGCGAGGACCTGGTCGGTGTGGACGCCCGCGCGATCGCGGCCGCGTTCTCCGACCACCTGGCGTTGGCGATCAGCATCGACGTACCGAGCCGCGCGCTGGCCTGAAACCCGTGCGCGTCGACCGACGCGGAATCCAGCATTAGTGAAACGGCGCCTCTCGGCGCCGTTCCTGTTTCCACCCGCGACTGCGCTGGAGGCGCGACGTGGCGCTGCGCTCATCGCGGGGAATGGCGCCAGCCACACCTCTCGCCGGACGGACAAAAACGGCCGGTGGGTCGCCCCGCCGGCCGCTATTTTTTTACACCATCACCTGTCGATCAGAACCGCAGGTCGGCGCGCACGTAGAAGAACTGGCCGCCGGGGATGTCGTAGGTGGATGCGTCGTAGCCGTTGAGCGAGCACGTCAGGCAGATCGGCGGGGCCCGAGCCGGTCAACTGCTGCACGACATCGGCGATCGAGGTCAGGCCGGTGCGCTCGATGTACTCGCGGGTGACGGTCTGGATCGGTACCTGGCCTTGGATTTCGGCCTGCTTGATGCGGGTACCGGTGACGGTGACAGCATGCAGCGTGGTGGGGTCGGGGGAGGCGGGGGTCTGCGCAAGCGCCAGGCCGGGCGCGAACAGCAGGCCCAACTGGATGGCGAGGGAAAGGGGCTTTCGACGCTGCTGCATTGGGTGCCACTCCTGACGATAGGAGCACTGGGGGACCGTCTGCCATGTCCAGGCGGTCATCGCCAGCTTGTGAACATTTCGTAACGATCGGCAAGTCAAATGCGTCACATCAATAGTCGAAAGTAATCAATATTTCAGTTTTACACGACCAGGCTCAGCGCTACCCCCACCAGGAACAGCGCGAAGATCCGCTTCAGGGCGGCGCCGCTGAGGCTGTGCGCCAGGCGCATGCCATAAGGCGCAGCCAGCACCGAAGCCACCGCCACGCCGATCGCCGCAGGCAGGTAGACATAGCCGATCGCTAGATCGGGCAGCGCCCCGGCCGGCGCCTGCAGCGCATAGCCGGTCGCGCTGGCGAGGCCGATGGCGACGCCGCAGGCGCTCGAGGTTCCCACCGCGCGCACCGGCACCACGCCGCGCCAGACCAGCAGGGGCACGGTCATGCTGCCGCCGCCGATGCCGACCACCGCCGAGAGGGCGCCAATGCCGGCGCCCGCCACGCTCATCGGCATGCCTGTGGGTGCCGCTTCGCTGGCGCCGTGTCTGCGGGGTCCGCCGAACATCAGTTGCGCGGCAGCAATGACGCAGTAGATCGCCACCACCCAGCGCAGCACCTCGCCGTCCAGGCGCACCGCCACGCCGCTGCCCAGCCAGCCGCCGAGCAACAGGCCGGGCACCATCCATGCGACCGTGGGCCAGAGCACGCTGCCGCGCCAGTGGTGCGCCCAGGCCGACGACGCCGCGGTCAGGATGATGCTGGCCAGCGAACTGGCCAGCGCGGCATGCATGGCCGCGTCGGGCGGCACGCCGTAGCGCGGCAGCAGGAACGCGAGTGCGGCCACCAGGACCAATCCGCCACCGACGCCCAGCAGCCCGGCCAGGATGCCGGCGACGATGCCGAGGATTGGGAATACCCACATTCCTTCGATCCAGATGCCTTCGAACACGCTTCCTCCGCTGCATTGTGCGAACCAGCGCACGGGCCTGGCAAAAAGAGGTTCATCGACGACCGCTTATATTCGCCGCATGACAAAACCACGTTCGATGATCGCACTGACGAGCGCCTTGAGCTTCATGCTGCTCGCACCGGCTGCCCTGGCGCAGGATCCGGATGCGCGGCGCCCACTGATCCGCAGCGCGCTGGAGCAGGCAGAAGCCGGGCGCTTCGACGCCGCACGCGCCGCCAGCCTGGCCTCGCATCCGCTGTATCCCTGGGTGGAATACGCCGACCTGAGCCGTCGCATCGAGACCGTGCCCGCATCCCAGGCCCAGTCCTTCCTGCGGCGCCATGAAGGGCAGGCGGTGGCCGAAGCCTTGCGGGCGGCATGGCTGCCGGCGCTGGCCCGCCGCCAGGACTGGCCCACGTTCCTGGCCGCGTGGAAACCCAACAGCAACGTGATCCTCAAGTGCGCCGAACTCAATGCGCGACAGGCCACGGGCAAGGCCGATGCGGCGTGGACAAGCGAAGCACAGGCCATGTGGCGCAGTGGCGATTCGCTGCCGGATACCTGCGATCCGGTGTTCGCAATCCTCGATTACAAGAAGGCGCTGCCGGCGACGCTGCGCTGGGAACGGATCGCGCTGGCGGCGGCCGAAGGCCAGCCGGCGGTGATGCGCAGCGCCGCGCGTGGCCTCTCCGGCGACGATGTCGCGCTGGTCAACGACTACGCCGCGTTCCTGGACCACGTGCACACGCGTGCGCTGTCGTGGCCGAAGACCACGCTGAGCCGCGAGGTGGCCATGCACGGCCTGATGACGCTGGCCAAGGCCGACCCCGGCGCGGCCGAGCGGCAGCTTCCGCTGTTCGCCAAGGCGCTCGGCATGGACGAGGTGCAGCGCGGCAAGGTGCAGTACGAAGCGGCGCTGTGGACGGTGGCCTCGTACCTGCCGGACTCGGCCCGGCGCCTGGCCGCGGTGCCGCTGTCGGTCTACGACGAGCGCCTGCACGAGTGGCAGGTGCGCGAGGCCATGGCGCGCAGCGACTGGCCGGCCGCGCTGGCGGCGTTGCGGCGCATGCCTGTGGCGCAGCGCGAAGATTCACGCTGGCGCTACTTCGAGGGGCGACTTGCCGGGAAGACCGGCGACAAGCCGGCCGCCACGCGCCTGCTGGGCGAGGCAGCCAAGTCGGCCACCTTCCACGGCTTCCTCGCCGCTGATCGGCTCGACCTGCCGTACGCGCTGTGCCCATGGAATCCAGACGACAGCGCGCAGGCGCGTGCGCTGGTGGCCCGCGATCCGGCGCTGGTGCGGGCGATGGGGCTCTGGAACATCGATCGGGTCGCCTGGGCAACGCGCGAATGGAACGACGCTCTGTCACGCTTCGACGACGCGCAGCGGCGCATCGCCATCGGCATCGCGCGCGACAACGGCTGGTTCGACCGCGCGGTGTTCTCGCTCGGCAAGACTCCGGACGACATGCGGCTGTACGAGCTGCGTTTTCCCCTGCATCACGACGCGACCATCCGCCGCGAAGCCGCGCGTCGCTCGATCGATCCGGCCTGGGTGGCCGCCGAGATCCGCGCCGAAAGCATCTTCAACCCCAAGGCGCGCTCGGGCGCCAACGCCATGGGGCTGATGCAGGTCCTGCCCGGAACCGGCGCGGCGACGGCGCGTTCGCTGGGGATGCCGTGGTCGGGCGCGGCAAGCCTGTACGACCCGGATACCAACATCGCCATCGGCACCGCCTACCTGCGGCAGATGCTCGACAAATACGCGCTGCCGTACCTCGCCATCGCCGCCTACAACGCCGGGCCTGCGCCGACCGCGCGCTGGCAGTCGCAGCGGCCCGGGTTCGAGCCGGACTTCTGGATCGAAACCATCAGCTACAAGGAAACGCGCGAGTACGTGGCCCGCATCCTCGCCTTCAGCGTGATCTATGACTGGCGCTTGAATGGCAAGGTGGTACCGGTGACCGAGCGCATGCTGGGGCGCCGTGACGGCAAGCGCAAGGGGTTTTCCTGCCCTGCACAGCCGGTGCCGGCGTCCTGATCGGCAGCGGCGGCCGCTGCGTCGCCAGTGCCGATTCGGGCATCATCGCCGGATGAAGACCTATCTCGTCGGCGGGGCGGTGCGCGACCGGCTCCTGGGCCTGGCCCCGGGAGATCGCGACTGGATGGTCGTCGGCAGCACTCCGGAACAGATGCTGCAGCTCGGCTTCAAGCCGGTGGGCCGCGACTTCCCGGTGTTCCTGCATCCGGACACCGGTGAGGAACATGCGCTGGCCCGGACCGAGCGCAAGAGCGGCCGCGGCTATCGCGGGTTCGTGGTCGACAGCGATCCGTCGGTCACCCTGGAAGAGGACCTGCAGCGCCGCGACTTCACCGTCAACGCCATCGCCCAGGACGAGTACGGCGTGCTGGTCGATCCCTGTGGCGGGGCGCGCGACATCGATGCGCGCGTGCTGCGGCATGTCGGCCCCGCCTTCGTCGAAGATCCGCTGCGCGTCTTGCGGGCCGCACGCTTCATGGCGCGCCTGGCGCCGCTGGGTTTCAGCGTCGCGCCCGAGACCCTGTCGCTGATGCGGGAGATCGCCGCCAGCGGCGAGCTCGATACGCTGGTGCCCGAGCGCGTGTGGCAGGAACTGCGTCGCGCGCTGCGCTCGGAGCGGCCGTCGGCCTTCCTGGCGACGCTGCGCGATGCGCTCGCGCTGGTCGTTGTATTGCCGGAGGTGGACGCGCTGTACGGCGTGCCGCAGCGGGCCGAGTACCACCCCGAGGTCGACACCGGCGTGCACCAGCAGATGGTCAGCGACATGGCCGCCAGGCTGGCGCCAGGCGACGACGTGATCGGATTCGCCGCGCTCACCCATGACCTGGGCAAGGCCCTGACCGCGTCGGAAATGCTGCCTGGGCATATCGGCCATGAGCGCACGGGAATTCCACCGCTGCAGGCCTTGTCCGAGCGGCTGAAAGTGCCTACCGAGCATCGCGAGCTGGCGATCATGGCCTGCCGCGAGCATCTCAACGTGCATCGCCTGGTCGAACTGCGCGATGCCACCGTGCACGAGCTGTTTGCACGCTGCGACGCATTCCGCAAGCCGGCGCGCATCGCCCAGCTGGCCCTGGTGTGCGAGGCCGACAAACGCGGACGCCAGGGCAGCGCCGAGGCGGCCTACCCCCAGGGCCCGGAGCTGCTGCGGCTGCACGCGGTCGCGCTGGCGGTGCAGGCGCGCGAGGTTGCCGAAGGACTGGACGGGCCTGAGATCGGCGCGGCGCTGTCGAGGGCTCGCATCCAGGCGATACATGTGGCGCGGGTCGGTGGCGCGGGTCCGGTTGGTCCCGACAGCCCTGACCCGGGCTGATCCCCGCAGCGTCAGAACCACCCGATCGGCGTAGAGCGGTCCGCCCGGCGCTGCCGGTACGACGCGCCATGCCTGCCGCTACCTGGACGTTCAAGTCGCCATGTCGACCTGGCGCTGGCCTGGGGAAACTCGGCTCGCCCTACCGGCGCCAACGCAGCAGCGGCCCCGCCGCCGGCCGCGACGCCGCTATCAGGCTATTTCGTGCCTTTCCCGTGCAACGAGTTGCTGTACGGCATCCCCCGTTGGAGTGGCCTGTTGCCGCTCGCGGTCCAGGGTCAACGAACTGCCATGGCTGCGGTGGTACACGTAGGTGCGCGCGCCGAGGCGACCGGTGCGGACGCCGCTGGCCAGCAGCCGTTGCATCAGTGCCGACTCCTCGGCGTATCGAAGGTCCGGGAAGCCGCCGATCGCCAGCAGCGCTTCGCGCCGGACCAGCAGCATGCCCACGCCGATGCAGCGATCGATGTGGATCATCTGGCCATGCTCCACCATGCACGGCACCAGCGGACTCCCGACCACACGCATCGGCGACAGCCAGAGCTCAATCGACGGCTGCGCCTCGATCGCCTGGCGCCGGGTAGCCAGGTGACTCGGGTGCAGCTCATCGTCGCTGTCCAGGAACGCGATCCACTGTCCGCGCGCCTGCTCAAGCATGCGATTGCGGCTGGCCGCCTGGCCCTGGTTGGGGTGACGCCAGCAGCGAATACGCCGATCACGCGCTTGCCACTGGTCGAGCAACTCCTCCGTCTCGTCGGTCGACCCGTCATCGGCCACCAGCAGTTCCCAATCCAGTTCGGACTGCGCCACGACCGAAGCAAGCGCGCGCTCCAGCAGGCTGGCGCGGTTGAAGGTCGGAAGGATGATCGAGAATTGCGGTGACGGCCCCATGCCGCGAATGTTAGAGGCGCGCGGTGGGCGAGCAAGCGGCAGCGCCGGGAATGATCGTCGCGCTCGCTGCGCGCATCCAGCACGGCTTCTGGCCCGTACTCAGGCGCCCTGCAGACGCGGCCGCACGTGCCGTTCGAGCAGCGCGCGCAAGGGCGCAAGTTCGGGATAGCGTGGCAGAACGTGCTCCAGGTAAGCGACGAATCGCGGCGCATCCGCCAGGTACTTCGGCTTCGCATCGCGATGCTGCAGGCGCGCGAAAATCCCCAGCACTTTCAGGTGCCGCTGCACTCCTATCCAGTCCGCGTCGCGACGGAATGCCTCCGCTCCAGGCACCTCAATGCCCGCTTCGATCGCGCGCTTCCGGTAGTGCATCAGCCACGCATCCACGCGCTGTGGGTCCCAGCCGTGGAAGGCGTCCTTGAACAGGCTCAGCGCGTCGTAGGCCAGCGGCCCGCGCACCGCATCCTGGAAATCGAGCACCGCCGCCTCGTTGCCCGCCGGCATCAGGTTGCGCGGCATGAAATCGCGGTGCACCAGCACCTGTCGCTGCTCCAGTGCGGCGTCGATCAGCCGCCCGTAGCACTCATGCAACTGCGCGGTCTCCCGGGCATCTAGAGTTACGCCAAGGTGGCGGCCAAGGAACCATTCGTCGAACAGGCGCAACTCTCGCTCCAGCAGCGCGCGGTCGTAGGCAGGGAAATCCGCAGGCGGCGCGAGGCGCTGGATGTGCAGGAGCTGGGTGATGGCCTTGTCGAAGAGCTCATCGGCGCTGCCGTCGTCGATGACGTCCAGATAGGTGCGCGAACCCAGGTCCTCGAGCAGCAGGAAGCCCGCCTCCACGTCCCGCGCCCGCACCTGCGGCACGCGCACGCCCCCGTCCTGCAGCAGCGCATGCATGCGCAGCCACGGGCGCACGTCCTCCAGCGCCTGCGGCGAATCCATGACGATGCAGCTGCCTTGCGCGGTCTGGCCACGCCAGTAGCTGCGGAAGCCGGCATCGCTCGAAGCGCTGTGCAGCTCGAGCGCGGCCTCCCCGCTGGCCTGCCTGGCCCACTGGAGGCGGGCGTCGGCGCGGGCGCGCAGCGTGGAATCAACGTCGTTCAAGCGCGCACACCATCGAGTGGAAGACCGGCGTGCATTGTCCACACTCCCGCCCCCGTCGCGCCATCGCCTGCATCACTGATCAAGGCTGGCGCTGCCAGTGCAGCAGCAGGTCGCGCCATGGGCTGAACGCGGTGGCCAGGCCGAACGTCACGCCGATGGCGTTGGCCAGCGCGTCGTAGGGATCCTGTGCGCGAGTCGTCGTCAACGCCCCCTGCATGACCTCGATCGCGATACCCATCGCCACCAGCCCCAGGCCCACCAGCCACAGCACCGCGCCGCGCCGGTAGATCTGCACAGCCGAAGCGGCCAGCGCGAAGTACCCCAGCAGGTGCTCGATCTTGTCGCTGTTGCGCGGCAGCGGCGGCAGCGGCAGCGGCGGCATCAGGCACACCACCACGACCACCGCAATGGCGGTCCACCACAGCGCCAGCCATCCGCGCCGGTTGTGCAGCGGCTTCATCGCGGCCTGCATGCTCACAGCCGCCAGCTGAGGTCGCCGGCCAGGAACGCCGGGGCCAGGCTCGCATCGCGGGTGAAGCCCATCACCTGGAAGCGTTCGCCCATCTCGCTGGGCAGGGTCAGGCGCTTGCACTCGTTGCGCAGCTGCAGCATCCGCCCCTCATCGAGCCGTGCCTGCGCCTCCTCCAGGCGCTGCGCCATGCCGTTGGCCAACAGGAAGCTGGCCTGCGTGCAGTAGCCGGCCAGCTCGAAACCCGCGTGGGTGCCGGCTTCGGCCAATGCGGTGAAGTCCACCGAGGCAGTGATGTCCTGCAGCCCCGGCCACAGGGTGACGTCTTCGTGCGTGTGGTGGCGATAGAAGGCGCGCAGCGTGCCCTCATCGCGCTGCGGCAGGTAGTACTCGCGCCGCGGGTAGCCGTAATCGACGAACAGCATGGCGCCGGCGTCCAGGCCGCCCATCACCGCCTGCAGCCAGTACGGCAGCTGCGGCAGCAGTTCGGAGCGGTAGCCTTCGGCGAATTCCTGTCCCAGGTAGCGCTCCACGTGGCGCACGGCTGCGGCGAGCAGCGGATCGGCGGGACGATCGGCCCGGATGAAGCGGCCTTCACCATCCAGCGCCACGTGCTCCTCGTACACCTCACCCTGGCGCACGCAGAAGCGCGGCGTGGGCAGCGCATCGATTACCTCGTTGGCGAACAGGACGCCATTCCAGCGCTCCTCCGGCGGGCCATCCAGCCACTCCACCAGGTCGAACACCGGCGGGATCAGGCGGCGTCCCAGCCGTTCACGTTGGCGTTCACGCAGATCCGCGCTTGGCTCCAGGATGGCGTAGCGCGCCGGCATCGCGTCCAGCGCCAGCAGCCGCTTGAGCACCGCTTCGGCGAACGCGCCGCTGCCGCCGCCAATTTCCACGAATTCGGCCTGCGGCCCGATCTGCCGCAGCACCGGGGCCGCAGCCTCGGCGATGCCGCTGGCGAACAGCGGGCCCAGTTCCGGCGCGGTGACGAAATCGCCGGCGGCGCCGAACTTGGTGCTGCCGGCGCTGTAGTAGCCCAGGCCCGGGGCGTACAGGCAGCGCTCCATGAACCTGGAGAACGGGATCGTGCCGTTGGCGGCGATTTCATGGCGGATCAGCGCCGCCAGGCGGTCGCTGTGGGCCAGCGCGTCGGCGTCGGGGGCGGGCAGGCTGGACATGGACATCGAGGTGCGTGGGGTGGCGACATCTTACCCGGGCCCCTGCAGCGGTAGCCAAGCCGCGCACGCGCGCCTGGAATCGAAACGCACCTCAGACGGCAGCCGCATGACCTGTTGCGTTGGAATAGAAGTAGACCAGGGCCTGGTTTTTGCGGCCGACACGCGCACCAGCGCCTCGTTCGAGGATGTCCGCGTGTATCGCAAGATGCACGTCTTCGAGTACCCGGGCGACCGCGTGCTGGTGATCATGTCGGCCGGCAACCCGGCTACCACCCAGCTGACGCTTTCCAGGCTGCAGCGCGGCGCCGACCACCCCGAGTGCACGCGCAGCCTGCGTTCGTTCTCGCATCTGTACGAAGTGGACGAATATGTTGGCGAAGTCCTGGTCTCCAGCCAGGCCAGGGTCGTGATGTGCGCCCAGATGCCCAGCGGCGGCTTGATGCCCACGCACTGCTCGCGGAAATTCACCGAATCCTTGAGCTGCATCGCCGGGAACACCTTGTCCTTGACGATCTGCTGCTTCCCGTAGAGGTCGCCGATGAACAGGTTGAGCGCGCGCATGCGCTGCTTCAGGTCCGCTTCGGTGCGCTGCCACTCGCTCAGCGCGATGACCCGGGGGATCAGGCCGAAGGGCAGCGTGCGATCCACGTTGCGACCGTCGGTATAGACCGTGAAGGTGATGCCCATGACCCGGGCGATCACGTCGGCAGCCACCAGGCGCTCGGCGATCTCACGGCTGGAGAGTCCCGCCAGGTATTCCACCACCCGCCGTGCCGCAGGACGGGGCTGGCCGTCGGCCTGGATGAGTCCGTCAAATGTTGTGATGCGGTATTTCGTCCAGTCCATCCGCTCCGTTTCCGTTGCTCGCCACGCGGTGCTTGCCAGCAAAGGATGTGGTCCGACACGCCTCCTCGGGCCAAGGCCGTCAAGCAAGGCAGGCCCGGCCTGCAGCATCGATGCGGGCATCGGGGCGTCGATTGCGGCGACAATGCGGACGTCCCGACCGCTGGTTCCAATATGTCCGCTTCGCGTCCCGTCGCCCTTGTCACCGGCAGTGCCCGCCGCCTCGGCGCCGCCATTGCCCGCCGCCTGCATGCGCAAGGCCACGACCTCGTGCTGCACTATCGGAATTCTTCGGAGGACGTCCGCGCGCTCGCCGTCGAGTTCGAGCAGTTGCGCGAGGGCAGCGTGCTCGCGCTGCAGGCGAACCTGGACGACTTGGACCGCCTGCCCGAACTGGTGGCGGGCGCAGTGGGCCGCTTCGGCCGGCTCGATGTGCTGGTCAACAACGCGTCTTCTTTCGCGCCGACGCCGATCGGCTCGGCCACGCCGGCGCAGTGGGACGCGCTGTTCGCCTCCAACGCGCGCGCGCCGTTCTTCCTGTCGCAGGCCGCCGCGCCGCACTTGAAACAGGCACGCGGCGCCATCGTCAACCTGGTGGACATCTATGCCGAGCGTCCGCTGCGTGAGCACACGGTGTACTGCATGGCCAAGGCCGCGCTGGTGATGATGACCCGCTCGCTGGCACTGGAGCTGGCGCCGGAGGTGCGCGTGAATGCCGTGGCCCCCGGCGCAATCCTGTGGGCCGAGAACGACACCAGCGATGCCAAGCAGCAGGCCATGCTGGCGCGTACGCCGCTGGGTCGCACCGGCACTCCGGAGGAAATCGCCGAAGCGGTGCACTGGTTGATCACGAGCGCCAGCTACACCACCGGACAGGTGATCACGGTGGACGGCGGGCGCATGCTCGCCGGTTAGCCATCGAGCTCGGATCAGCGAAACGCGGCTTGGTTACGCTTATCGCTGATTTCGAACCGTCTGCGGATCGTTACGCCTTGGGCTGGAACGCCACTTCGAGCAAGCCACCTTTGAAAGCCGCCGGTGTTTCGTGCGTTTGCGCGTAGCGGTACAGCACCGCCGAGTAGATCGCGGTCAGCGCGGCCTGGTAGACACCCAGCAGCAGCACGCCGCCCGCGCACAGCACCCCGACCAGCACGGCCAGCGCGATCGAGGCCTGGGCAGCGACGAAGGTCAGCAGCACGCCGAACGCCACCGCCGCAAAGGTGATCAACCCGAAGGCGGCGCCTATGCCCACGTTGCCGATCGCGTTCTCGCCCCAGGTGCGCTTGAGCAGCGCGCCGCTCTGCTTGAGCGCATCGATCGGGCCGATATCGCGACTGACCAGCACCGGCACCACCAGGAAGGTGGCCAGCGTCCACGCGACGCCGAGTCCGCTGCCAAGCAGCCGCACGAGGAAGTTGTCGCGGCTCTTCAGCGACTGCAGCAGCACGCCGACGGTGGCGGCAATGGCCGCATAACCCAGGATCGCCGGCAACCGCGACCTGGCCACGTCCAGGCCGTCGCGCAGGGTGGGGTCACCGCCGTCGAGACGGATCATCGCCGCACCCACCAGCGCGCAGTTGAAGAAGATGATCACGCTGTACTGGCAGAAGTAGAACGCAAAACCGACCAGTGCACTGCCGATGCCGAAGCCGCTGTCGAAGATGCGCAGCGCGAACACCGGGATCATGAAGGTCGCCAGCACCACCAGCGTCGCTGTCCCGGAAATCAGCGGAAACAGCAGCAGCTCCTTGTCGGAGCGCAGGACTTCGGCGCTGGCCTTCGCCAGCTCCCAACTGCGTGCGAACTGGTCGAACATGAGCGTCTCCCCGGTTGTTGCAGACAGCGTGCCGCCTGCGGACAGTCGCCGCAAGCTGCCGGAAGTCACAGGCAGAACTCACTGGAATGGCGGGCGGTGGGAGCGGAGGTGGGAGCGGCGTCCCGCCGCGAGCTTGCGCTGTGCTTTCGGTTCGGAAGAAAAACCTCGCGGCGGGACGCCGCTCCCACTGCCGATCGCTCCCGCTGCCGATGGCTTCCATCGCCGATCGCTTCCACCGCCGATCGCTTCCACCGCCGCTTGCCCGTCAGGCTTCCACGATCCGCATGGGCACGTCGCGCTCGGGCGACTGTGCCCACAGTGCAGCCAGGGTCATGCGCGATCGCGGTTCGATGTAGTCCGGCACCAGATCCACCAGCGGCTTCAGCACGAAGGCATGGCGCAGATCATCGCGCGGTATCTGCAGGTGGCCGGCGCCTTCCAGCACCAGGTCGTCGAACAGCACGATGTCGATATCCAGGGTGCGATCGCCGAAGCGCGGCCCGCTGCGGTCGCGTCCGTGCGCGTCCTCCAGCGCATGCAGCCATGCATCCAGCGCCAGCGGATCCAGCGCGGTGTCGATCACTGCGGCGGCGTTGAGGAAATCGGGGCCGTCGAAACCCACCGCGCCGGTGCGGTAGATCGGCGACAGCAGGATCGGGCCGAAGCGTTCGCGCAGGGCGCTCGCGGCGCTGCGCAGGTTGGCTTCCGGCTCAAGGTTGCTGCCCAGGCTGAGCAGCGCGCGGCTCATGGCCTGGCCTCCGACGCAGCGTCGGAGGCATGCCGCTCACGGGCATGCGAGGCCAGCGCCTGGATTCCCGAGGCCACGTCGGCGCCTCCCGGCTGCTGGAACAGGCGCAGGCCGAACTCCGGCAACACGGCCAGCAAGTGGTCGAAGATGTCGCCGGCCAGGTTCTCGTAGGCGACCCAACCGATGTCGGACGAGAAGCAGTACACCTCCAGCGGCAGTCCGGTCGGGCCGGGCTCGAGCTGGCGCACCATCAGGGTCATGTCCTGGTTCACGCGCGGATGGGCGCGCAGGTAGGCGGTGACATAGGCGCGGAAGGTGCCGAGGTTGGTGACCCGGCGCGTGTTGATCGGGTCCTTGCCGGCGGCTTCGAGCGCGGCGTTGTAGGCCTCCAGCTCGGTGCGCTTGTGTTCCAGGTAGCCGTCGATCAGCGCGATGCGGCGCAGGCGCGTGCGCTCGTCGGTATCCAGGAAGCGTACCGCGGTCTGGTCGATCAGCAGCGCGCGCTTGATCCGTCGACCGCCCGATTCGCTCATCCCGCGCCAGTTCCTGAAGCTCTCGCTGATCAGGCGGTAGGTCGGGATGGTGGTGATGGTCTTGTCCCAGTTCTGCACCTTGACCGTGTTCAGCGCGATGTCGATCACGTCGCCGTCGGCGCCCAGCGAAGGCATCTCGATCCAGTCGCCGACGCGCAGCATGTCGTTGCTGGCCAGCTGGATGCTGGCCACCAGCGACAGGATGGTGTCCTTGAACACCAGCAGCACCACCGCGGTCATCGCGCCCAGTCCGGTCAGCAGCACCAGCGGCGAGCGGTCGATCAGCGTGGCCACCATCAACACCGCGGCCACCAGGAACACCACCAGTTTGCCGACCTGCACATAGCCCTTGATCGGGCGCTGCCGTGCGCGGTCGCCGCGGCGTTCGTACAGGTCGTTGAACGCGTTGAGCAGGTTGCCGATCGACAGCGCGATGGTCAGGTAGATGTAGGCCAGGGCGACGTTGTGGATCACGTCTGCGGCTAGCAGGTGCAGGCCCGGCACCGCCAGGATGCCCACGCCGATGATCAGCGCCGGCACCACGTGGGCCAGGCGCGACAGCACGCCGTGCGACAGCAACGCGTCGTCCCACTGCATCGGCGAAGCCTTGACCAGGCGCGAGACCAGCCGCAGCAGGATGCGGCGGGTGATCCAGTTGGCCAGCCACGAGGCCAGCAGCAGGCCGACCAGCGCGATTGCGGTATCGGCGTGCGGAAGCGCGACCAGCGGCCTTGCGAAATCGGGCAGCCAGTCGAAGGTCACGGCGCTTCGGCGGAGCGTTCGATGACTACCCCCACCGCCTGCGCGCCGCGCACCGCACCGGGCTTGCTCAGCTTCAGGCGCAGCCACTGCACCCCGAACTCGTCGAGCACGATCTGCGCGCAGCGCTCGGCAAGGGTCTCGACCAGGCCGTAGTCGGACTGGCCCACGAACTCCACCAGGCGCTTGCTCACCGCCTTGTAGTTGAGCGTGTCGGCGATGTCGTCGCTGGCGGCGGGCCTGCGGTTGTCGAAGCCCATTTCCAGATCGAAGCGCAGGGTCTGGCGGATGCGCCGTTCCCAGTCGTAGATGCCGATCAGGGCCTCGATCTCGAGCCCTTCGATGAAGACCTTGTCCATCAGCATAGGGTAACTCCTAGGCGGGAAGCGGGAAGCGGGAAGCGGGAAGCGGGA
>JBDNHW010000077.1:0-30717 GCA_041688625.1 Pseudoxanthomonas sp.
GCGGGAAGCGGGAAGCGGGAAGCGGGAAGCGGGAGGCGGGAGGCCTTCGCGGCAAAGAGAGAGTTGAGGACCAGCAGGGGTGCTTCGGCTTTGCCTCCTCCCTTGCGCAGCAGGGGAGGACCGAGGAGGGGTGCTTCGCGCCAGATGCATCCGTGGTGCTTCGTCTGCGTCATTGCAGCGCGCCGCCCAAAGTGTCATCGGGCAGCGCGCCAACAGCACCCCTCCCCAACCCTCCCCTGCTGCGCAAGGGGGGGGCAAGAGCTACGCACCCAGCGCCGGCAGCGTCGCCATGTCCCAGCGCGGGGCGACCTTCACCGAGGCATCCTCGAACTGACCCGCCTGCAGGCGCAGGGCGCCAGCGAAGGCGATCATCGCGCCGTTGTCGGTGCACAGCGCCGGGCGCGGGAAGCAGGCGCGACCGCCGCGACGGGCCGCGATCTCCTGCAGCCGGGCGCGCAGGCGCTTGTTGGCGCCGACGCCCCCGGCCACCACCAGGGTGTCGCTGCCGGCGGCATCCAGCGCGCGCTCGCACTTGATCACCAGCGTCTCGACCACGGCATCCTCGAATCCACGGGCGATGTCGGCGCGGGTCACATCGGACTGGTCGCTGCCGCGCCACGCCAGCAGCACCTGGGTCTTCAGCCCGCTGAAGCTGAAATCCAGGCCGGGACGGTCGGTCATCGGCCGCGAGAAGCGGTAGGCGCCGGGTGTGCCCGGCTCCTTGTCGGATTGGGCGGCCAGCGCCGCCAGCTGCGGCCCACCTGGATACGGCAGGCCCATCATCTTGGCGGTCTTGTCGAAGGCTTCGCCGGCCGCATCGTCCAGGGTCTCGCCAAGAAGTTCGTAGCTTCCGAGCGCCTCCACCGCCACCAGTTGGGTATGCCCGCCGGACACCAGCAGGGCCACGAACGGCGCCTGCGGGGGGTCGTCCTCCATCAGCGGCGCCAGCAGGTGCCCCTCCATGTGGTGCACGCCCACCGCCGGCACCTCCAGCGCCCAGGCCAGCGAGCGGGCTACGCCGGCGCCGACCAGCAGCGCGCCTGCAAGCCCGGGGCCGGCGGTGTAGGCCACCCCGTCGAGGTCTCCCAGGCCCATGTCGGCCTCGGCCAGGGTCTGGCGGATCAGCGGCAGCAGCTTGCGCACGTGGTCGCGGCTGGCCAGCTCGGGCACCACGCCGCCGTACTGCGCATGCAGGTCGATCTGGCTGTACAGGGCTTGGGCACGCAGCCGCGCCGCGCCGGACAGGCCGGTGTCGTACACGGCCACGCCGGTTTCGTCGCAGGAGGTTTCGATGCCGAGGACGCGCATGGGACGGGAATGGGGTCGTGTAAGGTGGAATGCCAGCCGACAGGCGGGTTGCAGGCAGGCCCGGGCTGCCGTTATCATACGCGGCTCGCCGGGACAGACCCCGGTTGTCTGTGTCCCGGAGATTACATGCCCAGCGTCAAAGTCCGCGAAAACGAGCCTTTTGAGTTTGCTCTGCGTCGCTTCAAGCGTACCTGCGAAAAAGCCGGTGTCCTGGCCGAAACCCGCAAGCGCGAGTTCTACGAGAAGCCGACCCAGGAACGCAAGCGCAAGGCCGCCGCCGCGGTGAAGCGTCAGCTGCGCCGCAGCTCGCGCGACGTCACCAAGAAGCAGCGCCTGTACTGAGCGAAGGCTGTCCGCCAGAAGCCGGCACGCGCGAGCGTCGCCGGCTTTTCGTGTTTATGGCGCCCGGAACGCACGGCTCTGGTCCCTTTGGCTCCCGGACCCGTGTAGATCCGAGCTTGCTCGGATGCCTCCACATTTCGTCCAGAGCATCCGGGCAAGCTCGGGTCTACGCCTCGAAGGAATTTCCTTTGGAGGACAAGGCAAGATGACGCGCACGGCGGCACGCCTTCAATCGACAACCTGGAGATCGACATGACACTGAAGCAACAGCTGGTGGAGGACATGAAGGCCGCCATGAAGGGCGGCGACAAGCACACGCTGGGCGTGGTGCGCCTGATCAACGCCGCCATCAAGCAGCGCGAGGTGGACGAGCGCATCGAGCTGGACGACGCTGCGGTGATTGCGGCGATGGAAAAGATGGTCAAGCAGCGCAAGGACTCGGTCAGCCAGTTCGAGGCCGCCGGTCGCGAAGACCTGGCCGTGATCGAGCGCGCGGAGATCGTAGTCATCGACAAGTACCTGCCGGCCAAGCTGGGCGAGCACGAGATCCAGGCCGTCATCGACGAGGCCATCGCCCAGACCGGCGCCACCGGCCCGGCCGACATGGGCAAGCTGATGGGCGTGCTCAAGCCGCGCCTGGCCGGCCAGGCCGACATGGGCCTGGTCTCGGCTTTGGTGAAGAAGCGCCTCGCAAGCTGAGCGTCCTGCCGGCAGGGCAACGGCACGCTTCGCGCTCCCCTCTCCTGCCCTCCGGGCATCCTCTCCCACAAGGGGAGAGGAGGAAGCCGCGCCTCGTGGGGCCGGAACTGGGAACTGGGAACTGGGAACTGGGAACTGGGAACTGGGAACTGGGAACTGGGAACGGGGAACGGGGAACGGGGAACGTGGGGCGGGGAGCGGGTACGGGGAGCGGGAAAGCCCTGTCGCTCGCTACAACTCCGCCGGAATCACGGCCCCTCGAACAGCACGATGCTCCCCTCTCCCTTCATGGGAGAGGGTGGCCGAAGGCCGGGAGAGGGTGCGCCGGAGCCTTCGGCGGTGATAGCGAAGGACGGCGTCGAGTGCAGGAAGCAGCAAGCCCCAAAACCTTTTCTGTCACCTCAAGGGAAATTGCCGAAATGACCCGGCCCCTCGAACAGCACGATGCTCCCCTCTCCCTTCATGGGAGAGGGTGGCCGAAGGCCGGGAGAGGGTGCGCCGGAGCCTTCGGCGGTGATAGCGAAGGACGGCCTCGAGTGAAGAGGCAAGACACCCGCCGCTTTGCCAGCGTTCCCACTCCTTTGCTGCACGGCAAACAGGGAGAGGAGATGTGCCGTGGAACGCTGCCGTGGCCGATCGTCTGACCGCAACTCCCGATGCTGCGGGACAATGGCGCCCTCGCTCCACGCCAGGTGTCCCATGACGACCACCTCCCGCGCTCCCGCAAACCTCCAACTGCGTGCCGCCACCGTCGAGGACGTGCCGCCGCTCCTCGCCTTCATCGCCGAGCTAGCCGAATTCGAAGCGCTGTCCCATGAAGCCGTGGCCACCGAAGAAGTGCTGGCGGAACAGTTGTTTGGCCCGTCCCCCGGTGCCGAAGTAGTGATGGCCGAGGTGGATGGAGCGCCTGCGGGCTTTGCGCTGTTCTTCCACACCTTCTCGACTTTCCTTGGCAGGCGCGGGCTGTATCTCGAAGACCTGTTCGTGCGCCCTGCATTCCGCGGCTGTGGCGTGGGCCGGGCGCTGATGGTGCACCTGGCAGGCATAGCGCAGGCGCGCGGCTGCGGCCGTTTCGAGTGGGCGGTGCTCGACTGGAATGAGGATGCGATCCGCTTTTACCGCAGCCTCGGCGCACGCGGCATGGACGGCTGGACGGTGCAACGGGTGGATGGCCAGGCGCTGCATGCTCTGGCCGCTTCGGCAAAGGCACCGCCTTCGGATTGAGGGGCAGAACCAGGCCAGTTCACGACATCAAGGCTGGGCTCTGGCACCCTGTGGCGTAACCGTTCCGCACGCAACCGCATCGCCTTCCATGTTTCCGTTTTCGTCACCGAAGTTAAAACACGGCCTCGAGCGACTGCAGGAAAGCCTGCCGGCGCAGCTGGGAAGGCGCTTCATCGAGACCGATCTCATCACCCACGCGGCCTCTCTGGCGTTCTTCGCCCTGCTGTCGCTGGCCCCGCTGCTGGTCCTGCTGCTGTGGCTCACCGCCTCGCTGTACCCGTCAGCGCAGCAGCAGCTGGTGGATCAGATCGGCCAGCTGGCCGGAACCAGCGCCGAGACAATATCCGCGACGATCATCGACAACGCCAGCAGGCAGCCAGGGGTCGGGTCGCTGGCCGGGCTCTGGAGCACGCTGCTGCTGTTCCTTGGCGCCACCGCTGTATTCGCGCGCCTGCAGACCGCCCTGAACCTGATCTTCCGTACCGATGCGCAGCAGCTGGAAGGCATGTTCGCGTGGCTGCGCAAGCGCGTGTTCTCCATCGGCGTTGTGTTGGCGCTGGGCTTCCTGCTGCTGGTGTCGATGACCATGAGCACGGCGCTGCAGGTGATGTTCGCCAACATGCCTTCGATGCTGCCGCTGATCGGCACCGCGGCAACGCTGCTGATCTACGTGTTCGCCTTTGCCTTCCTGTACCACTACCTGCCCGACCGCAAGGTGCAGTGGCGCCAGGCGCTGATCGGAGGCGGCATCACCGCTCTGCTGTTCAGCGGCGGCCGCTACCTGATCGGCCTGTACATCGCACAGGCCGCCCCAGGCAGCGCCTACGGTTCGATGGGCACGCTGGTGATCCTGCTGGTATGGATCTACTACGCCACGCTGGTGTTCTTCGTCGGCGCGCTGATCACTGCGGTGATCGACGAGCGGCTGCAGGAGCGCCACGCCCGGCGCCATCCTGGGCAGGCTCATTCCGCCGGACATCCAGTGGCCCACTGAGCCCATCGGTTTCTGCGGGGCTGCCCCGATCCCTTGCCGTGGCATCCTAGTGCTCCATGGCACGCATCCCAGACGCTTTCATCGACGACCTCCTGGCCCGCACCGACATCGTCGAGGTGATCGGCACGCGCGTGCCGTTGAAGCGCCAGGGCAAGGAATACTCGGCGCGCTGCCCGTTCCACGACGAGCGCTCGCCCTCGTTCACGGTGTCGCAGACCAAGCAGTTCTACCACTGCTTCGGCTGCGGGGCGCACGGCACGGCAATCTCGTTCCTGATGAACTACGACCGCCTCGAATTCCTCGACGCGGTCGACGAGCTGGCCAGGCGCGTGGGCATGGAAGTGCCCAAGGACGCGATCAAGCGCAACGACAACGACGACAGCCGCGAGATGTACGCCGCGCTCGATGCGGCGGCCACGTTCTACCAGCGCCAGCTCGTCACCAGCGACAAGACCCGTGCCTACCTGGACCAGCGCGGCGTGGACGAATCGATCCGCAGCCAGTTCGGCATCGGCTACGCGCCGGACGGCTATTCGGCACTGAAGGACGCGCTGGGCACAGACGAGCGCCGCACCAAGCTGCTGGAAAAAACCGGCATGTTCTCGCGCAGCGACAACGGCCGCGTATACGACAAGTTCCGCGACCGGGTGATGTTCCCGATCCACGACCGCCGCGGTCGGGTGATCGCCTTTGGCGGCCGGGTGATGGGCAAGGACGACGGCCCGAAATACCTCAACTCGCCCGAGACCCCACTGTTCCACAAGGGCCGCGAGCTGTACGGCCTGTGGCAGGTGCGCCAGGCCAACCAGAAGATCGAGCGCCTGCTGGTGGTCGAGGGCTACATGGACGTGGTGTCGCTGTTCCAGTACGGCGTGACGCAAGCGGTGGCAACGCTGGGCACGGCGACCACGCCGGACCACGCCGAGCTGCTGTTCCGCAATTCGCCAGACGTGTATTTCTGCTTCGACGGCGATGCCGCCGGACAGCGCGCCGGCTGGCGCGCACTGGAATCGGTGCTGCCGCGGATGAAGGACGGACGCCAGGCGTTCTTCCTGTTCCTGCCCGACGGCGAAGACCCGGACAGCATCGTGCGCAGCGAAGGCGCCGAAGGCTTCGACGCGCGCCTGCAGCAGGCCACGCCGCTGTCGCAGTTCTTCTTCGACGAACTGGGCAAGGACATCAACCTGGCCACGCTTGACGGCCGGGCGCGACTGGCCGAACGCGCCAAGCCGCTGCTGGTGCAGATCCCCGACGGCGCGTTCGGCGACCTGATGCGCCAGCGCCTGGGCGAGCTCACCGGCGTGGGCGTGCAAAGCGCGCCGCCGCAGCTGTACAAGCCCAAGGCCGCATCGCGTGCGCCGAGCTCCGCGCAGAAGCCCAGCCTCGTGCGCAGCACCATTGTGCGCCTGCTGCATCAGCCGGCGCTGGCCCTTGCGGTGGAGGTTCCTTACCAGTTTGCGGGATTGCGCCTGGCCGGCGTGGATCTGCTGATTGAATTGTTGGAGATCGTGCGATCGCGCCCCGATCTCACCACCGGCGGCCTGCTGCAGCATTTTTCGGAACGCGAGGAACTTGCTGCATTGCAGAAGCTTGCCGTGCAGGCCCTCCCCGGAGAAGAAGCCAACTGGCGCCAGGAAGTGTTGGATGCGGTGGAGCAGTTGGAAAACCAGGCGGTTGAACAGAGGATCGTCGAGCTGCAGGAGAAGTGGAAATCCGGCCCGTTGGACGTCGCTGACAAATACGAACTCACAACCCTGCTGCAGGCACAGCGTCGACGCGGAAAAACCCCAGGCTGATCGCCAAGCTCCGCAGCAAGTTTGCGCACGCAGCTATCGAGCGATGCCGACCATGCACTGCAGGAGCGGGCCCTGCCCGCGAAGAAGCGTTCCACGACAACCTGCCGCCCGTTGCGAGCGGGCCCTGCCAGCGAATGCTTTGGGTCCCACGGTGAAGCCCCTCGCGGGCAGGGCCCGCTCCTACAAAAAGCTGGGGGTCATGCCAATGCGCACGCAATTGCGCCGCAAAGGTAAGCTTGCGTTCACGCCATCGAGGAACGTCCCATGCGCCCGCTTCGCCTCACACTTTCCATGCTCGTCACCATGCTCGCCACCGTGCCGGTTCTTGCCCGGGACGCCACGACCGTGCAGCGCGAGACCGTCGGCAACCGCGTCACCGAGAACATCCCGGAGATTCCCGCCGACCTGGTTGAGCGCCTCAACCGCTACCAGAACACCCGCGGCGCCGGTTTCGCCGGCTGGACCAGCGACGGCTGTGCGCTGATCAGCACGCGCTTTGCCGAAACCGCGCAGGCCCATCGCGTGTGCCAGCCGCTGGGCATGCGCGAGCAGCTGACCTTCTACCCGGAGCCGATCAACATCGCCGGCACCGCCCCGGCCGCTTCGGCGCGCAACGGGTTCGTGTTCGGCAAGGACGTGGGCGGCAACGAGTTCTCGCAGCTGTACTGGTTCGACTTCGATACCCGTGAAGCGACGCTGCTGACCGATGGCAAGCGCACGCGCCACTCGGGCGCGGTGCTGTCGCCGGACGGCACGCAGCTGGCGTGGAGCAGCAACGCACGCAACGGCACCGACTCGGACGTCTGGGTGATGGACCTGGCCACGCGCACGGCGCGTGCGGTGGTGAGCGAGGGTGGGACCTGGGGTCCGCAGGATTTCTCGGCCGACGGACGCATGCTGCTGGTGACGCGCTACGTGTCGATCAACGAAGCCTACCCCGGTGAGGTCGACCTGCAGAGCGGCAAACTGGCGCTGTTTCCGGTGGACGGCGGCAAGGCGGCCTTCGGCGAGTTCGCCTACGCGCCTGATGGTCGGGGCGTCTTCTATATTTCCGACGAAGATATCGACGGCCGGCAGCAGGAGTTCCAGACCCTGCGCCATCACGGGCCGGGAATGAAATCACCGCGCGTGATCAGCGCGGGCATCGACTGGGACGTGACCGGCTTCGACATCGCCCCCGACGGCAGGCACATCGCCTACGCCACCAACGAGGACGGCATCAGCACGCTGCGTGTGCTGACCCTGCCCGGGCTGCAGCCGGTGGCGCTCCCCGAAATTCCGGTTGGCGTGTTCGGCGATGCGGAATTTTCGCCCGATGGCAAGCGGCTGGCGCTGTCGCTCAACAGCGCGACCTCGCCCAGCGATGTGTACGTGATCGACCTGGCAACCACGCAGCTGCAGCGCTGGACGCGCAGTGAAGTCGGTGGACTCGATGCGTCGACCTTCGCCTCACCGGAGCTGATCCGCTACCCGACCTTCGACAGCGTCGACGGCAAGTCGCGCACCATTCCCGCGTTCTATTACCGACCGGCTGGATCGAAGCCGGGCCAGAAACTCCCGGTGGTGATCAGCATCCATGGCGGTCCCGAAGCCCAGGCCCAGCCGACCTTCAGCCCGTCCACCCAGTTCATGCTCAGCGAGCTGGGCATGGCGGTGCTGGTGCCCAACGTGCGCGGCTCCAGCGGCTACGGCAAGAGCTACCTGCAGCTGGACAACGGACTGCTGCGCGAGGACTCGGTCAAGGACATCGGCGCGCTGCTGGACTGGATCGAAACGCAGCCGGGACTGGATGCCTCACGCGTGGGCGTGGCCGGCGGCAGCTACGGCGGCTACATGGTGCTGGCCTCGCTGGTGCATTTCGGCGAGCGCATCCGCGCCGGCATCGACGTGGTCGGCATCTCGGATTTTCGTACCTTCCTGGAGAACACCGAAAGCTACCGCCGCGACCTGCGCCGCGCCGAATACGGTGACGAGCGCGACCCGCAGATTGCTGCCTTCTTCGAGAAGATCGCGCCGCTCGGGCAGGCCGACCGGATCACCTCGCCGCTGTTCGTGGCCCAGGGCAGGAACGACCCGCGCGTGCCCTACACCGAGGCCGAGCAGATCGTCGCAGCCGTACGCGGCAACGGTCAGCCGGTGTGGTTTTTGATGTTCGACGACGAAGGCCACGGCTTCCGCAAGAAGTCCAACAGCGATTACTTCGGCGCGGCCAGCATGCTGTTCTGGCATCAGCATCTGCTGGGCCAGACCACCGCAGGCGCAGGCGAGCAGGCGGAATCGGGAGCTGATTGAGGGGATGGCATTGGCCAGGAGCGGAGGTTCGGGACGTCGCTTGACCCGGTCCTGAGCCCCAAGGCCCCTCTGGTTCAACGGCTCGGGATTCGACGCGGGCCACCGGGCATCCCGAGTATCGCAACGGGCGGCCCCATCAATGAGTATCGTGGTCGCCGCCGCGCACGCTCCGGAGTTCCACAATGAAACGCCCTCGGTTCCTCGTCGCCATCGCCTGCGTGGCCCTCGCCGTGCTGGGCTGGGGCTGGTGCAAAAGGTCCGGGGGCCGGCCCTGCCCGGTTACCAGGTGGTGTCGCGGCCGCTGGTGCAGACCGTACGCCGGATGGCGGCATGGCCACGGGTAATCGCGGGGGCGAGTCGACGTTCGGTTCGGTCGGCATTACTGGTCAGTTCAACATTGGCCAAGCGGGCCTGCAGCCGTACGCACGCTACGAGACGATCCGGATCGACCTTGATGCTTACACGGAATCCTCGGCCAGCCCGCTTGCGCTGCAGTACGACGCGCTCAAGACCCACACGTGCTCGTGGGTGCTCGGCACGGAAGCGTCATACGGCATGCAGTTCGGCTGGGGCCGTCTGACACCGTCGGCTCGCGTGGAACTGCGCGATCGCAGCGGTAGCACGATCGCGCAGGGCCTGTGGTGTGCCGATCGCCCGGGAACCGTCTACCTGCTCAATCAGTCGGGCGTGGACGCTCGGTCGGTCATGGCGACCTTGGGCGTGGAAGCCGCGATTCGCGGCGTGACGTTCAAGCTCGAGTACGGCACCGCGGGCAGCGCCCTGCGCGACCTCGATGGCCAGTCGATCCAGTTACAAATTCGAACCGGCTTCTAAATCGAACCTTGGTCTTGCGAGCAAACCCCCGGCCTGTGCCGGGGGTTTTTTATGGGACAGGAAAGACGGCGACGACAAGCAATGCGTCCACGACCCACTCAGGGGTCCGTCCCCCGATTGCCGCCAACAGCGGCCGGAATGTCTGCCCGCTGGATCAGTCCTCAACGATGCGCGACTTGCGGGTGCAGATGGGCCGCAGCGCGCTAGCGTACCGCGCGCTGTTCGCGGTGTTGTATGCGGTCAGCGGCTGGGCCTGGAGCTAGGCGCTTGACCTTTGCTGACCAATAATCTCGGCGCAGCAGTTAATTGGCGCACGCCTCCTTGTTTATCTACGTGTCGCACCTGCCGCTCGTCGTCGCCGGCCAGCAGCTGATGTCGTTCGTGGCCGCGCCCATCTGGTCGGAGCTGCCCGCGATTGTGATCGCAACGCTGGCGATCCCCCTGGCGCTCTACGAACTGCTGATCCGCGGCACCCGGATCGGCAGGCTGCTCGGCGTTTATCCGCCGATCGTTCAGCGATAGACGGTGGCACGCGGTACCGAGTGACGCCACCGGAGCAACACCGCCAATCCATCGGTAAAAAGCTACGCGACGGACGAACGTGCACATGACCGCGGGCGCGATAGCCGCCTCTTGGAAGTCGCGACAGCTGTCGCTGCGATAGTGACGATCGTCGCTGCCTCCTGCGCACTCCAGCCCCGTAGCGCGGCAGCAAAAAGCGGTCGGGAGGATGGAGGCAGGCAACTCCTCATGTCCGCTTCGGATCGGGAGCAGACGTTCTCCACAAGCCAGCAGCTGCCGAACTCCCGTCCCTGTCCACGAGAACAATCAACGGTACCCCTGCGCCTGCAGATTGAACAGGTGCGCGTAATGCCCGTCCTGCGCCATCAGTTCGTCGTGGCTGCCGCGCTCGATGATGCGGCCGTCCTGGATGACGATGATCTGGTCGGCCATGCGCACGGTGGAGAAGCGGTGCGAGATCAGGATGGCGATGCGGTTCGTGGTCAGCCTGCGGAAGTGTTCGAAGATCGTGGCTTCCGCCTCCGCGTCCATCGCGGCGGTCGGCTCGTCCAGCACCAGGATGTCGGCGCGCGAGCGCATGAAGGCGCGGGCCAGCGCGATCTTCTGCCACTGGCCGCCGGACAGTTCGCGGCCGTCGCGGAACCACTTTCCCAATTGCGTATCGAAGCCGCCCGGCAGGGCCGCGATGAAGGGCGTGGCCATGCCCATGTCGGCGGCTTGCTGCCAGCGTTCGCGGTCCTCGAAATGCTCGACGTCGCCGACGCCGACGTTCTCGCCCACGCGCATCTGGTAGCGGGCGAAGTCCTGGAAGATCACCCCGACCCGCTGGCGCAGGGTGGCGTCGTCCCATTCGCGCAGGTCGCGGCCGTCGAGCAGGATGCGGCCCTGGTCCGGGTCGTACAGGCGCGTGAGCAGCTTGATCAGGGTGGTCTTGCCGGAACCGTTCTGGCCGACCAGGGCCAGCGATTCACCGGGACGGATGTGCAGGTCGATGTCCTGCAGCGCCGGCGCCTCGCCGCCGGGGTAGGTGAAGGAGACTTTCTCGAAGCGGATGCCATCGTCGGGGTCGGGGCCGCGCACCGCCGTGCCGGTTGACGCAGGCACGGGCGTGTCGAGATATTCGTAGAGGGTGGACAGGTAGAGGTTGTCTTCGTACATGCCGCCGATCGCCGACAGGATCGCCGCCACCGCCGACTGGCCCTGGCGGAACAGCATGAGGTACATGGTCATCTGGCCCAGCGTGATGCGGCCGACCACCGCGGTCAGCGCGATCCAGCCGTAGGCCGCGTAGAGGGTCAGGGTGCCGAGCAGACCGAGCACGAAGCCCCAGCCGTCGCGACGGATCGCCAGCTTCCGGTCTTCGCGATACAGCGCATGGAAGATGCCGCGGTAGCGCCCGAGCAGCAGCGGGCCCAGGCCATAGAGCTTGACCTCCTTGGCGTGGTCCTCGCGCGCCAGCACCGTCTCCAGGTACATCTGCATGCGGGTTTCCGGCGAGCGCCAGCGGAACAGGCGGAAGGCATCGCTGGAGAACTTGGTCTCGGCCAGGAACGCGGGCAGCCCTGCGAGCAGCAGCACGGCCACTGCCCACGGCGAGAACTGCGCCAGCAGTACGCCGAAGCTGACCAGCGAGATCGCGTTCTGGGCCAGGCCGAACGTGCGCGTCACCAGCGACAGCGGCCGGCTCGAGGCCTCGCGACGGGCGCGGGTGAGCTTGTCGTAGAACTCCGAGTCCTCGAAGTGCGCCAGCTGCAGGGTCAGCGCCTTTTCCAGGATCATCACGTTCACGCGCTGGCCCAGCTGCGCCCGCAGCAGCGACTGGCACAGCGAGATGCCGCGCTGCGCGCCGGCCATGGCCACCACCAGCACCGCCTCCAGCGCGATCAGCCAGAACACCGGCGCCATCACCACCGCCTCGCCCGCCGTGGCCGCACGGCTGGCCGCGACCACCGCATCGACGATCAGTGCGCCGACGTAGGCGATGCCCGCCGGCAGCAGGCCGCCAACCAGGGTCAGCAGCCCCAGCCATAGCGTCAGCGGTCGACTGGTGCTCCAGACCAGCCCCAGCGCGCGGCCGCTGAAACGGAACACGCCGAGGAAACTGCGGGTGAAGTCGCCGTTGTCGGGTGTGGAGACGGGGCCGTGATGCGCCAAGCGGGATCCGTACGATCGGGCATCCGGCAGGATGCGGAACAGCCATAGTTGGGGCGCGCCGGCATCGACGCAACTGCGCTACGACAGCGCGTGGCGAGCTCGCGACCAGATCCGCGCGGCTGCGCCCGTATCCGTTTGCCTGCGCTGACGACTTCGATCACCACTGGCATGGCTATAGTCGCAGCCTGCATCGCTTCCGGACGACGTCCATGTCCCCGCGCACGACGGCGGCCACGCAACCGGCGATCCCACGCAGCATCTGGGCGCTCGGCCTGGCGAGCCTGTTCACCGACATGGGTTCGGAGATGGTGCACCGGAGAACAATGGGGCCAGGTTCATTTCCAACGTTGGTCGCAGCGAACTCCATCTCCGCATCGGGTCGCCAGTCGATCATGGCAGCGAGACTGCGATCGGCCAGGAGCCGTCATTCCACGCTGACCCCATTTCGGGCCATGAGGGAACGCATGTCAGCGCTAGCGCTTCCGGGCCAATCTTTCCTCTTGCGCGGGTAGCGCCTTTTCCGGTGGCACCGATGGCGCAGCCGTCACCAGCTCCAGCAGGGCACCGATCCGGCAATGCGCTTCCAACGGATGCCGCAGGCGCACGCCGGTGTTGATGCGGTAGTGATTGCGCCGGCCGTCGCGGGCGTCGCGCTCGCGGTGCAGCACCCCAGCCTGTTCCAGGTCCGCCACGATGCGCTGCACGGCGCGTTCGGTGATGCCGACCTTCTGCGCCACCTGGCGCAGGATCTGGTTGCCGTCAGCCGCCAGGCAGACCAGCACATGGGTGTGATTGCTGAGGAAAGTCCACAGGCCCGCGTCCGGTTGGTCATTCGTCATGTCTGGTCCTGTGCTTGACAGGCGGCAGTTTAACGATAAATAATGCACGAATGTTTTTTCGTGTATTGGAGATCGTATGTCTGCCCTCGCCTCTGCTGTCACCCGGTACTGCGCACCCCAGCTGCCAGCAATCCTGCCTGCCTGCACCGTAGCCGTCGCCGCGGGGGATGGAATCGGCCCGGAGATCACCGCCGCAGTGCTGGACATCCTGCGCGCCGCCGACCCCGCGCTCGACTTCGCGCCGGTCACCGTCGGCTTGCAGGCCTACGAGGCCGGGGCGCTGTCCGGGTTCGGCCAGGAGGTCATGGAGGCCATCACCCGGCACGGCGTCCTGCTGAAGGGGCCGATCAGCACCCCGCAGGGCGGCGGCTACAAGAGCGTCAACGTGTCCTTGCGCAAGAGCCTTGGGCTGTACGCCAACCTGCGTCCATGCGTGGCCTACCACCCGTTCGTGGAGACGCATCACCCGGCCATGGACGTGGTGATCGTGCGCGAGAACGAGGAGGACACCTACGCGGGCATCGAACACCGCCAGAGCGACGAGGTCTATCAGTGCCTCAAGCTCATCACGCGCCCAGGCTGCGAGCGCATCGTTCGCTATGCGTTCGAGTACGCGCGCGCCCACGGCCGGCGCAAGGTCACCTGCATGACCAAGGACAACATCATGAAGCTCACGGACGGGCTGTTCCACCAGGTGTTCGACGAGATCGCGACGCAGTATCCGGACATTGCCAACGAGCACCTGATCATCGACATCGGCACCGCGAAAATGGCGGTGAACCCGGAACGCTTCGACGTCGTGGTCACCGCCAACCTCTATGGCGACATCCTCTCGGACGTGGCCGCGGAAGTCGCGGGGTCCGTCGGCCTGGCGCCCTCGTCCAACATCGGCCGTGACTGCGCGATGTTCGAGGCGGTACACGGGTCGGCGCCTGACATCGCCGGGCAGGACATCGCCAATCCCTCCGGCCTGCTGCTCTCCGCGGTGATGATGCTGGTGCACCTGGGCCGCAGCCAGCCCGCAAGCGCGATCCATAACGCGTGGCTGCGCACGCTGGAAGACGGCCTGCATACCGCGGACATCTTCGTCCAGGGAAGCAGCCGCGAGCGCCTGGGAACGCGCGCGTTCGCGCGTGCCGTCATCGAGCGCATTGGCCAACGCCCGCAGCAGCTGCCCGCAGTCGACTATCCCGAACGCGAGCCGGAAACGCTGGTGCATCCGGACACCCGCATCCCTGCGCACCGCGCCGCGGAGAAGAGGCTAGTCGGCGTCGATGTCTTCCTCAACTGGGATGAGGCCGGGCGCGATCCAGATGTGGTGGGCGCGCGACTGGAGACGCTGGCCGGACCGGAGTTCAAGCTCTCGCTGATCACCAACCGCGGGGTCAAGGTGTATCCAGGCGGCCTGCCGCAGACGCTGTGCACCGACCACTGGCGCTCCCGCTTTCCGGCTGCGACCGGGGGTGAGGCCACGCCGTACGCCATCGCCGCGCTGCTGCTGCGCCTGGCCGATGCGGGCCTGGATGCGGTGAAGACCGAAAACCTCTACACCTTCGACGGCGTGCGCGGCTACTCTCAGGCGCAGGGCGAGTGATCCCTGATCGAGCCCAGGTATTTGCGGGTCCGCCTGGTTCCGCTACTTTCGAAGAGAACGCATGCAACCAATAGGCAACCCGTCGTCGTGGAGCGAGTTCGGTTTCCACCTGCTCCCGTACGCGCTGGCGTCGGTGGTGATGTCCATCGGCGTCAAGATGCTGCTGGTCGACATCTTCAAGATCCGGGCGTTTTGGTTGCTGGGCGCAGTTGCGGTGACGCCGGCCGCGACAGTCGCGCTGAGCGTGCTGCGTCCTGCCAAGGACTCCGCGAGACCGTGGTGCGCTGACCCATCATGCCCACCAGCGCCGCGCCCGAATTGAAAGGAAACGACCCGCACCTGGCACGGCTGGAAGCGGAGTCGATCCACATTCTTCGCGAGGCGGTGGCCGAAGCCCGCAACCCGGTAATGCTGTTCTCGGCGGGCAAGGACTCGACGGTGCTGGCGCATCTGGCGCTGCGCGCGTTCGCTCCCTGCGCGCCCCCGTTCCCGCTGCTCCACATCGATTCGACGTGGGAGTTCCGGTCCCTGATCGAGTTCCGTGATGCGTTCGCGCGCCGACACGGGTTCACGCTGATTGTCTGCCGCAACGAGGAAGGGCGCGCGGCCGGAATCAATCCGTTCGATCAGGGCGATCGCTACACGGCCGCCATGCGTACCGAACCGCTGAAGCGCGCCTTGGATGCCGGCGGCTACGACGTGGTCTTCGGCGGGGCGCGACGCGACGAGGAGCGATCGCGCGCCAAGGAACGGATCGTGTCGGTCCGCAATGCCGGACATTCCTGGGATCCGCGCCGACAACGCCCGGAACTCTGGCAGCTTTACAACCTGTCGCTTGCGAAAGGGCAATCGGCGCGCGTGTTTCCGCTCTCCAATTGGACCGAAACCGATGTCTTGCGCTACGCGCTCGATCGGCGCATCGAGCTTGCGCCGCTGTATTTCGCCGCGCCGCGCCCGGTGGTCGAACGCAGCGGTGCGCTGCTCGTCGTAGACGATGAAAGCAGGATGCGATTCCGGCCCGGGGAGGTCATGCGGACCCGACGCGTACGCTTCCGGACGCTCGGCTGCTGGCCGGTCACCGGCGCCATCGCGTCGGATGCCGCCGAGCTTGCCGCCGTCGTGGAGGAAACGCTGCGTGCACCCCAATCGGAACGACAAGGCAGGTTCGGCGATGACGAAGACGGCGGCTCGCTGGAACAGAAAAAACGCGAAGGCTACTTCTGATGACGCCCGACGACCCGCACTGTGACGGGCCGGCGGTCGCAGCTGGCATGCCGGCCGTCGCCCGACCTTTGCCAGGTGCCGACCGATACCGGGGACAGCCCGTTGCCCTGCTCACCCGGCATGGCAAGGAGCGCGTGATCGGCTCGGTGCTCGGCCCCATGCTGGGCTGCCGGATCGAGCGCGTGAGGGGCTACGACACGGATCTGCTTGGCACGTTCACGCGCGAGATTCCGCGCGCCGGCACACAGATCGAAGCGGCGCGCAGGAAGGCGCGTGTGGGAATGGAGCTGGCCGGATGGCCGCTCGGGCTCGCCAGCGAGGGCGTGTTCGGACCGGACCCCATCGCGGGGATGTTTCCCTGGAACGTGGAAATTCTGCTGTGGATCGACGACGTGCGCGGGCTGGAGGTCGTCGGGCGCGCGCAAGGCAAGGCGAACTTCGCGCATCTGCTGACGGCGGACCGGAAAGCCGCGGACACCTTCGCCCGCGGATGGGGATTTCCCGACCACCACCTCGTGCTGCGTCCGGAGCGGGAAGACGACCCGCGCACGCGCAAAGGGATCGGTTCCTGGACAGAACTCGAGGCCGGCTTCACCTGGGCACAGGCGCAATCGCCTGGCGGCCTGGTGTTTCTGGAAAGCGACGTGCGCGCCTTCGCCAACCCGACGCGCCAGCAGAACATCCGCCTTGCCGCCCAGGACCTGGCCGCGAAGCTCTGCTCCGGCTGTCCACAGTGCGGTGCACCCGGGTTCTGGATCGTCGAACGCGTCCCGGGGCTGCCTTGCGAATATTGCGACGCGCCGACGCAGGAAGCGCTAGCCGATGTGCTGGGCTGCGTGAAGTGCCCGCATCGAGAGACTCGCGAACGCGCGCTCAGGCATGCCGACCCCGCGCGCTGCGATCACTGCAACCCCTGACCTGCATGATCCAGGGAGAACTGGATGCTTGCCGCGCCCGCAGCAGCCGTCGGTGACCAAAGACCGGGGACCGAGTTTCGCCGTCTGCACCAGTGCCGCGAAGCCGCGTCATGATCGCGGCCGGTCGACGGCTGACATGCTGCAGGCGTCGGGGACGAAGCGTGACTGAAGTAGAGCAACATGCGCGAAGACCGTAGCGGTCGTCTCAAGCGAACTGAGAATCAGCCTGGCCCGCTCCGCTTGAGCCTTTTTGCTGACATGAGCGGTTCCTGAACGGGCGGCTCCGGTCTCTTGCCGCAGCCAGTGCGTAAAATGTCTAATACTTCAGAAATTACTGAAACTTGAGGCATTGCCATGGACCTCCCGCCGCTCAGCCAGTCCTTCGTCCTGCATTTCGGGGAAATGGGCAGCCGCTGGGGCATCAACCGTACGGTCGGGCAGATCTACGCCCTGCTGTTCGTTTCCGCCAGGCCGCTCACCGCCGATGAGATCACCGACAGGCTGGGAGTCAGCAGGTCCAACGTGAGCATGGGCCTGAAGGAACTCTCCTCTTGGCGCCTGGTGCGGCTCAGCCACCAGCCGGGCGACCGTCACGACTTCTACTCAGCGCCCGAAGACGTGTGGGCCATCTTCAAGACGCTGGCCGAAGAGCGCCAGCGGCGTGAGGTCGACCCCACGCTGTCGATGCTGCGCGACGCCCTGCTCGAAGCGCCCGATTCGCCCGAGGAGCGTCACGCCCAGGCCCGCATGCGCGAGATGCACGACCTGATCGAACAACTCACTGAATGGTTCGCCGAAGTGCGCAAGCTCTCGCCGTCCACCCTGGAGAAACTGATGTCGCTGGGCGCCACGGCCACCACCTTGCTGCAGTTCACCGACCGCCTGCGTGGCGCCGGGCCGGCCAACGAGGGCAAGGCGTCGTGAGCGAACTCGACCCGGTCCTGCTGGCGCGCATCCAGTTCGCGGCCAACATCAGCTTCCACATCCTGTTTCCTGCCATCACCATCGCGCTGGGCTGGATCCTGCTGTTCTTCAAGCTGCGCTTCCTGCGCACCGGCAAGGAACACTGGCTGCAGGCCTACTACTTCTGGGTGAAGGTGTTCGCACTCACCTTCGCCATGGGCGTAGTGAGCGGCATCACCATGAGTTTCCAGTTTGGCACCAACTGGCCGGGCTACATGGAAACGGTGGGCAATATCGCCGGGCCGCTGCTGGCCTACGAAGTGCTGACCGCCTTCTTCCTCGAGGCCAGCTTCCTGGGCATCATGCTGTTCGGGCGCAAGCGCGTGGGCGAGCGCATGCATACACTGGCGACCGTGCTGGTGGCAGGCGGCACCACGCTCTCGGCGTTCTGGATACTGGCGCTCAACTCGTGGATGCACACGCCGGTCGGCTTCGAGATGATCAACGGCCAGGCGCACCCGACCGACTGGTTGGCTATCGTGTTCAACCCGTCGCTGCCTTACCGGCTCACCCACATGCTGCTGGCCTCAGGCCTGACCGCCTCCTTCCTGGTGGCGGGCCTGTCAGCCTACCGATGGCTGCGCCGCGACCGCGGCCCGGACGTCATGGCGGCGATGCGCACGGGCGTTGCCGTGGCCGCCCTGCTGATCCCGGTACAGATTTTCGTCGGCGACCTGCACGGCCTCAATACCCTCGAGCACCAGCCGGCCAAGGTGGCGGCGATGGAAGGCATCTGGCAGGACCAGAGGGGCGTGCCGGCGCTGATCTTCGCCATCCCCAATGAGCAGACGCGCAGCAACGACTACGCCATCGGCATCCCGAAGCTGGCCAGCCTGATCCTGACCCATGACCTGAATGGCGAGATCAAGGGCCTGGACTCGTTCAAAGGCGAGCATCCGCCGGTGGCGCCGGTGTTCTTTGCTTTCCGGGTGATGATCGGCGTGGGAATGACGATGCTACTGGTGTCGTGGTGGACCGCCTGGCGACTGCGCCGGCACGCCGAGCCCACGCGCTACCAGGCGCTGGCGCTCACGGCCATGATGTTCTCGGGCTGGGTGGCGACGCTGGCCGGCTGGTACGTCACCGAGATCGGCCGCCAGCCCTGGCTGGTGACCGGGGTGCTGCGCACCGTGGACGCCATTTCCGACGTGCCGGCGCCGATCATCGGCATCAGCCTGACCGCCTACCTGCTGATCTACGTGTTCCTGCTCGGCTCCTACATGGCGGTGCTGCTGTACCTGGCGCGCCATGGCGGCAAGCCCAACCACAGGCCCGCGGTGGCCGGCCTGCAGGAGACCTGAGATGGAAACCGCGCTGCCGGTGGTCTTCACCGCGCTGATGGCGCTGGCGATGCTGCTGTACGTGGTGCTGGACGGCTATGACCTGGGCGTGGGCATCCTCCTGCGCAGCGTGGAGGATGCCGACAAGGACCGCATGATCGCCTCGATCGGTCCGTTCTGGGACGCCAACGAGACCTGGCTGGTGCTGGGCGTGGGCCTGCTGCTGGTGGCCTTCCCGGTGGCGCACGGCGTGATCCTGGGCGCGCTGTACCTGCCGGTCACGGCGATGCTGATCGGCCTGATCCTGCGCGGCGTGGCTTTCGATTTCCGGGTCAAGGCGCGCGCAGCGCACAAGCCGCTGTGGAACTTCGCGTTCTGGTCAGGCTCGCTTCTGGCGGCGTTCTCGCAGGGCTTCATGCTGGGCAGCTATGTGCTGGGGTTTCGCGACGACGCGGTGGGCGTGGCGTTCGCCGTCGCGATCGGGCTGGCGCTGTGCGCGGGCTACGCGCTGCTGGGCGCCGGCTGGCTGGTGCTCAAGGCCGAGGGCGAGCTGCGCCGGCGCGCGCTGCGCTGGGCGTACCGCAGCCTGTGGCTGACCGGGCTGGGCATCGCGGCGGTGTCCGTCGCCACGCCCTGGGTCAACCCGCGCATCTTCGAGAAATGGTTCGAGCTGCCGCAGCTGCTTTACCTGCTGCCGATCCCGGTGGTGACCGCGCTGGTGTTTGCCGCCACCGAAGGGGCCATCCGACGCCTGCGCAAGGGCCACAGCCAGCGCGACTGGGTGCCGTTCGCAGGCGCGATCATGCTGTTCGTACTGGCCTTCGCCGGACTGGCCTACAGCCTGTTCCCGTACCTGGTGATCGACCGCCTGACGATCTGGGACGCGGCGGCGGCCACCGGCTCGCTCAAGATCATGCTGGTCGGCGCGGCGGTGACGCTGCCGATGATCCTGGTCTACACCGTGTACGTGTACCGCGTGTTCTGGGGCCGAAGCGCCGAGCTCAGCTACGACTGATCCGTGGTGCCGAAAAGGGGTCAGGTTGGCGCGTCCCGGTTGCCACTGCCATGGCGCGCCCCAGCACAAGCGCGTTCGGGCATTCGCCCGCAGGCGTCCAGCGATGTCTGGTCTGCGGGCGGCGCGGGGCCGATGGATCAGAAGTCCAAGCGGGCACCGAGGTAGATCCCGCGCGGGGAGCCGGGCATCAGGTTGTTGTCGCTATGCGCTGAGGCGAAGTATTCCTCATCGAAGAGGTTTTCGATATTGAGCTGCAGCTTCACGCTGGCGCTGATCGCGGAGTAGACCGCCGCGTCGATGCGGGTGAAGCTGTCGAGCGTCACGTCGTTGCTGATGGTGCTGAAAATCTCGTCGCGGTAGACGACACCGAGCCCGACCCCCCACTGCGGATTGAAGTCGTAGCGGTTCCACAGCGATGCGCTGTGGCGGGGCAGCTGGGCGAGTCGCGTTCCGGCCGGCGTGACGGACGTTGCCGAGGTGCGCAAGTCCGACAGGATCTCGCCATCCTGATAGGCGTAGGCGGCGATCAGCTTCCAGGCGTCGGTGATTTCGCCGGCCAGGCTCAGCTCCAGCCCGGTGCTGCGCTGCCCCTCGACCAGCACCGCGGTGCGGTTGTCGAGCGGATCGACGGTGAACACGTTGTCGCGGTCGAGGCGATACAGCGCCGCCGTCAGCGCGAAATCGGCTGACAGGTCCCACTTCGCGCCGATTTCGTAATTCCGGAACTCTTCCGGGTCCAGCGATGCGCTGGTGCCCGACAGCGAGGACAGCTGCTCACCCGCTCGCGGGAGTGCCGCCGTGCTGTAGCTCGCGTACAGCGACAGCGGTGCAATCGGCGTCCAGATCACCCCGACACGCGGCGACCACAGACCGTCGCTCGAGGACAGCACCACACCGGTGCGCACGTCGCGCACGTCGACTTCGAAGCGGTCGTAGCGCAGCCCCAGCACCGCCTGCCACTGCGGCGAGAATTCGACCTGGTCCTGCACATACACGCCGGCGACATCGGCCACGCTGCGGTTGTTCGCGTCCGAGGCTCGATTCGCGAACGTGACTGCACCGGCGTAGCGGGGGTTTTCCAGCGGGACCAGGGTGGACTGCGCGAACACACCGCTCTGGCGGAGATTGTCGGTCTGCTGGCGGCCGAACTCCACGCCGACCAGCACGGTGTGGCGCAGCCCGCCGCGGTCGATGTCGAAGACCAGGTCGGTCTGGTTGAACAGGTTCTCGCGCTTCATCGAAGCGTTGTAGGCGGCGATGATCGCACTGAGGCTGCCGTCGAGGTTGGCTGCGACGCCGTTCGGATAGACGTTCTGGTAGAAGCGGTCGTAGTCGGCGTAGCGGGTGCGGTTGCGCAGCAGTACGCCGTCGCCCAGTTCGTGCTCGACCAGTGCGGTGAACGCCGAGACCGACGCCCGGATCGGGCTGAGCTCGGGGCTGCCGAAGAAGGTCTCTGGCGCGACATCGACCGGTCGACCGATGCCGATGCCGAGCAGCGACGGCACGCCGCGATCGGCTACGCGCTCGTCGCGGAAGGCTTCGTAGCCGAGCGTGACCCGGGTCGCGTCGCCCACGGCGAAGCCGACCGTGGGATTGATGCCCTGGCGCAGCAGCTTGAAGCCGTCGCGGAAGTTCTCGGAATCCTCGTACAGACCGGTCACGCGGAAGCTGGCCGCAGCGCCCATTGGCTGGCCGATGTCGACGACGGCACGGCTGCGGTTACAGGCGCCGAACTGGACATCCAGTTGGCGGTGGACCTGGCCGTCGGCCACCTTGCTGACGCGGTTGATGATGCCGCCGACGCCGCCGCGGCCGAAAATCATCGCGTTCGGCCCCTTGAGTACCTCGACGCGCTCGACGTTGTACAGGTCGCGGATGTACTGGACATCATCGCGGATACCGTCGACGAACATGTCCGACGTTGACGTGTTGCCGCGGAAGATCGGCGCATCGCGATGCCCTTCGCCCTGCGCAACGCCCACGCCCGGCACCAGACGCAGCACGTCGGTCAAGGAATGCATGGCCTGGTCCTGCATCGCTTCTTCGGTCACCACGGTGATTGCCTGCGGCACGTCGCGCAGCGCGGTCGCGGTCTTGGTCGCGGTCAGCGTGGCGTCGGCCTTGTAGCCTTCGCGCTCGCCGTACACGCGCACCGGGTCGAGGTCGGCGGCGTCAAGCGCGGGTGCCGCGTAGGCGGGAAGGGTCAGGACAAGGGCAAGGGCGCCGGCGAGTGGGATGCGGGGAGGGCAGCGAAGCATGGAATCCATCCAGGGCAATACGACCGGTCAGTCGTGAAGTCATGCATCGTAATGAGAAGGATTCGCATTTGCAACTCATCTCGGGAAGCTGGGCGACACTTCCTGGTAAATAGCCATATCCCTGCTCCATATCCCTGCTCTATATCCCTTGGGACCGAGCATTCGGACTTGTGCGCCACCAGACGACCGTTCGCGCCCGGCGCTCGGCGATTCTGCAAGGCCGTTTTAGCGCCTCTCTATCGGAGATTTTCGAGATGCCGAACCCGGGAGTGGGGACAGAAGAAATTGAGTGCTTGCCAATGGCCGCGCCTGGGCGGTCAGCGTCTATCGCGATTGTTTCCTCGCCAAGTTCAACACGCGCCGGCTCACAAGGCCGGCCATCGCTGCAACGTCGGCGCCACGTCGACGCCCGGCACCGGCGCAACCGCTATCCCGGGAAGCGGATCCCTTGCAGCGGTTTGACCTCGCTGATCTCGAATGTTTCGTCGAATGCCGCGCCCCTGATCTGACCCCAGACCCGAATTGAATACTGGCCTGGTTGGGTCAAAACGACGTCGAACGTGTAGCGCCCCGGATGCCCGTATCGCGCACGGATCGGCAGTTCGCGACGGGATTGGCCACCGGGTGCAATGATCTCCGCACGCAAACCGGACTCGAGATCGGCGATGGTGTCCTTCTCTCCGGCGAGGCGAATCGCGAGATCGAGGCCGTTTCGCTCGTTCGTGAGGATCGGCTCGTTGATAAAGCCCACGCTCATCCTGTATTGATCGCCCGCCACGAGCTTGGAGTTATGGGCCAGCGCCGAACCGGCGCCGATCGAGCCGACGATCAGGAGCAGCGCGATACCTGCCCTGGCTGCAAATGCTTTGTGAATCATGTGGACGTCCTCATCTGATGGGCGTTGCAGACTCTAGCGCAGGCCAGGTTCTAACGCTGCTTTCAATCCGAAGTCCCGTGCAGCTGAGTCAAGGCCATGAACTCATGGTCCCGGCAGTCCAGCGTGAGTTGCATCCGGGGATTGTGGACGCGATCGATAGAGTCGAAGACGTTGGAACGCGCGCCGGCCAAGGTCAGGTAACGCCCGCGGTTGGCCTGCTCGCCCTTGAGTACACCGGAAAAGCCCTCGCCCGCAGCGTTGCTACGTCGCAGCCGCAGGTTCAAGTCGTGTCTCCCGACCTGTAGTTCCGACAAGCTAGCGACGATCCAACCGGGTTCCGGCTTCCCTGAGCTGGTCCGGAGAGGCCGCCGCGCCGTCAGCCAAGCTCGCCGGAGAGTTTCGTCTGCTCAAGCACCATTCGAACCCGACCACGTTCGTTTGCCCCCGCTCAGGGAAGATAGATCGCCTTGACGTTGACGAATTCCTTCATGCCGAAGCCACCGTGTTCGCGGCCGAAACCGGAATTCTTCACGCCACCGAAGGGCATGTTCGGGTCGGCCACTCCAAAGCCGTTGATGCGGATCATGCCGGTATCGAAACGGTCGCGGGCGAGTTTCCGGGCCTTGTCCTCGTCCCGGGTGAAAATCGCGCCTCCTAGGCCATAGCGGCTGTCGTTGGCGATCCGCATCGCATCGGCGTCATCCCTGGCCTTGATGACCGAAGCGATCGGTCCGAACAGTTCATCGTCATAAGCAGGCGTGCCGGGCTTGCAGTTGGCGAGCACCGTGGCCGGAAAGAAGTACCCGACACCCTCCGGTGGATTGCCGCCGCACAGCAGGTCTGCGCCGCCGTCGATGCTTTTTTTCATTTGCTCCGATAGCGTGTCGAATTGTTCCTTGCTCGATACAGGGCCGAGCTGCGTCTCCTTCGCCGTCGGATCGCCCATCCTGATGGCCTTCATCTGATCGACGAAGGCGCTGACGAAGGCCTCGTAGACCGCCGCCGTGACAACGAAGCGCTTGGCCGAGATGCAGGTTTCGCCGTTGTTGAAGATCCGGCCCTGGACGCAGTACTTCACGGCAAGCTCGATATCGGCATCTTCGAGCACCAGATACGCGTCGTTCGAACCGAGCTCGAGGACGCATTTCTTCAGATGCTTCGATGCCTGCTGGCCGATATGCCGGCCTGCGACGTCGCTTCCGGTCATCGTCACGGCGCGCACCAGCTTGTGTTCGATGATTTTGTCCGAGGTCTCGTGGTCGACGACCAGCACGTCGAACAGCCCCTTCGGCAGTCCAGCCTTGACGCATACGTCGCGCAGCATCAGGCCGCTGCCAGTACAGAGGGCGGCATGTTTCAGGATGATCGCGTTTCCCGCTATCAGGTTCGCGGCGAGCACCCGGACCGGTTGATAGAGCGGGAAATTCCACGGCTGGATGCTGTAGACGACGCCGATCGGGCAGTAGGCAACCACGCCGCGTTTCTTGCCCTCATCGTAGGTGCGCTCTTCGTCAGCCAGTTCGGCCGGGCCGTTCTCGGCGGCGTATTCGAAGATCTGCGCGCAAAGCTCGACTTCAGCCTTTCCATCGCGGCGGAGCTTGCCGGTCTCTTCAGTCATGAGCCTGGCGAATTCGTCGGCGTTTTCACGCAATGCCGCGGCAATGTCGACCAGGTACGCCGCGCGATCCTCGTGTGTCTTGTCACGCCACTCCAGAAATGCGGCATGGCACGCCTCGACTTTTTCGAAGGCGGTATGTGCGCTCATCAGGTCATATGTGGCGATCTCTGCTTCGGTAGCGGGATTGATGGTCTTGATCTTGGTCATGTTCTGTCGTCCTGTGAGATTCATGGTTCGGTGGCCGGTGCAATACGCCTGCCAGATAGGGTTACACCGTTCGCGCGTGCAGGGGTGCGGCTGGTCTTTCGCAACGTGCAGACCGGTCATCTACACGCCATATCGGTTGCAGTGCTGGCCGGCTGCGGCGCGCGCGGGAACAAAGCGCCAAGGCGGGTCAGTGCTTCAGAACCAAGGCCAAGTCCACCGCCGACTCTCGTGCAAACAGACAGGCAAGCTGCGAGTGTCGCAGCGAAGCAGGCATCGCTGCGTGAAATCATGCGGCCTGTCGGACGGGTCAAGGACGCGCCCCTTAAAGGCGATTCGGCCTGTTTTTCATACCCGGCAATACAGCCGGTGACGGCTCATGGCCGATCGCCCGGTGCGGGTTCTGCACGAGGGCTGGTTTGCCGCTCACGATCCAGCGATTCAGAACCTGATCGGCGGCCGCCTATCGCTGATCCTTCACCACAACGCCACCCTTGATCACCACCGGAATCGACTCGAGCAGGGTCACGTCCTGGGTGGGGTCGCCCTTGACCGCCACCAGGTCGGCATAGCGGCCTTCGTCGATCACGCCAACGTCGCTGCGCCCCAGCGCTTCGGCGGCGTTGAGGGTGGCGCTGCGGATCGCTTCGAGCGGGCTCATGCCGTAGCGGACCATCACTTCGAACTGGCCGCCGTTGAGTCCGTGGGGATACACGCCGGCATCGGTGCCGTAGACCATCCTTGCGCCTGCCGCGTGCGCGCGGCGGAAGCCCTGGCGCTGGATCTCGGCGATCTCGCGGTCCTTGCGCAGGTTGTCCTCCAACACGCCGTTCTTCGCGCCTTCGGCCTGTGTGTAGTCGGTGTTGTAGATGTCCATCGACAGCCACGCGCCGTGCTTCTTCGCCAAGGCGATGCCTTCGTCGTCGATCAGGCTGGCGTGCTCGATGGTGTCGATGCCGGCGCGGATCGCGTCCTTGATACCGGAAGCACCATGTGCGTGCGCGGCCACCTTCATGCCCTGCAGGTGCGCCTCGTCGGCAATCGCCTTCATTTCCTGCAGGCTCATCTGCTGTTGCCCGGGCTCGGTGTTGCGCGAGAACACGCCGCCGGTGGCGCAGATCTTGATCACCTGCGCGCCGTACTTGCGCAGCTCACGCACGTGCTTGCGGCCTTCGGCCGGGCTGTCGGCGTTGTAGGGATTCTCCTGCTCCATCGACGGCGGGAAATAGGTTGAGTCGCAGTGACCGCCGGTGGCGCCGAACGAGTACGCGGCGCTGACGATCCGCGGTCCTTCGACCTTGCCCGCGTCGATCGCCTGGCGCAGGCCGACGTCGTTCCAGGCATCAGAACCGACGTTGCGCACCGTGGTGAAACCCGCCATCAGCGTCGCCCCGGCGTGCGGCACCGCCAGCATCGACCAGAAGCGGTCGTTGAACTGCAGGCCGGTGTAGCCGCCGTAGGTCGGGTCGCTGTCCAGGTGCACGTGCATGTCGATCAGGCCGGGCAGCAGGGTCATCCCCGTCAGGTCGACGTGGCGCGCGCCGGCCGGTACCGGTGCATGCCCACTACCCACCTCGACGATGCGGCCGTCGCGCACCAGCAGGTGCGGGTCCTGCAGCATTCGCCCGCTGCGCACGTCGAGCATGCGTTCGGCGGTGATCCATGTGCTCGCGATGTCCGGCTGCTGCGCAAGCACCGCCGCAGGAGACAGGACCAGGGCCAAGGTGGCCGCAAGCGGGCGGATAGAAGAGCTGCCAATGCGCATGATCAGTGTGTTCGTTAGATGACAGCCGAAGTGTACGAGACGGCGTGGCGGTGGCGCTCAGCGCAGCGGCAGGAGGCCGATCGAGGCGGCCGGCTGCAGCAGCGGCATCAGCCAGTGGTCCACCAGCAGGAACGCGAACAGCGCCATCAGGTAGACCACCGAGTAGTTGAACACGCGCATGGCGAAGAGCTCGTCCGGCGGATCCAGCAGGCGCCAGGCGTACCACAGGAACACCGAACCCAGCACCAGCGCGCCGCCCAGGTAGAACCAGCCGCTCATGCCGAACACCACCGGCAGCACCGTCACTTCCACCAGCAGCACGGTGTAGAAAAGGATCTGCCAGCGCGTGTAGGTCACCCCATGGGTCACCGGCAGCATCGGGATCAGCGCACGCGCGTAGTCGTCGCGGCGGAAGATCGCCAGCGCCCAGAAATGCGGCGGGGTCCACACGAAGATGATCAGCACCAGCAGCAGTGCGTGGGCCCAGTCCCACGGGCCGGTCATGCCGGTGACTGCGGCCCAGCCCAGCAGCGGCGGCGCGGCGCCGGCAACGCCACCGATCACGATGTTCTGCGGCGTGGCACGCTTGAGGTAGCCGGTGTAGATCACCGCGTAACCGATCAGCGAAGCGAAGGTGAGCGCGGCGGTGATCAGGTTGACCAGCCCCGCCAGGATTGCCATCGATGCAGTGCCCAGGGCCAGCGCGAACACCAGCACCTGGATCGGCCGCAGCGCACCGGTGGCCAACGGCCGATTGGCAGTGCGCACCATCAGCTTGTCGATGCGCTGGTCGATCAGGTGGTTGATGGCGGCCGCGGAGGCCGCGGCAAGCCAGATGCCGAGCAGGCCGAACACCGCCTCGTGCCACGGCGGCAAGCCGGGCACGGCCAGGAACATCCCCACCAGCGCGGTGAACACGATCAGCGCCACCACGCGTGGCTTGGTCAGCTCCCAGTACTGGTCCAGCGGCACGGCCATCGATCAGCCCGGGCGGCGCAGGCGCGCGAGCAGGGTGACCAGCACGAACAGCAGCAGCACCGCCCCCAGGTGGTGGCCGACCGCCACGTGCAGGGGCAGCGCGAGCTTGACGTTGAGCACGCCCATGGCCAGCTGCGCGGCCAGCAGCAGCACCAGCGCCACCGCCCAGCCGCGCAGGCCCGGAGTGCGCAGCAGGCGCCAACCCAGCACCAGCAGGTACAGCGCCAGCACCACCGCCATCACCCGGTGGACCAGCTGGATGGCGATGCGCGAGGCGCCATCGAGCACGCCGCCTTCGTAGTCCACGCCGATCCCGCGCCACAGGGTGAAGCCTTCCTGGAAGTTGGCCCGCGGCCACCACTGCCCCGCGCATTGCGGGAAGTTGCTGGCCGACCAGTTGCCTCCACCGCAGGACAGCGCGGCATAGTTGGCGCTGACCCAGCCGCCCAGCGCGATCTGCACCCCCAACAGGGCCAGCCCGGCGATCACCCAGCGCCGCACCGCGGCCGCATCCACCAGGATGATCGGCAGGTCGGTGGCCCGCCAGGCCATCCACACCAGCAGCGAGAAGGTGAGCAGCCCACCCAGCAGATGGCCCATAACCACGATCGGCTTGAGCAGCAGGGTCACCGTCCACATGCCCAGCAGGGCCTGGAAGATGATCACTGCAAGGGTGAGCGCCGCCGCGCGGGCCAGGTCCAGGTTGGACCAGCGCAACGCCGCCAGCAGCAGGATCGCCTCGCCGGCGATCGCCAGCGCCGCGGCGGCCTGCACCTGCCCGCGCATGTACAGCGGTATGGCCACCGCCACCAGTGCCGCGGCCACCAGCACCTGGGCGATACCCAGACGGCGCCGGCGCGCGGCGATCAGCGCCAGGCCCAGTACCAGCACGCCGAGGATGGCGGCAATGTGGCGGTGCACCTGCTCGCGCCAGGCCTTGCCGTGCTCGAACGGACGCACGTCGATGGCTGCGTGGCTGGCTGCCTGTTCGGCCCCCTGCGGCCAGGTCGCGCGGCCGTAGCAGGTGGGCCAGTCGGGGCAGCCCATGCCGGCGTCGGACAGGCGCACGTAGGCCCCGAACACCACCACGCACAGGGTCAGCGCCACTGCCAGCCAGGCAAAGCGGTGGAAGTGGCGGTACACCGCCGTTCGCGAAGTCAGGGTCATCAGATCAGCTTCAGAAGTTTGGAGACATCGGAGCGGATCGAGCCCGGATCGGTCTCCGGCGCATAACGCAGGATGATGAAGCCATTGGGATCGATCACGTAGACGGGGATGCCGGCCGGATCGTCGACTGCCGGCAGCAGGTCGCGCAGGCCGGCGTCATCGCGCACCAGGCGCAGCGCTGGCATTCCTTGCGCCTGTGGCGGCAACGGGCCCATCCACAGGATGTCGACCCGATCAGCGTTGTGGCTGAAGAGCCGCCAGAGCTTGTCCAGGTCCTGCGCAAGAGTCGCGCAGCGCTGGCCGCAGCCTTCGGGCGCGGCGACGGCGATGCGCCACGTCCGGGCCGTGGGGTTCCAGGGATACGGGCTTCCGTCTTGCAGCGTCGGCTGGATTGCGCGCGCGTCCAGGGCGGGGTTGAGCATTTGCCCATGGACCTTGCTGCCGGGCGGCTGCCAGCCGCTGAAGCGCAGCACGCCCGCTGCACCCACGGTGCCGAAGAACAGGGCGAACAGCCCGACCAGGATCCAGCGGCCTCGGCGGACGTGGGCAGGAGTGGGGGATGTGGAACTCATGTGAGTATTTTCTCATGCGGGCCGCGCCTGCGCCTGCGGTGGCGCACGGTCATCACCACGGCGATGACCAGCATCGCCGCAGCCAGTCCGAACCACTGCACCGCATAACCCAGGTGGCGCTCGGGCGTCAGCGTGTTGGGGAGGATGTCCAGGTCCCGCGCGTAACCCACCGGGATGTCGGGGTCCAGCTTCAGCACGCGCGGGGCCAGTGTCGGCAGCTGCAGCCCCCTGGACAGCACTTCACGGTCCAGTCCGATGGCCAGCAGTCCTTGCGGCGTCGCGGTGACGACGGGCGTGGCGATGCCGGCCGACGGTGGCGGCACCAGCAGGCCGGACACGCGCATGGTGTCGGGCAGTGGCTCGATGACGGGAAGGTGCCGATCGGGCGGCAGCGGCAGCCAGCCCAGTTCAACCAGCAGCGGGTCGCCAGCCTCGGGCAGGAACACCCGATACACGCGGATGCCCGGCCTGGATTCCCGGATCTGGTTGTCCAGCAGCACCGCTGGGGCATCGGCGAAGCGCCCGCTGCCGGCGGCCCAGTCGAGGTCCCGTGGGCGCTGTGGATCGGCCGCGACCGACAGAGGCAGTGCATCGCGCTCGGTCACCACCTTGTAGACGTCCTCGAGCATCGCCTCTTTCGCAGCGCCGCGCCCGAGCTGCCAGAACCCGGCCGTGCAGAACAGCACGGACAAGATCAGGGCGAATGTCCAGCCCAGCGCCAGTGGCATCCGTCGGGTCACGAGCACCGTACCCACTGCTGCGATAATGCACCTGCGCGGAAATCGCGCCCACACACCGGAAAGGCCATGAACGATTCGCTGAAAACCCTGCTAGTCATCGCGTTCCTCATCGTGATCCTGTGGAACCTCGGGGCCGGCCTCTACTACATGCTGGTGGACAAGGGCCAGAGCAAGCGCACGGTCAACGCGTTGACGCGCCGCATCGCTTTTTCAGTTGCCCTGATCCTGCTGGTGGCGCTGGGCATCTATACCGGCGTGATCACTCCGCACGGCGTGGGCGGGTAAGCCGGGGAACAAGTCGCCTGCTGCGCAGGCGGTGAAGGGTGACGTCGCGCCTGCGGCGCTGCAACCGAAAACGTCAGCCGCTGCGCAACCTGCAACCTTCCTCGTCCCCCAACGGGACTTCGGTCGTCCCAGAAAGGGGACTTCCTCCGGTCGTCCCAGAAAGGGGACTTCCTCCGGTCGTCCCAGAAAGGGGACTTCCTCCGGTCGTCCCAGAAAGGGGACTTCCTCCGGTCGTCCCAGAAAGGGGACTTCCTCC
>JBDNHW010000078.1:0-7748 GCA_041688625.1 Pseudoxanthomonas sp.
CGACCACCCAGCCTTCCATCTCTGCCACAAATCACACTTCTGGGCCGGTGACAGCGCAGGTCGTCCCATCCTTGCCATAGCGGTCTCTTACCCATGTCATGCAACTGAAGATCATGTTGCATCGACCGGTTGAACCCACCCTGCTATACTTTCGGGCCTAGACAGGGCCTCTTTTCAGCCCTGTCTCCCTTCACTTCCCGGGTTTCGCCTGTGTTGAACTCCGCCGCCGCAGGCCGGCGACCGGCGTTGCGGGCAGCGGCTTACCAGCTGGCTGCGGTGGTGCTGGTGGCCCTGGCTTTCCTGCTCCAAGGGCCGTCCGCAGCGCTTGCGGCGCTGCTGGGAGGGATGGGCGTGGTGGCGGGTAGCGCCCTGGCTGCGAATGTCGCGCTGGGCGGGGGTGTGGTGCCGGCGCGGGTGGCCTTCTTCAGGCTGGCCCTGGGCACGGCGCTCAAGTGGGTGGTGGTGGTGGCGATATTCGCCGCTGCATTGGGTGTCGGGCGCTTGCCGCCGCTCCCCATGCTGGCAGGGCTCGCGGTCGCATTGATCGCGTACCCACTGGTTTTGAACTTTAGCGTCAGGGTAGAACGTGGCCTCTGAATCAGCCTCTGGTGGCGGCTCCACCGAATACATCCAGCACCACTTGCAACATCTCCAGTGGCAGGTCGGGGAAGGCAAGTTCATGGTCATCAACGTGGACAGCGTGGTGATCATGCTGATCCTGTCGGCGCTGTTCCTGGTCCTGTTCCTGACCACCGCGCGCCGCGCAACCGCGGGCGTGCCGGGCAAGTTCCAGGCGGCCGTCGAGATGGTCGTCGGATTCGTCGATGGCTTGGTGCGCGAGACCTTCCACGGCCGCAGCAAACTGATTGCGCCGCTGGCGATCACCATCTTCTGTGTCGTGTTCCTGATGAATTTCATGGACATGATCCCGGTCGACTGGCTGCCCGCCACCGCCATGGCCGTCGGCGTGCCGTACCTGCGCGTGGTGCCCACCGCCGACATCAACGTCACCCTCGGCTTGTCGCTGATGGTGTTCCTGCTGATCCAGGTGTTCGGCATCCGCCACAAGGGCCTCGGCACGTTTTTCAAGGAAGCCTTCACCGCACCGTTCCACGCCGAGGGCACGGCGATGAAGATCGTGCTGGCGCCGGTCAACCTGCTGTTGCGCGTGATCGAGGAACTGGTCCGGCCGCTGTCGCTGACCCTGCGGCTGTTCGGCAACATGTACGCCGGCGAGCTGATCTTCATCCTGATCGCGCTGATGACCCTCAACGCCGGTCTTGCCAGCGGCATGACCTGGGTGATGGCGCCGCTGCAGTTCATTTCCGGCTTCGTGTGGACCGCCTTCCACATCCTCGTGATCACGCTGCAGGCCTTCATCTTCATGATGTTGACCATCGTCTACCTGAGCATGGCGGCCGAGAGTCACTGACGATTTCGATTGACAGTTTTTTGATCAATAGTTCCTAGATCCGCCCTTCACCCCATCCTTTTTCAAACTGACCAGTAGTACGGAGAACACCATGGAAAATCTTGCCCTCTACGCCGAAGTGGCGAAGTTCACGGTCATTGCGGCCGGCCTGTTGATCGGTCTCGGCGCCCTCGGCACCGCGATCGGTTTTGCCATCCTCGGTGGCAAGTTCCTGGAAGGCTCGGCGCGCCAGCCCGAGCTGACCCCGATGCTGCAGACTAAGATGTTCATCGTCGCCGGCTTGCTGGACGCGGTGCCGATCATCGGCGTGGCCATCGCGCTGCTGCTGATCTTCGCCAACCCGTTCCTGACCACGATCGCAGGCTGATCCGTCACCCCGGCAATGGCTGACGCCGGCGCTTCGATGCGTCGGTGTCTGGAGTAAGCAATGGATATCAACCTGACCTTCATCATCCAGGGCATCGCGTTCTTCGCGGTGGCGTGGATGGTCATGAAGTTCGGCTGGCCGCACATCATCGCGGCCATCGAGGAGCGTCAGCAGAAGATCGCTGAAGGCCTGGCCGCGGCCGACCGCAGCCAGAAGGACCTGGCGCAGGCGCAGGACAAAGTCAACGAGGCGCTGAAGGAAGCACGGGTCAAGGCCAACGAGATCATCGACCAGGCCCACCAGCGCGCCAACCAGATCGTCGAAGCGGCCAAGAACGACGCCATCGTCGAAGCCAACCGCCAGAAGGCGATGGGCATGGCCGAGATCGACGCCGCCAGCACTCGCGCCCGCGAGGACTTGCGCAGGCAGGTGTCGATGCTGGCCGTGAGCGGCGCCGAGAAGCTGCTGCGTCGCGAGATCGATGCCAACGCCCACAAGGCGCTGCTCGATGAACTGGCGGCGGAAATCTGATGGAAGCCGCTGACCAATGACCCAGGCACTGACCCTAGCCCGACCCTACGCCCGCGCCGCCTTCGCCATTGCGCGCGAAGAGGCTGCGTTCGCCCAGTGGTCCAACGCGCTGGCATTCGCCTCGCGCGTGGCTGCAGATCCGCGCGCGGCCTCCTCGCTGATGCATCCGCAGCTGTCGCAGGACGATGCGGTGGCGCTGCTGGCGATCGACGGTGCCGGTGACTCGTTCATCCGTTTCCTCGGTGTGCTGGCGGAGAACCGCCGCCTGCAGCAGCTGCCGGAGATCGCCGGTCTGTACGAGGAGCTGCGCGCCGAGGCCGAGCGCGTGGTCAAGGCCACAGTGACATCGGCCACGGAGCTGCCGCCGGCCGAACTGGACACGATCAAGGCCGCGCTGCGCAGGCGTTTCGGCCGCGAGGTCGAACTCGACACCGCGATCGATCCTTCGCTCATCGGCGGTGCGGTGATCGACGCCGGCGACGTGGTCATCGACGGCTCGCTCAAGGGCAAGCTGTCGCGCCTGCAGGCCGCACTGGCCCAGTAACACACACACGGCACGGGTTCGCGGCACACGCTGCACGCCCCGCCCACGAATGAATCGAACCACCGGCGGCAACGCTGGCACAAGGGAAACAACGAGATGGCTACCACGCTCAACCCCTCCGAAATCAGCGAACTGATCAAGACCCGGATCGAGAAGGTCAAGCTGGCCGCCGAGGCGCGCAACGAAGGCACGGTCACCAGCGTGTCCGACGGCATCGTGCGTATCTTCGGCCTGGCCGACGTGATGCAGGGCGAAATGGTCGAGTTGCCCAACAACACCTTCGCGCTGGCCCTGAACCTGGAGCGCGATTCGGTCGGCGCCGTGGTCCTGGGCGACTATCAGAACGTGCGCGAAGGCGACATCGCCAAGACCACCGGCCGCATCCTCGAAGTGCCGGTCGGCCCGGAGATGCTGGGTCGCGTGGTCAATGCGCTGGGCGAGCCGATCGACGGCAAGGGTCCGATCGAGGCGAAGATGACCGCGCCTGTGGAGCGCGTGGCCCCGGGCGTGATCTGGCGCAAGTCCGTCTCGCAGCCGGTGCAGACCGGCTACAAGACCGTTGACTCGATGATCCCGATCGGCCGCGGCCAGCGCGAGCTGATCATCGGCGACCGCCAGACCGGCAAGACCGCGCTGGCCATCGACGCGGTGATCAACCAGAAGAACACGGGAATCAAGTGCGTGTACGTGGCCATCGGCCAGAAGGCCTCCACGGTCGCCAACATCGTGCGCAAGCTGGAAGAGAACGGCGCGCTGGCGCACACCGTGGTGGTTGCGGCCACCGCGTCCGAGTCGGCCGCGATGCAGTACATCAGCGCCTACTCCGGCTGCACCATGGGCGAGTACTTCATGGACCGCGGCGAAGACGCGCTGATCGTGTACGACGACCTGTCCAAGCAGGCCGTGGCCTACCGCCAGATCTCGCTGCTGCTCAAGCGCCCGCCGGGCCGCGAAGCCTACCCGGGCGACGTGTTCTACCTGCACAGCCGCCTGCTGGAGCGCGCCGCGCGCGTGTCCGAGGACTACGTGGAGAAGTTCACCGAAGGCAAGGTGACCGGCAAGACCGGTTCGCTGACCGCGCTGCCGATCATCGAAACCCAGGCCGGTGACGTCTCGGCGTTCGTGCCGACCAACGTGATCTCGATCACCGACGGCCAGATCTTCCTCGAGACCGACCTGTTCAACGCCGGCATCCGTCCGGCGGTGAACGCCGGTATCTCGGTGTCGCGCGTCGGTGGCGCCGCCCAGACCAAGATCATCAAGAAGCTGTCCGGCGGCATCCGCATCTCCCTGGCCCAGTACCGTGAACTCGCTGCGTTCGCGCAGTTCGCCTCGGACCTGGACGAAGCCACCCGCAAGCAGCTCGAGCGCGGCCAGCGCGTCACCGAGTTGATGAAGCAGGACCAGTACAAGCCGATGGCCATCGCCGACCAGGCGCTGTCGATCTATGCGGTCAACGAGGGCTTCCTGGACGACGTGCCGGTGGGCAAGATCGGCTCGTTCGAGTCCGGCCTGCATGCGCATTTCGCCAACACTTCCGGTGACCTTATCAAGCGTATCAACGAGACCGGCGACTGGAACGACGAGATCGAGGCGGCGTTCAAAAGCGGCATCAGCGAGTTCAAGACCACCGGCAGCTGGTGATCCGTAGGGCGGGTCTTGACCCGCCATTGCGAAAACGAAGTTAGCCAAGGCGGGTCCAGATCCGCCCTACGCAGGACACAAGAATGGCAAGCGGCAGAGAAATCAAAACCAAGATCAAGAGCGTGCAGAACACCCGCAAGGTGACGCGCGCGCTCGAGATGGTCTCGGCTTCAAAAATCCGCAAGGCGCAGGAACGCATGAAGGCCTCGCGGCCGTACGCGCGCGCCATGAAGCAGGTCATCGGCCACCTGGCGCAGGCCAACTCCGAGTACCGCCATCCGTTCCTGGTCGAGCGCGAGAACGTCGAGCGCGTCGGCTACATCGTGATCTCCTCCGACCGCGGCCTGGCCGGCGGGCTCAACAACAACCTGTTCCGCAAGATGCTGGGCGAAGTGCGCCAGTGGCAGGACAAGGGCGCGGGCATCGACGTGGTCACCATCGGCCAGAAGGCTTCGGTGTTCTTCCGCCGGCTCAAGGTCGAGATGCTGGGCAGCGTCACCCACATCGGCGACAAGCCGCAGCTCGAGCAGCTGGTGGGCGTGGTCAAGGTCATGCTGGACGCGTACGCCGCCGGCAAGGTCGACCGCGTGTACCTGGTCTACAACGATTTCGTGAACACCATGACCCAGCGCGCGGCGTTCGACCAGCTGCTGCCGCTGCCGGCCGACGATGCCACTGCAACACCGCACGACTGGGACTACCTGTACGAGCCCGATCCCGCAACTGTGCTGGAGCACGTGCTGACGCGCTATGTCGAGTCGCTGGTGTACCAGGCGGTGCTCGAGAACGTGGCTTCGGAGCACGCCGCGCGCATGGTGGCGATGAAGTCGGCCAGCGACAACGCCAACAAGCTGATCGATACGCTGAACCTGGTCTACAACAAGGCCAGGCAGGCCGCGATCACGCAAGAGATTTCCGAGATCGTCGGCGGCGCCGCGGCAGTCTGAAAAATTCATGTAGGAGCGGTCCCTGACCGCGAGAAGCTTTACAGGTGATGCTCCATCGCGGGCAGGGCCCGCTCCTACAACACTCGATTTGCTGATTTGAAGGAAACAACCATGAGCAACCAAGGCAAGATCGTCCAGATCATCGGTCCCGTCGTCGACGTCGAGTTCGCGCGCACCGATGTGCCGAAGATCTACGACGCGCTGAAGGTGGAGAACACCGCCATCACCCTGGAAGTGCAGCAGCAGCTCGGTGACGGCGTCGTGCGCACCATCGCACTCGGGTCCACCGACGGCCTGAAGCGCAACCTGATCGCCACCAACACCGGCAAGGCCGTCTCGGTGCCGGTCGGTGCGGGCACCCTGGGCCGCATCATGAACGTGCTCGGAGAGCCCATCGACGAGGCCGGTCCGGTCGAAGCCAGCGAGTATTGGGAAATCCACCGCGCGGCCCCGGCTTATGCCGACCAGTCGTCGGGCAACGACCTGCTGGAAACTGGCATCAAGGTGATCGACCTGATGTGCCCGTTCGCCAAGGGCGGCAAGGTGGGCCTGTTCGGCGGCGCCGGCGTTGGCAAGACCGTGAACATGCTGGAGCTGATCAACAACATCGCCACCGAGCACGCGGGCCTGTCCGTGTTCGCCGGCGTGGGCGAGCGCACCCGCGAGGGCAACGACTTCTTCCACGAGATGATCGAGTCGGAGGTCATCAAGCCCGACAACCTCAAGGAATCGAAGGTCGCGATGGTCTACGGCCAGATGAACGAGCCGCCGGGCAATCGCCTGCGCGTCGCGCTGACCGGCCTGACCATGGCCGAGTACTTCCGCGACGAGAAGGACGCCGAGGGCAAGGGCCGCGACGTGCTGTTCTTCGTCGACAACATCTACCGCTACACCCTGGCCGGCACCGAGGTCTCGGCGCTGTTGGGCCGCATGCCGTCGGCGGTGGGCTACCAGCCCACCCTGGCCGAGGAAATGGGCGTGCTGCAGGAGCGTATCACCTCGACCAAAACCGGCTCGATCACCTCGATCCAGGCCGTGTACGTGCCTGCGGACGACCTGACCGACCCGTCGCCGGCGACCACCTTCGCCCACCTCGACGCCACCGTCGTGCTGTCGCGAAACATCGCCTCGCTGGGCATCTACCCGGCGGTCGATCCGCTTGACTCCACCAGCCGCCAGCTCGACCCGAACGTGATCGGGCACGAGCACTACGACACCGCGCGCCGGGTGCAGGCCACTCTGCAGAAGTACAAGGAGCTCAAGGACATCATCGCCATCCTCGGCATGGACGAGCTGAGCGAGGAAGACAAGCAGGCCGTGTCGCGCGCACGCAAGATCGAGCGCTTCTTCAGCCAGCCGTTCCACGTGGCCGAAGTGTTCACCGGCTCGCCGGGCAAGTACGTGTCGCTGAAGGACACCATCCGCGGCTTCAAGGCGATCGTCGAAGGCGAGTACGACCACCTGCCCGAGCAGGCGTTCTACATGGTCGGCGGCATCGAGGAAGCGGTCGAGAAGGCCAAGAAGATGGCCGAGAAGGCATAAGCGTAGGGCGGGTCTTGACCCGCCTTCTGGCAACATCGCGATAACCCCGGTGGCGGGTCAAGACCCGCCCTCCGCAGGAATCAGTTGATCATGGCAAGCACAATCCGTTGCGACATCGTCAGCGCCGAGCAGGAAATCTTCCACGGCGAAGCCACGCTGGTGGTGGCCACGGGTGAGCAGGGCGAACTGGGCATCGCCCCGCGCCACGCCCCGCTGATCACCCGTTTGAAGCCAGGCAAGGTGGTGGTGACCCTGCCCAGCGGCGAACAGCTGGACTTCGCCATCGGCGGCGGCATCCTCGAGGTGCAGCCGCAGGTGGTCACCGTGCTGGCCGACACCGCGATCCGCGCCACCGACATCGACGAGGCTGCAGTGCGCGCGGCCATGGAAGAGGCGCAGCGCGTGCTCGCCAATCGCGGCGAGGCGATGGACGTGGCCGAGGCCCAGCAAAAGCTGGTCGAAGCGACCGTGCAGCTGCAGGCGCTGGAGCGGCTGCGCAAGAACCTCAAGCACTGAGTCCCATCCAGTTCCGTGCTCTCGAGCGCCGGCTTCGCGCCGGCTTTTTTGTGCGCAGGATTCGGGCAAGCGGTGCGAGGTTCCTGTAGATCCGAGCTTGCTCGGATGCTTTTGGGTTCCGCGTGGAGGGCATCCGAGCAAGCTCGGATCTACGCAGCCTGGGGAATCCGGGCACGCCCGGATCGAGCTGGCTTTGGCGCGCCCATCAGGTCCGGTCTGTGTCGA
>JBDNHW010000002.1:0-1644 GCA_041688625.1 Pseudoxanthomonas sp.
GCCAGGCGTGGGCGCCGCGTCGCGACCAGGCCTACCTCGGTGTACTCGTCGACGACCTGATCACCCACGGCACCACCGAGCCGTACCGGATGTTCACCAGCCGCGCCGAATACCGCCTGCAGCTGCGCGAGGACAATGCCGACACGCGGCTGACCGCCATTGGCCGCGAGCTGGGTCTGGTGGACGACCACCGCTGGGCCCGCTTCGGCGCCAAGCAGGAGGCCGTGGGCCGGGAAAGCGAACGCCTGCGCGCGCTGTGGGCCACCCCGGGCAATGCGCTGGGCCGCGAGGTCCAGGCTTCGCTGGGCATCCCCCTGACCCGGGAAATAACAGTGCTGGACCTCATCAAGCGACCCGAACTGGATTACGCGCAGCTGATGCGGGTCGCCTCGATCGGTCCCGGCGTGGACGATCCGAAGGTGGCCGAGCAGGTGGAGATCAGCGTCAAGTACGCCGGCTACCTGGATCGCCAGCGCACGGAAATCGACCGCCAGCAGCGCAACGAGGACACCGCCATTGCAGCGGACTTCGACTACGCGGACGTGCGCGGGTTGTCGGCCGAAGTGCTGCAGAAACTCGAACGCGTGCGCCCGCAGACCGTGGGCCAGGCGCAGCGGATTCCCGGCATGACCCCGGCCGCGATTTCGCTGCTGCTGGTGCACCTGAACCGCGCGCGACGCAGCCGGGTGGCCTGAGCGCGGGCGGCCCGTGTCGAGTGCTGCCGTGCCCGGCTTGCAACCTGCAGGAGCGACGCCAGTCGCAATGAAGCCTCACCGCAAACAGGAACCCAAAGACTTTGCCACTGGCGTCGCTGCCACTGGTGCGTGGCGGCCTGCCTACTCGGCCGGCAGGCCCATCTCCTGCAGCAGGTGCGGCGCCGGGTAGACCTTGGCCATCAGCCAGCGCATGTAGCGCAGGTCGACGTGTACGGCGCGCTTGAAGCGCGGGTCGTACCACCAGCTGGCGCTGACCGACTCCCAGTTGCTGTCGAAGTTGAGGGCGATCAGCCGGCCGCGTGCGTCGAGCACCGGCGAGCCCGAGTTGCCGCCGGTGGTGTCCAGGTTGGTCAGGATGTTAACCGTCTGCGTGTCCAGCACCGGATCGGCGGTGCTGCCGAAGTCGGCTTTCGCGATCGCGTCCAGCAGCGGCCTGGGCGCATCGAAGGGTTCGACGCCGGTGTTCTTTTCCACGATGCCGGCTACGGTGGTCACCGGCGCATAGCTGACCGCATCGCGCGGCTGCAGGCCCTGCAGCCGGCCGAAGCTCACCCGCAGGGTGCCGTTGGCATCGGGATACACATCGCGGCCCTGCTGCTTGCGCCACGCCAGCAGCGCACGCAAGTACGCCGGACGCAGGCGCAGCAGTTCGCCATCGCGCGCCTTGCGCCCGTCCTCCATGCGCAGCTGCGCTTGTACCAGCGCGGCGGCCAGCGCGATCATCGGATCAGCGACCAGCGGCTTGCCGTCACGCGCGGCGGCGAACCGCGACAGGCGTTCGGCTTCCTCGCCCAGTGTCGTGCTGCCGTACAGCGTCTGCAGCGCTGCGGCCAGCTGTACGGGCGTGCGGCCGAACGCGGCGTCGAACTCGGGCACGCGCTGCGCTTCGGGCAGCTGCTGGTAGCGCGCCAGCAGGGCCGAAACCAGC
>JBDNHW010000079.1:0-10007 GCA_041688625.1 Pseudoxanthomonas sp.
CGATCACCGATCGGCCGGAGTAGTCCACGCGCTTGCCCAGCAGGTTCTGGCGGAAGCGGCCCTGCTTGCCCTTGATCATGTCGGCCAGCGACTTGAGCGGGCGCTTGTTGGTGCCGGTGATGGCGCGGCCGCGGCGGCCATTGTCCATCAGGGCGTCAACGGATTCCTGCAGCATGCGCTTTTCGTTGCGCACGATGATGTCCGGGGCGTTGAGCTCCAGCAGGCGGCGCAGGCGGTTGTTGCGGTTGATGACGCGGCGGTACAGGTCATTGAGGTCGGAGGTGGCGAAACGCCCACCGTCCAGCGGCACCAGCGGACGCAGGTCCGGCGGCAGCACCGGCAGCACGGTCATGACCATCCACTCGGGGCGGTTGCCCGACTCGAGGAAGGCCTCGACCAGCTTGATGCGCTTGGTCAGGCGCTTGAGCTTGGTTTCCGAACCGGTGCTGGCGATCTCCTCGCGCAGGGTCACCATTTCCGACTGCAGGTCGATCGTGCGCAACAGCTCGTAGACCGCCTCGGCGCCCATCGCGGCGTCGAAGTCGTCGCCGTGTTCCTGGCGCGCGGTCATGTACTGCTCTTCGGTCAGCAGCTGGCGGCGCTCGAGCGGGGTCAGGCCCGGCTCGGTGACCACGTAGGCCTCGAAGTACAGCACGCGCTCGATGTCGCGCAGGGTCATGTCCAGCATCAGGCCGATGCGGCTCGGCAGCGACTTCAGGAACCAGATGTGGGCAACCGGCGAAGCCAGGTCGATGTGGCCCATGCGCTCGCGACGAACCTTGGCCAGGGTGACCTCGGTGCCGCACTTCTCGCACACCACGCCGCGGTGCTTCATGCGCTTGTACTTGGCGCACAGGCACTCGTAGTCCTTGATCGGCCCGAAGATGGCCGCGCAGAACAGACCGTCACGCTCGGGCTTGAAGGTGCGGTAGTTGATGGTCTCGGGCTTCTTCACTTCGCCGAAGGACCACGACCGGATCAGGTCCGGCGAGGCCAGCGCGATCTTGATCGCGTCGAAGTCCAGCGCCGGGCGCTGCTGGTTGAACAGGTTGAGCAGGTCTTTCATTTTGTTTCTCCGGGTAGGAGGAAATTTTTCAGAGGCAGGAACAGACACAAGATCAAGAGCGGGATCGGAGAACGGGGAATGGAAGCGGGCGGCGCTCCATCATTCCCTCGTTCCCTGTTACCCGTTCCCGTCTTATTCCTCCAGTTCCATGTTGATCGCCAGCGAGCGGATTTCCTTGACCAGCACGTTGAAGGATTCCGGCATGCCCGCGACCATCTCGTGTTCGCCATCGACGATGTTCTTGTACATCTGGTTGCGGCCCTGCACGTCGTCCGACTTGACCGTCAGCATTTCCTGCAGGGTGTGCGCCGCGCCATAGGCTTCCAGCGCCCAGACTTCCATCTCGCCGAAGCGCTGCCCGCCGAACTGCGCCTTGCCGCCCAGCGGCTGCTGGGTGACGAGCGAGTACGGACCGGTCGAACGCGCGTGCATCTTGTCGTCCACCAGGTGGTTCAACTTCAGCATGTGCATGTAGCCGATGGTGGTCTGGCGATCGAACGCCTCGCCGGTACGGCCGTCATACAGCTGGGTCTGGCCACTGATCGGCAGGTCGGCGAGCTCGAGCATGTGCTTGATCTCGGACTCGGCCGCGCCGTCGAACACCGGTGTGGCCATCGGCACGCCGTCGGTCAGGTTGCCGGCCAGTGCGATCAGCTCGTCATCGCTGAACTCGCCCAGGTTGACGCGCTGCTCGCCCAGCTTCAGGTCGTGGTTGTAGATCTGGTCCAGGAACTTGCGCAGGTCCGCGACCTTGGCCTGTGCGTCGAGCATCTTCTGGATCTTGATGCCCAGGCCCTTGGCGGCCCAGCCCAGGTGGACTTCGAGGATCTGCCCGATGTTCATGCGCGAAGGCACGCCCAGCGGGTTGAGCACGATGTCCACGGTGCTGCCGTCGGCGGCATAGGGCATGTCCTCGACCGGGACGATGGTGGAGACCACCCCCTTGTTGCCGTGGCGGCCGGCCATCTTGTCGCCCGGCTGGATGCGGCGCTTCACGGCCAGGTAGACCTTGACCATCTTCAACACGCCCGGGGCGAGGTCGTCGCCGGCGGTGATCTTGCCGCGCTTGTCGGCGAAGCGACGCTCGAACTCCTTCTCGTGCGCCTGGATCTGCTTCTGCGCGCGTTCGATGGCATCGGAGGCGTCGTCGTCCTTCATCCGCAGGGTGAACCAGTCGGCCTTTTTCAGCTCGCTCAGGTACTCGTTGGTGATGGTGTCGCCCTTCTTCAGGCCGGTGCCGCCGTTGGCCACCTTGCCCACCAGCAGCGGACGCAGGCGCGCGAAGATCGCGTTCTCGAGGATGCGGAACTGGTCGTCGAAGTCCTTCTTGACGCGCTTGATCTCGTTTTCCTCGATCTGGCGCGCACGCTTGTCCTTCTCGATGCCGTCGCGGGTGAATACCTGCACGTCGATGACGGTGCCGTCCATGCCCGGGGGCACGCGCAGCGAGCTGTCCTTAACGTCGGAAGCCTTCTCGCCGAAGATCGCCCGCAGCAGCTTCTCTTCCGGGGTCAGCTGGCTCTCTCCCTTCGGCGTGACCTTGCCCACCATGATGTCGCCGGCGCGCACTTCCGCGCCGATGTACACCACGCCCGACTCGTCGAGGCGGTTCAAGGCCTGCTCGGAGACGTTGGGGATGTCGGCGGAGATTTCCTCCGGCCCGAGCTTGGTATCGCGGGCGACGCAGGTCAGCTCTTCGATGTGGATCGTGGTGTAGCGATCCTCTTCCACCACGCGCTCGGAGAGCAGGATGGAGTCCTCGAAGTTGTAGCCGTTCCACGGCATGAACGCGATCAGCATGTTCTGCCCGAGCGCCAGTTCACCGATGTCGGTTGACGGGCCGTCGGCCAGCACGTCGCCGCGGGCGATCACGTCGCCCACGTTGACCAGCGGGGTCTGGTTGATGCAGGTGTTCTGGTTGGAGCGCGTGTACTTGATCAGGTTGTAGATATCCACGCCGGCATCGGTGCCGTCGCCGATCTCGGCCTCGTTGACCTTGACCACGATACGCGCGGCGTCGATCTGCTCGATCACGCCACCGCGGCGCGCGTTGACGGTCACGCCGGAGTCGCGGGCCACGGCGCGTTCGATGCCGGTACCGACCAGCGGCTTCTGCGCACGCAGCGTCGGAACCGCCTGGCGCTGCATGTTGGCGCCCATCAGCGCGCGGTTGGCGTCATCGTGCTCCAGGAACGGAACCAGCGCGGCCGCGATCGACACGGTCTGCATCGGTGACACGTCCATGAAGTCCACCTCGCCTGGCGGCTTCAGCAGCGACTCGCCCTGGTGGCGGCACGGCACGAACTGCTCGGTGAGGCGGCTGTTGTCGTCGTGCAGCGCGTTGGCCTGCGCGATCACGAACTCGTTTTCCTCGATCGCCGACAGGTACTCGATGTCGTCGGTGATCTGGCCGTCCACGACCTTGCGGTACGGCGTCTCCAGGAAGCCGTAGCTGTTGGTACGCGCGTACACGGCCAGCGAGTTGATCAGGCCGATGTTCGGGCCTTCTGGCGTCTCGATGGTGCAGACGCGGCCGTAGTGGGTCGGATGCACGTCGCGGACTTCGAAGCCGGCGCGCTCGCGGGTCAGGCCGCCCGGGCCAAGGGCCGACACGCGGCGCTTGTGGGTGACTTCCGAAAGCGGGTTGTTCTGGTCCATGAACTGCGACAGCTGCGAGGAGCCGAAAAACTCCTTCATTGCCGCAGCGACCGGCTTGGCGTTGATCAGTTCCTGCGGAGTCAGGCCCTCGGACTCGGCCATCGACAGACGCTCCTTGACCGCCCGCTCGACGCGGACCAGGCCGACGCGGAAGGTGTTCTCGGCCATCTCGCCCACCGAACGCACGCGGCGGTTGCCGAGGTGGTCGATGTCGTCGACGCTGCCGCGACCGTTGCGGATCTCGGTCAGGACCTTGAGCACTTCAAGGATGTCCGAGGTCTCGCCCTGGGCGGCGACCAGGCGCTTGGACTCGTCGTCGTTGCGGTTGCCGAAGTACTTGTGGTCGAACAGGACCGACTCGCCCTCGGTTTCCTTGCGTCCGACGCGGCGGTTGAACTTCATCCGACCCACGCCCGACAGGTCGTAGCGCTCGAAGGTGAAAAACAGGTTGTGAAAGAGATTTTGCGCGGCGTCCTTGGTCGGCGGCTCGCCGGGGCGCATCATGCGGTAGATCTCGACCAGCGCTTCGAGCTGGGTCTTGGACGGATCGATGCGCAGGGTGTTGGAGATGTAAGGACCACGATCCAGGTCGTTGACCCACAGCGTACCCACGGCGTCGACACCGGCCTTGCGGAACAGGGCCAGCTGCTCTTCGGTGATCTCGTCGTTGGCGGTGGCCAGCAGCTCGCCAGTGGCCGCGTCGATCACGTCGTGCGACAGGATGCGGGCCATCAGGTAGTCGTCAGGCACGGCCAGCGCGGCGATGCCGGACTGCTCGAGCTGCTTGACGTGGCGCGCGGTGATGCGCTTGCCGGCCTCGACGATGACCTTGTCGCCGTCGACCAGGTCGAAGTTCAGGGTCTCGCCGCGCAGGCGCTCTGCGACCAGCTCCAGCTGCACGCCTTCGCCATGGGGCAGGATGTGGAAGGTGTTGATGTCGAAGAACTCGTTGAGCATTTCTTCGTTGTTGTAGCCCAGCGCGCGCAGCAGGATGGTCACCGGCAGCTTGCGGCGACGGTCGATACGGGTGAACAGCGCGTCCTTCGGGTCGAACTCGAAGTCCAGCCACGAGCCGCGATACGGAATGATGCGGGCGCTGTACAGCAGCTTGCCCGAGCTGTGGGTCTTGCCACGGTCGTGGTCGAAGAACACGCCCGGCGAGCGGTGCAGCTGCGAGACGATGACGCGCTCGGTGCCGTTGACGATGAAGGTGCCGTTCTCGGTCATCAGCGGAATCTCGCCGAGGTAGACCTCCTGCTCCTTCACGTACTTGATGGCCTTGGTCGAGGACTCCCGGTCGTAGATCACCAGGCGCACGGTCACGCGAAGCGGCGCGCCGTAGCTGAGGCCGCGGTTGCGGCACTCACGCTCGTCGAACACCGGATCGCCCAGTTTGTAGCCCACGTACTCGAGCGCGGCGTTGCCGCTGTAGCTGGAGATCGGGAACACCGACTTCAGCGCCGCATGCAGGCCGTGGTCGACCCGCTTGGAGGGCTCCACGTCCTCCTGCAGGAACTCACGGTATGAATCGACCTGGATGGCGAGCAGGAACGGCACTTCGAGGATCGTGCGCTGCTTGCCGAAATCCTTGCGGATACGCTTCTTTTCGGTGAACGAATAAGCCATGGTGACTATGCCTCTAGCATCGGCGGACCGCGCGTCCGCGGCCCTGGGGGAACATTCTGGGAAGAACGGGAAAATCGTCAGTTGGAAGTCGCTGGTATTGCCGGCACCAGCACGCCTTCTCTTGCTACTTCCAACTACCAACTCGGGTTTTTTGGGTATTACTTGCCGTCGATGAACTGCGCCGACCCTGCATCCTGCGCCCCTGCCGCTGAGCGCCGACCAACCAGGTCAGCCGGTCCTGCCACAACGACCGAAGGCCAGGGGCTTTCGCCCCCGGCCTCGGTCTGCCACCTTTGAAGACAGGCGACGGATACCGCTTACTTCACTTCGACAGTCGCACCGGCGGCTTCGAGGTCCTTCTTGAACTTCGCGGCGTCGTCCTTGGAGACCGCATCCTTTACGGTCTGCGGGGCGCCTTCGACGAGGTCCTTCGCTTCCTTCAGGCCCAGGCCGGTGATGGCACGGACGGCCTTGATGACCTCGACCTTCTTCTCGCCGATCGCCTTCAGCACCACGGTGAACTCGGTCTGCTCTTCGACCGGGGCAGCGTCGGCAGCCGGACCGGCAGCGGCCGAGACCGCAGCGGCGGCGGAGACGCCGAACTTCTCTTCTATCGCCCGGACCAGCTCCATGACTTCCATGAGGGTCTTTTCGGCGACGGCTTCCACGATCTGTTCGTTGGACAGTGACATATTGATTACCTTCGAAAATTTTCTGGGATGGGTTTCAGTGAACTGCGAAGAACTCAGGCCGGATCGGCTGGGGCTGCCGGGGTTTCAGCTGCGGCGTCAGCCGCTGCTTCGGCCGGGGCTTCCGCTGCCGTTTCGCTCGCTGCTTCGGCCGGGGCGTCAGCCGCTGCTTCGGCCGGGACGTCAGCCGCTGCTTCGGTCGCGGCTTCCGCCGGGGCCTCCGCTACGGGCTGGCCTTCGCCAAGCTGGTCGGCCACAGCCTTGATCGCGCGGGCGAACATGCTTGCCGGTTCGGCAAGTACGCGCGCCAGCATGGCCAGGGCCTGATCGCGGGTCGGCAGCGAAGCCAACACGTCGACGTGGCTGGCCGGATACAGCTGGCCACCCATCGAGACGATCTTCGGCTGCAGCTTGTCGTTGCCCTTGGCGAATTCCTTGATGAGTCGACCGGCCGCGCCGGGTTCCTCGGTCGAGAACGCATACAGCAGGGGGCCAACCAGCAAGTCCTGAACGCACTCGTAGTCGGTTCCCTGCACGGCGCGCGAGGCCAGGGTGTTCTTGACGACTCTCAAGTACACACCGTTTTCGCGAGCCTTCTTGCGCATCGTGGTCATTTGACTGACCGTGATGCCTGCGTACTCGGCAGCAATCAAGGAGTGGGCCGTGGCGGCGACGTCTGCCAGTTCGGCTACAACTTCTTGCTTCTGAGTCAGATTTAGAGCCATACACTCCTCCAAATGAACTCCGCTTGCGGCCGGATGGCCGTTTGCGGTCCTGGGCGGTGCCCGTCCTGGGCACCGGGGACGCCGGATGGCATCCCGGTGGTGGCCTTTCCAGAGAACTTCCAGAAGGCGGCACCATCTACGCCGGCCCGATCCCCGAAGGAACCGAATTAAGCGACCCCGCTTGCATCGACGGCGACTCCCTGCCTACCTGAGCTTCCCTGCCCGTCGTCGATGCGCGCTGACCGCGCCTGCGGTCTTTGACAGCCATCGCATCGGGCCGAAGCCGTGGCGATTGCCCTCAAAATTTTGTTGCAGGTGGAGGCGTTGGGGCCTCTACCCTTGAATCTGGATCTTTCGACTCTCTTGCCTGGCCGTCATCCCCGCGAAGGCGGGGACCCAGCGACTTTCGTTTTTGACTACAACAAACTGCATGCCCTGCAATCCAGCGCGATGAGGCACTGGATGACCAGCCTTTCGGCTGTTGTAAAGCTCTCCCCGCCTTCGCGGGGATGACGATCTGGCCCGCGCGCTGAGCGCGCGGGCCAGATCGTCACTTGACGGCCAGCGAGGCCAGGTCGACGGTGATGCCGGGGCCCATGGTCGAGCTGACCGAAACCTTCTGCAGGTACTGACCCTTGGCGGTGGCCGGCTTGGCCTTCACCAGGTCGGCCAGCAGCGCCTGCAGGTTGCCCTTCAGCGAGGCCTCGTCGAAGCTGGCCTTGCCCAGGGTGCAGTGGATGATGCCGGCCTTGTCGGTGCGGTAGCGGACCTGGCCCGACTTGGCGTTCTTCACCGCCTCGGCCGGGTTCGGCGATACGGTGCCGACCTTCGGGTTGGGCATCAGGCCACGCGGACCCAGCACCTGGCCCAGCTTGCCGACCACGCGCATGGCGTCCGGCGTGGCAATGACCACGTCGTAGTTCAGGTCGCCAGCCAGCATCTTCTCGGCCAGGTCGTCCATGCCCACGGCTTCGGCGCCGGCGGCGATGGCTTCGTCGGCCTTGGCGCCGGCCGGTGCGAACACCGCCACGCGAACCGACTTGCCGGTGCCGGCAGGCAGCACGGTCGAGCCGCGCACCTGCTGGTCGGACTTCTTGGCGTCGACGCCAAGGCGCACGGCCACGTCGACGGCTTCGACGAACTTGGTCTTGCTGTGGTCCTTGACGATCTTCAGCGCGTCGTCAATGGAATACACCTTGCCGGGGGTGACCGCGGCCTGGATCGCTTTCTGTCGCTTGCTCTGTGCCATCGTCTCAGCCCTCTACCGTCAGACCCATGCTGCGGGCGGAACCCGCAATCGTACGAACCGCCGCTTCCAGCTCCGCTGCAGTCAGGTCGGCTTCCTTCGCCTTGGCGATGTCCTCGAGCTGCTTGCGCGTGACCTTGCCCACCTTCTCGGTGTTGGGGCGCTTGGAACCGGAGCTGATGCCTGCGGCCTTCTTCAGCAGGACGCTCGCGGGCGTGCTCTTGGTGATGAAGGTGAAGGTACGGTCCGAATAGGCGGTGATGATGACCGGAGTGGGCAGGCCCGGCTCCAGCTTCTGCGTGGCGGCGTTGAACGCCTTGCAGAATTCCATGATGTTGAGGCCGCGCTGGCCCAGCGCAGGGCCGACCGGCGGTGACGGATTGGCTTGGCCAGCCTTCACCTGCAGCTTGATGTAACCGACTACTTTCTTCGCCATCTTGATTTACTCCTGGAGTTCAAGCGTCTGCACGTCGGGATCGACTGCGGGACTCCTCCGTTGGTTGAAACAGGGAACCGGGAGCGGGAAACGGGGAATGACACACCACGAAGGTGTCATTCGCTGTTCCCTGTTCCCTGCTCCCGCCTGGCTCAGGCCTTCTCGACCTGGCCGAATTCAAGCTCCACTGGAGTGGAGCGGCCGAAGATCAGGACCGCCACGCGGACCCTGCTCTTCTCGTAATTGACTTCCTCGACCACGCCGTTGAAGTCGTTGAACGGGCCCTCGGTGACGCGCACCATCTGGCCCGGCTCGAACAGCACCTTCGGACGCGGCTTCTCGACTCCGTCCTGGACGCGCTGCAGGATCGCATCGGCCTCCGGGTCGGTGATCGGGAGCGGACGATCGGCGGTGCCGCCGATGAAGCCCAGGACCTTGGAAGTCTCCTTCACCAGGTGCCAACTTTCGTTGTCGATACGCGGGATGCCCGCCTCTTCGTGGGTCTCGATCTGCACCAGCACGTAGCCGGGGAAGAACTTGCGCTCGGAGCGGCGCTTCTGTCCCGCGCGCATCTCGACCACTTCCTCGGTCGGGACCAGCACATCGCCAAAGCGTTCCTGCATCTCGTTACGGACGATGCGATCACGCAGCGCTTGCGCCACCGACTTCTCGAATCCCGAATATGCGTGTACGACATACCAACGCTTCACTGCAGATTTCTCCTCAACGACCCAGACCAAAGAACACTTCCAGCAACCCCTGGATGACCCAGTCGAAGGCTGCCAGCATCAGACTGATGATGACCACCACGATCGCGACCACCCAGGTCATGCGCAGCGCTTCCTGGCGTGTCGGCCAGACCACCTTGCGCAGCTCGAAGCGCGCCTCGGCCAGGAATTCGCGACTCTCGCGACCCTTGGCGGTCATCATGAAGACCAGCAAGCCAAGCAGCAGGCCGGCCACCACGGCGGCGGCGCGCACCGGCGCCTGCCACTGGCCCTCGAACCACCACCAGACCACCAGGCCGCCCAGCACCAAGACTACGGCGAGGGCGTATTTGGCAATATCGCCCGCCGATGTGGTGGCGGCTTTCGAATGTTCGACCTTGCTGTTCATCCGTCTCTTCAGTTTGACTGCGGCCGCAACCGCGAAAACCTCGGCTGCGTGTTCCAGATGGCGCGCCAGGTAGGACTCGAACCTACAACCTGCGGTTTTGGAGACCGCTGCTCTGCCAGTTGAGCTACTGACGCGTTTTGATTTGTTTGCCTACCCTTGAGACGGCGAAGGCGGACCGAAGATGTCGGCCCGCCAGCGCACGTAATCAAGTCGCTGGATGACTAGCCTTGCGGCTGTTGTAGAGCGACTCCCGACAGAAGCATTCGGGGATGACGCGTTGACCAAGCCGGGCGCCTGGGCGCCCGGGTCAATGCGTCACTTGAGGATCTTGGCCACCACGCCGGCGCCGACCGTGCGGCCGCCTTCACGGATTGCAAAACGCAGGCCTTCGTCCATCGCCACCGGGTTGATCAACGTCACCACCATCTTCACGTTGTCGCCCGGC
>JBDNHW010000080.1:0-4343 GCA_041688625.1 Pseudoxanthomonas sp.
CCGGCGCTGATCCGCGACACGGTGCAACTGAGCGGCCGCATCACCATCGACGACAGCCGCCATGCACAGGTCAAGGCACGCTTCCCGGGTACGGTGCGTGCGATGCGGGTGCAGCAGGGCGACCGCGTGCGTCGCGGCCAGCCGCTGGTGGTGGTCGAGGCTAACCAGAGCATGCGCAGCTACACCGTGACCGCGCCCATCGATGGCGTGGTGCTGGTGCGAAACACCAACGTCGGCGACTTCGCAAGCGACAGCAGCGTCCTGGTCGAACTGGCCGATCTGTCCGAGGTCTGGGTGGAACTGCACGCGATCGGCGAAAGCGCGGCGCAGCTGTCTGCCGGCCAGCCGGTGCGGATCTCCGCCGCTACCGGCGACATCCAGGACGACACCGTGATCGACATGCTGCTGCCGCTGGCGACAAGCGGCCAGAGCGTCGTCGCGCGCGCGCAGCTGCCCAACCCGGACGGCCGCTGGCGGCCCGGCATGACGGTCGGCGGCGAGGTCACGATCGCCGAAAAGCGCGTGCCGCTGGCGGTGAAGGAATCCGGCCTGCAGCGCTTCCGCGATTTCACCGTGGTGTTCGCGCAGGTCGGTCCGACCTACGAGGTGCGCATGCTCGAGCTGGGCGCGCGCGACGGCGAGTACGTCGAGGTGCTTGGCGGCCTCAAGCCCGACACCCGCTACGTCACCGGGCAGAGCTTCCTGATCAAGGCCGACATCGAGAAGTCCGGAGCCAGCCACGACCATTGAGTGAACGTCAAGAATCCCGATTTCATAGATCGTCATTCCCGCGAAGGCGGGAACCCAGAGCCGTTGCTTCAAAGAACCCAAGTCGCTGGGTCCCCGCCTTCGCGGGGATGACAGCCCGGGTTCCGGCTTTCAGAGACTCCTGAGGACACCGTCATGCTCGAACGCATCATCCGCGCCGCCATCGCCCACCGTTGGCTGGTGCTGGTCATTGTCTTGGCGCTGTCCGCGCTGGGGATCTTCAACTACCAGCGCCTTGCCATCGACGCGGTGCCGGACATCACCAACGTCCAGGTGCAGATCAACACCGAGGCGCCGGGGTTCTCGCCGCTGGAATCCGAACAGCGCGTGACCTATCCGGTCGAGACCGCGCTGGCCGGCCTGGCGCGGCTCGAATACACCCGCTCGATCTCGCGTTACGGCCTGTCGCAGGTCACCGCGGTGTTCGAGGACGGCACCGACATCTACTTCGCCCGCCAGCAGGTCGCCGAGCGGCTGCAGCAGGCGGCCTCGCAACTGCCCGCCGGTATAGAACCGAACCTCGGCCCGGTCGCGACCGGACTGGGCGAGATCTTCATGTACACGGTCGATGCCGAACCCGGCGCCACTGACGCCGACGGCAATCCATGGACGCCGACCTCGCTGCGCACGCTGCAGGACTGGGTGGTGCGGCCGCAGTTGCGCAATCTGCAAGGCGTCACCGAGGTCAACACGATCGGCGGCTTCGTGCGCCAGTTCCACATCACCCCGGACCCCGCCAAGCTGCTCGCCTACGAACTGGATTTCCGCGACTTGCTCGATGCGGTGGCGCGCAATAACGCCAACGTCGGCGCGGGCTACATCGAGCGCTCCGGCGAACAGGTCCTGATCCGCGTACCGGGCCAGGTGTCGGACGCGGCGGAGATCGCCCAGATCGTGGTCGCCACCCGCGACGGCCTGCCGCTGCGGATCAGCGATGTGGCCGCCGTGATCGAAGGCAGCCAGTTGCGCACGGGCGCGGCCACCAAGGACGGCGAGGAAGTCGTGCTGGGTACGGTGTTCATGCTGGTCGGCGAGAACAGCGGCGCGGTCGCGCAGCGTTCGGCCGACAAGCTGGCAGAGATCGACGCCACCCTGCCCGACGGGGTCAACGCGACCGCCGTCTACGACCGCACCGACCTGGTCGGCCGTTCCATCGCCACCGTGCGCAAGAACCTGCTCGAAGGCGCGTTGCTGGTGGTGGTGGTGCTGTTCGTGCTGCTCGGTAACTTGCGCGCCGCGCTGATCACCGCGGCGGTGATCCCGGTGACCATGCTGCTGACCATCACCGGCATGGTCGAGAACAAGGTCTCGGCCAACCTGATGAGCCTGGGCGCGCTCGACTTCGGGCTGATCGTCGATGGCGCGGTGATCATCGTGGAGAACTGCCTGCGCCGCTTCGGCGAAGCCCAGCACCGGCTGGGCCGGCTGCTGGGCCGCGAAGAGCGTTTTGAGCTTGCCGCCAGCGCTAGCGCCGAAGTGATCAAGCCGAGCCTGTTCGGATTGTTCATCATCACTGCGGTGTACCTGCCGATCTTCGCGCTCACCGGGGTTGAAGGAAAAATGTTCCACCCGATGGCCATTACTGTGGTCATCGCACTCACTGCGGCGATGGCGCTGTCGCTGACCTTCGTACCGGCGATGGTCGCGCTGTTCGTCACCGGCAAGGTCGATGAGACCGAAACCCGGGCGATGCGCGGCATGAAGCGCGTCTACGCGCCATTGCTCCACCGTGCGCTGGCCTGGCGCGTGCCAGTGGTAGCCGGTGCCGCCCTCCTGACCATCGCCGCCGGCCTGCTGTTTACCCGACTCGGCGCGGAGTTCATCCCGCAACTGGACGAAGGCGACATCGCCCTGCACGCACTGCGCATCCCCGGCACCAGCCTGACCCAGGCGATCGGCATGCAGGAGCAGCTGGAAGCGCGGATCAAGGAGTTTCCGGAAGTTTCCCAGGTATTCGCCAAGATCGGCACCGCCGAGGTCGCCACCGACCCGATGCCACCCTCCGTTGCCGACACCTTCATCATCATCAAGGATCGCGCCGACTGGCCCGACCCGCGCAAGCCCAAGACCGAACTGGTGGCCGAACTGGAAGCGGCGGTGCGCGAGATTCCCGGCAACAACTACGAGTTCACCCAGCCGGTACAGATGCGCATGAACGAGCTGATCGCCGGGGTGCGCGCCGAGGTCGCGATCAAGGTCTTCGGCGATGACCTGGAGCAACTGACCACGGTCGGCGGGCAGGTCGAGGAGATTGCCCAGCGCATTGCCGGCGCGTCCGACGTCACGCTGGAACAGATCACCGGCCTGCCGCTGATGACGGTCACGCCCGACCGCGCCGCGCTGGCGCGTTACGGGCTGTCCGTGGCCGACGTGCAGGACACGGTGTCCATCGCGATGGGCGGCGCGGTGGCCGGACAGGTGTTCGAGGGCGACCGCCGCTTCGACATCGTGGTGCGGCTGCCGGAGGCGCAGCGGCAGGATGCCAACGCACTGGCGTTGCTGCCGATTCCATTGCCCGGTGCGCAGGACAGCGTATCGGTCGATGGCAGCGACAGCGGCCCGGGGTATGTGCCGCTGGGCGAGGTCGCCGACATCGAGCTCGCCCTCGGCCCCAACCAGATCAGCCGCGAGAACGGCAAGCGCCGGGTGGTGGTCACCGCCAACGTGCGCGGCCGTGACATGGGCTCGTTCGTCGAGGAGCTGCGTACGCAGGTCGGGGCCGAAGTGACGCTGCCGACCGGTTACTGGATCGAGTACGGCGGCACCTTCGAACAGCTGATCTCGGCCGCGAACCGGTTGACGGTGGTGGTGCCGGTCACCCTGATCATGATCTTCGGCTTGCTGTTCCTGGCGTTCGGTTCGGCCCGGGACGCGGCAATCGTGTTCAGCGGCGTGCCGCTGGCGCTCACCGGTGGCGTGCTGGCGCTGTGGCTTCGGGGCATACCCTTTTCGATCTCCGCCGGCGTCGGCTTCATCGCGCTGTCGGGGGTAGCGGTGCTCAACGGGCTGGTGATGGTCAGCTTCATCCGCAAGCTGCGCAGTGACGGCGATCCGCTTCACGAGGCGATCGTCGATGGCGCGCTGACCCGTCTGCGCCCGGTGCTGATGACCGCGCTGGTGGCGAGCCTGGGCTTCCTGCCGATGGCGCTCAATGTCGGCACCGGGGCCGAGGTTCAGCGCCCACTGGCCACGGTGGTGATCGGCGGCATCATTTCCTCGACCCTGCTGACCCTGCTGGTGCTGCCGGCGTTGTACCGCCTGCTGCACCGCCGACGTCCCCCCGCTTTTGAGTAGCGCAGTGATTTGGAGTCCAATCCCGCCGGACCAGGAGATTGGACGTGAAGAAGCGATTTACGGAAGAACAGATCATCGGATTTCTGCGGGAAGCCGATGCCGGCATGGCGATCAAGGACCTGTGCCGCCGGCACGGGTTAAGTGAAGCCTCGTACTACCTATGGCGCAGCAAGTTCGGCGGGATGACGGTGTCGGATGCCAAGCGGCTGAAGGAGTTGGAGTCCGAGAACACCCGGTTGAAGAAGCTTCTGGCCGAGCAGGTGTTCGAGAACGATGTCATC